>NZ_JBVHTP010000002.1:357163-400982 GCF_055565795.1 Streptomyces sp. NPDC028314
CACGGCCGTCACGGCCTTCACGGCCGTCACGGCCTTCACGGCCGTCACGGCCTTCACGGCCGTCACGGCCTTCACGGCCGTCACGGCCTTCACGGCCGTCACGGCCTTCACGGCCCTGGTGGCCTCCGCGGCCTCCGCGGCCTCCGCGGCCTCCGCACCCTCCGCACCCTCCGCGCCCCCGTTGGCCGCCGCGCCCGCCGCGCCCTCGGCCGCCGGCCGCCCGCCGCCGGTGCCCGCGGCCATCACGGCCATGGCCGCTTCCATCCCCCGCTCGCGGTACGCCTCCACCACCGACCCGAAGAACCGCCGGTGCTCCTCCGCGTCGGGCAACAGGCCCACCAGCGGCGGTTCGTGGGCGACGACCCGCCGCACCCGGTCCGGCCGGCGCTGCAACAGGTCCACCGAGACGATCGCCCCGCTGCTCATGCCGAACACGTACGCCGGTTCGTCGGTGACGGCCGCCAGCAGCAGGGCCGCGTCCGCGCTCTGCACGGCCGGGCTCTGGTCCTCGACCGGTCCGTCCAGCGGGCTGCGGGACTTGCCGCGCGGGTCGTACGCCACCACCGTGAAGTGCGCGGCGAGGGTGTCCGCCAGCGGATCCCACTGGGCGGCGTCGCCGCCGCCTCCGGGCAGGAGCAGCAGGACGGGGCCGGAGCCGCGCGTCTCGTAGTGGAGGGTGGCGCCGGGGACCTTGAGCGTCTGGGCGGGCATGACCGTGGTTCCTTTCCTAGGACCTCTAGGTTCTAGACTAGATCCCCTAGCCGCCTCCCGCCACGCCATTCCCGCGGTACGCGTATTCCGCGGCACGCGAAAGACCCCGCCCCGGACTGGTCCGGGGCGGGGTCTTCCCGCAGGCGCAGGAGAGGGAGCGGTCAGCCCTCCAGGAAGGCCACCAGGGCGTTGGCCAGCAGGTACGGGTCGTCCGCGCCGCACAGTTCGCGGGCGCTGTGCATCGACAGGATCGCCACGCCGATGTCCACGGTCTGGATGCCGTGCCGCGCGGCCGTGATCGGGCCGATCGTCGTACCGCAGGGCATCGAGTTGTTGGAGACGAAGGTCTGCCACGGCACCCCGGCCCGCTCGCAGGCGCCCGCGAACACCGCGCGCCCGCTGCCGTCCGTCGCGTACCGCTGGTTGACGTTGACCTTGAGGATCGGGCCGCCGTTGGCGCGCGGGTGGTGCGTCGGGTCGTGCCGCTCGCCGTAGTTGGGGTGCACGGCGTGCCCGGTGTCCGAGGAGATGCAGATGGTGCCCGCGAAGGCCCGTGCCCGGTCCTCGTACGAACCCCCGCGCGCGAAGACTGAACGTTCCAGCACGTTGCCCAGCAGCGGCCCGTCGGCGCCCGTGTCCGACTGCGAGCCGTTCTCCTCGTGGTCGAACGCGGCCAGCACCGGGATGTGCTCCAGCCCCTCCGTGCCCGCCACGGCGGCCAGCGCCGCGACTCCGGCGTGCACCGACAGCAGGTTGTCCATCCGGGGGCCGGCCAGCAGCTCGCGGTCGCGGCCGAGGTAGGACGGCGGCTCGATCGAGTGGACCATGAGGTCCCAGCCCGCCACCGAGCCCTGCGGCAGCCCCTCTTCCTCCTCCAGGAACGCGATCAGATCGCCCTCGCGGATGTCGCCCAGCCCCCAGATCGGCTGCATGTGCCGCTGCTTGTCCAGCTTGAGCCCGTCGGTGTTCACCGACCGGTCCAGGTGCACGGCGAGTTGCGGGACGCGCAGCAGCGCGCGGTCCACGTTCACCAGGCGCTCGCTGCCGTCCCGCAGGGTCAGCCGCCCGGCCAGGCCGAGGTCCCGGTCCAGCCAGGTGTTGAGCAGGGGACCCCCGTAGATCTCGACCGCGATCTGCCGCCAGCCCTGTGAGCCCATGTCAGGAAGCGGCTTGACCCGGAGGTTCGGGGAGTCGGTGTGCGCGCCGATGATGCGGAAGGGGGTGTGCGCGGTCGCGCCCTCCGGCACGTACCAGGCGATGAGCGCGCCGCCGCGGAGTACGAACCTGCCTCCCGTGCCCGAGTCCCAGGCGTCCGACTCCGACAACTGCCTGAAGCCTGCCTTTTCCAGCCGCTCGGCCGCATTGGCCACGGCGTGGTACGGCGACGGACTGGCCGTCAGGAAGGTCATCAGATCGTCGGTGTGGCCGCGGTCGAAGCGGGCGGGAGAGCTCATGTGGTTCACCTTAACGACGGTCGTGTTCGCCATGGCCGGACTGCGGCGGATAGCAAAAGGTCAGGGCGGCGCGGGGTGTGTGGCCCGCGATCCCGTCGTCTTCAGCCCGGCGGACGCTCGAATCTGCGGTGGAGCTGCCGGCGCTCGCCCCGTCGGATGCGCGGGAGCATCTCGGGGGTCTGTGCCGGGCGCTGCGCGCGTCTCTTGCGTCCGGCGCAGAAGATACAGGCCTCGCCGGGCGGGGCATCGGGGTCGATCGGCGCGCCGGGGTGCTCGGAGCAGCCGGAGGCGTTGCGCGGCCGGGACAGTTCCCGGGCCACGATGAAGGCGCGGTGCAGGTCGTCGGCCATCCGGACGAAGTCCTCCGCGGGGGAGGACAGGCCGAGGTGGAAGCGCCGGTCCTCGATCGTACGGAGGAGGGCGCGCAGTGCGTCATGGGTGTACGGGGGCTCCGGCACGGGGTAGCCCAGCCGCCGCTGCTCGCCCGTGGCGGGGGCCGGGGCGCCGGTCCGGCCGCCCTGTCCGCGCAGTCCCAGGCGCCGCCGGTCGTTGCAGATCAGGCAGCGGCCCCAGCCGTCGGGGGCCTCGGGATCGAGGGCGCCGTTGGGGTGCTCGGGGCAGCCGGTGTAGCTCTTGGCGGGCGCCAGGCCGGCGGCGGTCTGGAAGGCGATGTAGAGGGCGTCGGCGACGCCGTCGTACTCGGCGGGGTGCGCGCCGTCGTAGAGCTCCCGCATGTGGTCGCCGAGGCTGCCCAGGGTCGCCTGCAGCTCCTTGAGGGCGTACGGCCGCCCGGTGGGGACGGAGTACCCCCTGCTGCTGTGCTGATCCTGTGGACTCATGCCTACGAGCGTCCCATGAACGACCGACAACGGGAGAACCGCGGCCCTGCACGGGCTAGGGCCGGACCCCCTGGAGGGTCCGGCCCTAGCCGCTTACGCACACCGCGTGCGCACTAGAAGGCGGCCTCGTCGAGCTCCATGAGGGAGTTGTCGACGGACTCGGCCAGCGCGCGCTGGACCGAGACGCCCGGGAGGATCTGCGACGCGAAGAACTTCGCGGCGGCGATCTTGCCCGTGTAGAAGGGGACGTCCTTCGCGGAGGCGCCCGCCAGCTTCTCGGCGGCCACGGCCGCGCCCTTGAGCAGCAGGTATCCGACGACCACGTCGCCGGAGGCCATCAGCAGGCGGGTGGTGTTCTGACCCACCTTGTAGATGTTCTTGACGTCCTCGCCGGTGGCGGTGAGGTCGACGATCATCTGGCCGACGATGGCCTCGAGGTCCACGGCGGCCTTGGCGAGCGCGTCGCGGGCCGGGGCGAGGTCGTCGCCGCCGACGGCCTCGGCGAGGAACTTCTTGATCGTCTCGGAGAGGACGTTCAGGGAGGCACCCTGGTCGCGGACGATCTTCCGGAAGAAGAAGTCCTGGCCCTGGATCGCCGTGGTGCCCTCGTAGAGGGTGTCGATCTTGGCGTCGCGGATGTACTGCTCGATCGGGTATTCCTGGAGGTAACCGGAACCGCCGAAGGTCTGCAGCGACTGCGCGAGCTGCTCGTAGGACTTCTCCGAGCCGTAGCCCTTCACGATCGGCAGGAGCAGGTCGTTCAGGCCGACGAGGGCGGAGGCGTCCTCGCCCGCGGCCTGCTTGACCTGGATCTCGTCCTGGACGGAGGCGGTGTACAGCACCAGGGCGCGCATGCCCTCGGCGTACGCCTTCTGCGTCATGAGCGAGCGGCGCACGTCGGGGTGGTGCGTGATGGTGACCTTGGGGGCCGTCTTGTCCATGAAGTTGGCCAGGTCCGGGCCCTGCACGCGCTCCTTGGCGTACTCCAGCGCGTTCAGGTAGCCGGTGGAGAGCGTCGCGATGGCCTTCGTGCCGACCATCATGCGGGCGAACTCGATGATCATGAACATCTGGCGGATGCCGTCGTGCTTGTCGCCGATCAGCCAGCCCTTGGCGGGGTGCTGGTCGCCGAAGGTCATCTCGCACGTGTTGGAGGCCTTGAGGCCCATCTTGTGCTCGACGTTCGTCGCGTACACGCCGTTGCGCTCGCCCAGCTCGCCGGTCTCCCAGTCGAAGTGGAACTTCGGGACGAGGAAGAGGGACAGGCCCTTGGTGCCCGGGCCGTGGCCCTCGGGGCGGGCGAGGACGTAGTGGAGGATGTTCTCCGACATGTCGTGCTCGCCGGACGTGATGAAGCGCTTCACGCCCTCGATGTGCCAGGAGCCGTCCTCCTGCTTGACGGCCTTGGTGCGGCCGGCGCCCACGTCCGAGCCGGCGTCCGGCTCGGTGAGGACCATGGTGGAGCCCCACTGCTTCTCGACCGCTATCTCGGCGATCTTCTTCTGCGCCTCGTTGCCCTCTTCGAAGAGGACGCCGGCGAACGCCGGGCCGGAGGAGTACATCCACACGGCCGGGTTCGCGCCCAGCAGCAGCTCCGCGTAGCCCCAGATGAGGGAGCGGGGCGAGGTGGTGCCGCCGATCTCCTCGGGCAGGCCGAGCCGCCAGTACTCGGAGTCCATGAAGGCCTGGTAGCTCTTCTTGAACGAGGCCGGGACGGGCGCGGTGTTGGTGGCCGGGTCGAACACCGGCGGGTTGCGGTCGGCGTCCTCGAAGGAGGCGGCCAGCTCGTTCTCGGCGAGGCGGGCCAGCTCGGACAGGACGCTCTTGGCGGTCTCGGTGTCCATCTCCTCGAAGGGACCGGTGCCGTACAGCTTGTCGCGGCCGAGCACCTCGAAGAGGTTGAACTCGATGTCGCGGAGATTCGACTTGTAGTGCCCCATGGCGACGGCTCCGTTAAGGCTCGGGGAGACAGGTTCCTCGTACATACCAATCGGTAACGTCATGATGCTACCCGTCGGTAATAAGAATCAACCCTTCGCTGACGACTGTGACCAGCATCAAGCCAGAGACGCTGGAGTGCCGCCGGAACCGGGCGCCTCCGGGAAGGCCAGGCGCGGCGAGCCGCCCGCCCACCACACGCCGATCACGAACGCGGCCGTGGCCTCCACGTACGCCGCCCGGTCCAGCCCGCCCGCCGGCATCGGGCTCCACCCCATCCCGGTGATCAGCTCCACGACCCGCCCGGCCGCCCCCGCGTCGTCGGCGCAGAACGGCACCGCGGGCGGCGTCCCGCCGAAGGCGCCCGCCGGCTGCTCCCACACGCTCACGTGGGCCAGGTTGAAGGCCTTCACCACGTGCGCGCCGGGCGCCGCGGCCCCGATCAGGGCGGCCACGCTCTCCCCGGGGCCGGTGGTCAGCATCACCCCGCCGGGGCCCGGGGCGAGGGGGTTCGTGCAGTCCACGACCGTCCGCCCGGCCAGCGCCCCGGCGTGCTCCCGGGCGAGTGCCGGAGCCTGACCGGCCGGCACCGCGAGCAGCGCCACCTCCCCGTACTCCGCAGCCCGGGCCGGGGACCCGTACCCGGCCGCCCCGATCCGCCGGGCCAGCGCCTCGGCGGCCGCCTCGTCCCGGCCGCCGACGAACACCTCGTGCCCGGCCCGCGCCCAGGCGCCGCCCAGGGCCGCCGCCATCGCTCCCGTACCCATGACACCGATCCGCATCGCTTCGTACCCCTTGGGTGCTGCTCGTCCTGCCCGGTCCGTCCGGTGGCCCGACGCTACGGACGCCGACGCACACCGTCCGGTGTCCATCGGCGGGTGCAGGATGGCGACATGGAGAAGCTCCCCGATCCGGCCGCGGGCCTGCCGGACCTCGCGTACACGGCGGACTGCCGGGCGCGCGTCGCCTTCGAGGTGCTGGCGAACCGCTGGGACAGCGTCGTGGTCTTCACGCTCGGCGTGACCGGCCCGATGCGGCCGCGCGCGCTGGTGGCGCGGATCGGCGGGATCAGCCCGAAGGTCCTGAACGAGGCGCTGCGCAGGCTGGAGTACAACGGCCTGGTCGAACGCCGCCCGTACGCCGAGGCCCCGCCGCGCGTGGACTACGCCCTGACCGAGGCCGGTACGGCGCTGCTCACGCCGATGCGCGGCATGGGCGCCTGGGCCGCGCGGTACGCGGACGACGTGCTCGACGCGCAGGACCGGTACGAGTCCCGCTGACGCCGCCCCCAGTTGACGGCCGGGCGGCGGTGGCCGGTACCGGCCGGTAGGGCGGCGGGCGCTCGGTAGGGTGGGCCGCATGTACGGCTACGACCAGACTCCGGGCGCCCAGCAGCAGGGCTACGCGCAGCAGGCCCCGCCCCAGCAGGGCTACGCGCAGCAGCCGCCGCTGTACCCCGAGCCCTCGCCGCCGTCGCTCGCCGACGCGGTGCGGGCCTTCACGACCGGGTCGCTGTCCGCCGAGGACTTCCAGCAGATCTTCGCCACCTCGAAGGTCTACTGCCCGCGCGGTGACACTCCCGGGTTCCTGGCGCTGCACAACACGCAGCAGCCGGTCATCCCCATGTTCACCACGCTCAAGGAGCTCCGCCGGTACGCCGGCAAGGAGTCCAAGTACTTCGTGATCACCGGCGCCGAGGTGATCGACCTGCTGCCGACCGGGTACGGCTTCGTCCTCGACATGGAGGGCGACCACCGGATGGTGTTCGACGCGAAGGCGGTCGAGCAGATGGTCGACTTCGCGATGCGCCGTATGTACGGCTAGTCGGCCGGCAGGACCTCGGAGCCCGCCCCCGCCGCCCTGTCGCGGCGGGGGCGGGCTCTTTCGCGTACCTCAGCCGATGCGGGAGCGGCGGGAGCGGCGCCACAGCAGGCCCGCCGTCGCGGCGACCGCCAGTGCGGCGGCGGCGCACGTCCACAGCAGTGCGAGCCCGGGCCGGTGGGCGAGGGAGAGCCGGAGGCCGGCGAAGGCGATGACGGCGACGGCGTAGTCGGTGCCCTCGCCCTCCTCGCGTGCGGCGGTCCACCGCATCAGCAGGCATCCCGCCAGGCACAGCACGCCCCAGGTGGCCAGGTACGGCCACGGCGAGCCCGGCTGCGGCGACAGCGGCATGCCGGTCGAGGCCCACCGCCAGGCCCCCCAGCCGAGTGCGGTGAGCGCCGCCGAGGCGCCCAGGGACTTCAGGAATCCCGCGAGAGTGCTGTTCAAGGCCGGTGCCCCCTGGCTTCTTCGGTGATCGTTCGCCCCCTTCCAGGACGCCGGTAGCGGGTCTCGGGTTGACGCGGGAATGACATCGGGCGGAGTGCTGTTCTGTCGGGTGTGGCAGAAAGTTCGAGTTTCAACTAAACTCGACGCAGAAGGAGGTTCCGACCATGCCTGCAGTGACTGTGGAGAACCCGTTGACGCTCCCCCGCGTCGCGGAGCCCGCCCAGGAGACCGCCGCCCGCAAGGTGCTGGCCGTCACGACCGCCCCGGGTGGTTTCGAGGGCGAGGGGTTCCCGGTGCGCCGCGCGTTCGCCGGGATCAACTACCAGTACCTCGACCCGTTCATCATGATGGACCAGATGGGTGAGGTGGAGTACGCGCCGGGCGAGCCGAAGGGCACCCCCTGGCACCCCCACCGCGGCTTCGAGACCGTCACCTACCTGATCGACGGAACCTTCGTCCACCAGGACAGCAACGGCGGCGGCGGAGTCATCAACGGCGGCGACACCCAGTGGATGACCGCCGGGTCCGGCCTCCTGCACATCGAGGCCCCGCCGGAGTCCCTCGTCGTCTCGGGCGGGCTCTTCCACGGCCTCCAGCTGTGGGTGAACCTCCCCGCCTCCGACAAGATGATGCCCCCGCGCTACCAGGACATCGGCGGCGGCCAGGTGCAGCTGCTGTCGACCCCGGACGGCGGTTCGCTGCTCCGCGTGATCGCCGGTGAGCTCGACGGCCACCAGGGCCCGGGCATCACCCACACCCCGATCACGATGATCCACGCGACCATCACCCCGGGCGCGCAGATCACCCTGCCGTGGCGCGAGGACTTCAACGCCCTCGCGTACGTCCTGGCCGGGCGCGGCTCCGTCGGTGAGGACCGCCGGCCCGTGCACACGGGCCAGACGGCGGTGTTCGGCGAGGGCGGCTCCCTGACCGTCCGCGCGGACGAGTCCCAGGACTCCAACGCCCCGGACCTGGAGGTCGTCCTGCTCGGCGGCCGCCCGATCCGGGAGCCGATGGCGCACTACGGCCCGTTCGTGATGAACAGCAAGCACGAACTCCAGCAGGCGTTCGACGACTTCCAGGCCGGCCGCCTGGGCACCGTCCCCACGACGGCCCGCACCCGCTGATCCCGCGCACCCCTCGACGAAGGCGCCCCCGGTCCCCGGGCGGCGCCTTCGTCGTGCGCGCCCGGCCCGACGGCGTCGATCAGCGGGATGAAGGTGGTCCCGCGCCTGAGGCCCTCGACGGCTTCAGACGGCGCTGTCCGGTGCGGCTCCCGCGGTGTCCGGGCCGGATTCACCGGAGCTCGCGGCGGACCCCGCCGGACCCGGGGCGGATTCCAGCGGGTCGAGGGAGCCGAGGGATTCGAGCGCTTCAAGCGATGCCAGGGGGTCCAGCGCTTCGAGGGCCTCCAGGGACGGCGCGGAGTCCGGGCCGGGCTTCGACCGCTCGTACAGCTCGAACCAGATGGACTTGCCCTCGCCCCGGGGGTCGACGCCCCACGAGTCGGCCAGCATCTCCATCAGCAGCACCCCGCGCCCGCTCGACGCCATCTCGCCCGGGTGCCGTTTGTGCGGCAGCTCGTCGCTGGAGTCCGCGACCTCCACCCGCAGCCGCCGGGTGCCCAGCTCACCCACCGCCTCCGCGACCAGCACGGCGTCGCCGTCGGTGTGCACCAGTACGTTGGTCAGCATCTCGGACACCATCAGCACCGCCGAGTCCACCTGCTCGGGGTCCGCCCAGTCGTGCAGCAGCTCCCCGATCTGCCGCCGCACCCCCGAGATGCGCTCCGGCTCCGCCTGGGCCACGGTCAGCATCGTGCGCCGGGCGGGCCGCACCGGGTGGGCCGGCGGGGTCCCGCAGCCGCAGCCCGCGCCCTCGCGGCAGAGCAGGACCACGGCTATGTCGTCCTCCCGCCGGTCGGCCAGCGGGCCGGTGGTGTGGTGCGAGGACGGTCCGTGCACGGCCTGGACCAGTAGGTCGGCCAGCTTCTCCAGGCTCTCGGTCTCGTGGCTCTCGGACTCCAGGATCGCCCGCAGCCGCGCCCAGCCCGTGTCCAGGTCGTGCCCGCCGGTCTCGATGAGCCCGTCGGTGCACAGCATCATCGTCTCGCCGGGTTCGAGGGTGAACCGGGTCGTGGGGTAGTGGGTGTCCGGGACGATCCCGAGCGGCAGACCGCCCGCCGTGGGCCGCATCAGCACGGTCCCGTCCGTCATCCGGACCGCCGGATCGGGGTGCCCCGCGCGGGCCACCTCCAGCATCCCCGTCTCCGGGTCGCACTCCACGTACAGGCAGGTCGCGAAACGCGGGCTGGTGAAATCCGGGTCGGGGCCCCCGTCCGTGTCCGGGTCGGTCTCCTGCGAGGAGCACAGCCCGGCGAGGAAGCGGGAGGCCCGCGAGAGCACCGCGTCGGGCCGGTGGCCCTCGGACGCGTAGGCCCGTACGGCGATCCGCAGCTGGCCCATCAGCCCGGCGGCCCGTACGTCGTGCCCCTGAACGTCCCCGATGACCAGGGCGAACCGGCCGGACGGGAGCGGGATCATGTCGTACCAGTCGCCGCCGACCTGGAGCCCGCCACCGGTGGGGACGTACCGCGCGGCGATGGTCATGCCGGGGATCTCGGGGCCCAGCTGCGGCATCATCGACCGCTGGAGGCCGGTGGTGAGTTCCCGTTCCGATTCGGCCACGCCCGCCCGCTGGAGGGCCTGGGCCAGCATCCTGGCCACCGTGGTCAGCACGGAGCGCTCGTCCGGGGAGAAGGACACCGGGTGCTTGAAGGCGGCCATCCAGGCCCCCATGGTCCGCCCGGCCACGATCAGCGGGAGGAACGCCCAGGAGACCCGGCCGAAGTGCTGGGCGAGCGGCCAGGTGGCCGGGAAGCGCCGCTTGTAGTCCTCGGGGGAGGGCAGGTAGATCGCCCGCCCGGTGCGGACGACCTCCGCGGCCGGATAGTCGGTGTCCATCCGCATCTCCGTGAAGGGGCCCTCGTCCCCCGGGCCGTGCCCGTGGTGCCCGATGATCGACAGCCGCTCGCCCGCCACCCCGAAGACGGCCAGCCCGTCGGGGCTGAACCCGGGCATGGACAGCGAGGCCGCCACCCGCAGCACCTCCGCCGTGGACCGCGCCTCGGCCAGCGCCCGGCCCGCGTCCAGCAGGAACGCCTCGCGGGAGCGCCGCCAGTCGCCGGTGATCGGCGTGTGCACGGCGGTCGTGCCGGGCTGCGGCTCGGCGATCTCCTGGATGGTGCCGATCAGCTCGTAGTCGACCCGGCCGTCCGGGCTGCGGTTCTCCACCGGCTTGGAGCGGCTGCGCACGGTGCGCAGCACGCGCCCGTCCTCGTCCATGATCCGCAGGCGGGCCTCGGCGAGGGTGCCCTCGGCGACGGCGAGGTTCACGATGCCGTTGATCTCGTTCCAGTCCACCGGGTGGAACCGGGACCGTACGGCGACCTCGGGCAGGGAAACGGGCTCCGCGGGCAGCCCGAGCAGCCGGGCGGCCTCACTGTCGAGCGTGACCGTCCCGGAGGCGTTGTCCCATCGCCACAGACCCGTCGCGATGGCGGCCAGGACATCCTCGGTGCGCACCCGGCCATCTTTACAGGTGACCCGCCCGGGGTGCCTGTTCGCCCGCCGCCGCGGGTGCTCGTACGGGCACCCGCGCGGGCGGCCTCGTACGGGCACCCGCGGCGGGCCGTCGTGCGGGTACCCGCCGCGGGCCCTCGTGCCGGTACCCGTACGGGCGCTCTTGCGGGCGTCCGCGGCGGCGCGCACCGGGCACTCCCGCAGGCAGTCCCGCAGGCACTTCTGCGGGCACTCGCGGGGGCACTCGCGCGGGCACCGCCAGGGGCACCGCGGGGGGCCGCTGCGGCCGCGCCCGCGCGGCGGCCCGCCCGGACGGTAACCTTGGGACGGTTGAATCCACCCTGGTATCGCGAAGAACTGGATGACTGATGCATCGGTACAGGTCCCACACGTGCGGCGAGCTCCGAGCCTCCGACGTCAACGCCGACGTCCGGCTGAGCGGCTGGCTGCACAATCGTCGAGACCTGGGCGGCATCCTCTTCATCGATCTCCGTGACCACTACGGCATCACGCAGCTCGTCGCCCGTCCCGGCACCGCCGCGAACGAGGCCCTGAGCAGCGTCACCAAGGAGACCGTCGTCCGCATCGACGGCAAGGTCGTCTCCCGTGGCGCGGACAACGTGAACCCGGAGCTGCCGACCGGCGAGATCGAGATCGAGGTCTCCGAGGTCGAGGTGCTCGGCGCGTCCGCCCCGCTGCCCTTCACGATCAACACCGAGGACGGTGTGAACGAGGAGCGGCGCCTGGAGTACCGCTTCCTCGACCTGCGCCGCGAGCGCATGCACCGCAACATCATGCTGCGCTCGGCCGTGATCGCCTCGATCCGCTCGAAGATGGTGGCCCTCGGCTTCAACGAGATGGCGACCCCGATCCTCACCGCCACCTCCCCCGAGGGCGCGCGTGACTTCGTCGTCCCGTCCCGCCTGAACCCGGGCAAGTTCTACGCCCTGCCGCAGGCACCGCAGCAGTTCAAGCAGCTGCTGATGATCTCCGGCTTCGACCGCTACTTCCAGATCGCGCCCTGCTTCCGCGACGAGGACGCCCGCGCCGACCGCTCGCCGGGCGAGTTCTACCAGCTCGACGTCGAGATGTCCTTCGTCGAGCAGGAGGACGTCTTCCAGCCGATCGAGCGCCTGATGACCGAGCTCTTCACCGAGTTCGGCAACGGCCGCGAGGTCACCTCCCCGTTCCCGCGGATCCCGTTCCGCGAGTCGATGCTGAAGTACGGCAACGACAAGCCCGACCTGCGCGCCAAGCTGGAGCTCGTCGACATCACCGACGTGTTCGAGGGCTCGGAGTTCAAGGCGTTCGCCGGCAAGCACGTGCGTGCGCTGGCCGTCCCGGACACCGCCGCGCAGCCGCGCAAGTTCTTCGACGGCCTCGGCGAGTACGCGATCTCGCTCGGCGCCAAGGGCCTGGCCTGGGTCCGCGTCGGCGAGGACGGCGCCCTGACCGGCCCGATCGCCAAGTTCCTCACCGAGGAGAACGTCAAGGTCCTCACCGAGCGCCTGGGCCTGGCGGCCGGGCACGCGGTGTTCTTCGGCGCGGGCGAGTTCGACGAGGTCTCCAAGATCATGTCGGGCGTTCGCGTCGAGGCGGCCAAGCGCGCGGGCCAGTTCGAGGAGAACGTCTTCCGCTTCTGCTGGATCGTCGACTTCCCGATGTACGAGAAGGACGAGGAGACCGGCAAGATCGACTTCTCGCACAACCCCTTCTCCATGCCGCAGGGCGGCATGAAGGACCTGGAGGAGAAGGACCCGCTCGACATCCTGGCCTGGCAGTACGACATCGTCTGCAACGGCATCGAGCTGTCCTCCGGCGCCATCCGCAACCACGAGCCCGAGGTCATGCTGAAGGCCTTCGAGATCGCCGGTTACGAGGCCGAGACCGTCGAGCGCGAGTTCGCGGGCATGCTGCGGGCCTTCCGCCTCGGCGCCCCGCCGCACGGTGGCATCGCCCCGGGCGTCGACCGCATCGTGATGCTGCTCGCCGACGAGCCGAACATCCGCGAGACGATCGCCTTCCCGCTGAACGGCAACGCCCAGGACCTGATGATGGGCGCGCCCACCGTCCTGGAGGAGTCCCGCCTGCGCGAGCTGAACATCGCGCTGCGCAAGCCGGTCGAGGTCAAGGAGACCGAGCCGGTCGACAAGGCCGTCAAGCAGCACCAGTAGCAGCAGTAGCGGCAGCTCAGGGCCTCGGTCGCCCGGTGTCCGGCTTCGGCCGGGCGCCGGGCGACCGCGTTTTGGCGGGCCGGGTCCCGGCGGTGGGGCCCGGCCGGTCGGCAGGAGCCGCGAGAGGGCCCGGGTACGCGGCGGACCGCCGTCCCCGGTGACCCGGGGGCGGCGGTCCGGTCGTCTCGGCGGTCCTAGAACCGGTCGAGGATGCCCTTGAGCAGAGCCGCCGAGGCCAGCTCGCGGGGGGCGGGGCCGGCGTGGAAGAAGCCGGCGTTCTCGGCGTCCAGCTTGCGCAGGAAGTCGAAGGCTTTGGCGTCGTGGTCACCGAAGGCGACGAACTGCCAGTGGATGTCGTGCGCGGCCGCGTCGGCGATCGCCTGCCGGGCCGGCTGACGGTTGTCGGGGGCGCCATCGGTCTGGAACACGACGAGGGCCGGGCCCTCGCCGCCGTCCTTCTGGTACCGCTCGATCACCGCTTCCACGGCCACGTGGTAGCTGGTGCGGCCCATCCGGCCGAGTTCGGTGTGACGGGCCTCGACCCAGGCGTCGTCGTGGCCGTCCAGGGTGAGGTCGGCGGTGCCGTCCACCTCCGTGGAGAAGAACACCGTGTGCACGGTCGCCGCCTCGTCGAGGTGCGCGGCCAGGGCGAGGGCGTGGTCGGCGAGGTACTGGGCGCTGCCGTCCTTGTAGAACCCGCGCATCGAGCCGGAGCGGTCCAGCACGAGGTACACCTTGGCCCGCGCTCCGGCCTTCCCCTTGCCGCGCAGCACCTGCCCGGCGGCCTTGTACGCCCCGGCGACCCCGGCGGCCCGCCGCTTCACGGCGGTGAGCGCGACGGCGGGCCCTTCGGCTCCCGCCGGCGTGCTGTCCTCGGCCTCTTCCGGCGCGTCGGGGGCGGCCGTCTCGTCGGCCTCGGCGGCGACGGGCTCGGCCGGGGCCTCTTCCGGTGCCGTCTCGGGCTCCGCCGGGACCTGGGCTTCGGGCTCTGCCGGGACCTCGGCCTGCGGCTCTGCCGGGGCCTGGGCCTCCGGCTCCGCCTGGACCTCGGCTTCGGGCTCCGCCGGGGCCTCGGCCTGCGGCTCTGCCGGGGCCTCGGCCTCCGGCTCCGCCTGGACCTCGGCCGTCTTGGGCTCGGGCTGGGCCTCGGGCTGGGTGGCCTTGTCGGCGGGCTGCTCGGCCTCGGCCTCGGTGTCCTGCTGCTCCTGCGGGGCGGCGGGCTCCTCGGTGGGGGCCTCCAGGGCTTCGGCGGGGGCCGCGGCTGCGGCTGCCGGCTCCTCCTGGGGCTCCGGCTCGGGCTCGGCGTCCTGGGACCGGGCGACGGGGGGTTCCGTGGCGTCGGCCGCCTCGGGGGCGGTCTCGGGCTCGGGCTGGGCCTCGGGCTCGGTGGCCTCTGCGGCGGGCTGCTCGGCCTCGGCTTCGGTGTCCTGCTGCTCCTGCGGGGCGGCGGGCTCCTCGGTGGGGGCCTCCAGGGCTTCGGCGGGGGCCGCGGCTGCGGGGGCCGGCTCCGGCTCCGCCTCCGCTGCGGCTGCCGGCTCCTCCTGGGGCTCCGGCTCCGCTTCCGCCTCGGGCGCGACCGACTGGGCCGGGGCCTTCGGCACGGGGGGCGCCGCTGCGGCCACCGGCGCCGTCGGCTCGGTGGTGTGGTCGGGCGAATCGCCCGTGGACGCCGGAGGCGCCGGGCGGCGGGCCTCCGGGACGGCCGGGGCCGTCAGGACGGTGCCCGGCTCGCGGTCCCGCGGAGCGGACTGCGGCGGAACCGTCGGATTGTCGAAGGAGGCGGCGACCAGATCGGCCGCCGTATCCAGGGGGGTGCGTTCCGTCTGGCTCGGGACAGCCGCCGATGGGGCGTCCGAAGTCTCCGGAACCGGTTCGGGAGACCGTCCGAACACCTTGCGCAACAAGCTCCGAATACCCATGGGCCAGGCCTTTCGCATGAGTGCGTGCGTCATTTGTCCGTGCTGCGCGGTAGATCCCTGCCCAGAGTGGACACGTAAGGTTATCGGCCCCTTGGCTGGAACTTCGGCAGGGTCGCCTTTCGTGGCGCCAACCCCTCGCACCCAATCCAACCGTGACCGGAACTCCCCCTCCGCCGTGCCGGGTTCATCGAGCGTTCATCCCCGCGCCGCCGCATCGGCGCAACCTCCGCCTAGCGTCACGGCTGGATTCGTTCCGACACGTTGTCGGCGCAATGCACCCTCGGAGGACACCTCGTGCGCAAGCTCCTGCCGCTCATCGGCAACCCGCATGGGAGCGGCCGTTCCGCTCTCACCTGCCGCTACCGCTGTGGAGACGCCTGCTTCCACGAGGTGCCCAACACCAGCGACAACGAGTACGTCGGCGACGTCATAGCCCGCGCCTACTCCCGGCGCTCGATGCTCCGCTCCGCCGCCGTCGTCACGGTCGCCACCGCGGCCGGTACCGCCGTCACCCTCGGCGGCAACAGCTCCTCCGCCCACGCCACCCCGGCCACCGAGGGCCAGGGCTCCGGATCCGGTTCCGCCGGGGAGGCCGCCCGCGGTCTGCGCTTCAAGGCCGTCGCCCCGAACACCGACGACAAGGTCACCGTCCCCGAGGGCCACGACCAGAACGTGGTCATCCGCTGGGGCGAGCCGATCCTCAAGGGTGCCCCGGGCTTCAACGCCGACAAGCAGACCGCCGCCGCGCAGGCCGGTCAGTTCGGCTACAACAACGACTTCCTGAGCCTCCTCCCGCTCGGCGGCGACTACGAGCGCCAGCAGCTGCTCGTGGCCAACCACGAGTACACGGACGAGATCCTCATGTTCAAGGGCTACGACCCCGCGAACCCGACCCGCGAGCAGGTCGAGGTCGCCTGGGCCGCGCACGGCCTGTCCGTGGTCGTCGTCCAGGAGGACCACCGCAGCGGCAAGCTGACGGCCGTCACCCGCCACCAGCTCAACCGCCGCCTGACCGCGACCAGCGTGTTCAAGGCGACCGGCCCGGCCGCGGGCAGCGCCCTGCTGAAGACCTCCGTGGACGCCACCGGCACCAAGGTGCTCGGCACCCTCAACAACTGCGCCGGCGGCACCACCCCGTGGGGCACCACCCTCCACGGCGAGGAGAACTTCAACCAGTACTTCGCCAACGCCGGCCAGGTCACCGACCCGGCCGCGGCCGCCCGCCTGAAGCGCTACGGCATGACCACCGGAGCCTCCGAGCGCAAGTGGGAGCGGTTCGACAAGCGCTTCGACGTGGTGCAGGAGCCCAACGAGTCGCACCGCTTCGGCTGGGTCGTGGAGCTCGACCCGTACGACCCGAACTCCACCCCGCGCAAGCGCACCGCGCTCGGCCGCTTCAAGCACGAGGCCGCGCAGCCCCGGCTGACCGAGGACGGCCGTCCGGTCGTCTACATGGGCGACGACGAGCGCTTCGACTACTTCTACAAGTTCGTCTCCTCGAAGCAGATGAAGAAGGGGAACTCGCGCGCGGCGAAGGAGCACAACCTCACGCTGCTGGACGAGGGCACCCTCTACGTCGCCAAGCTGACCGGTGACTCGCCGGCGGCCGGGTTCGACGGCACCGGCAAGCTCCCGGACGACGGCGAGTTCGACGGCTCCGGCGTCTGGATCAAGCTCGCCACCGCCACTGCCTCCGGCGCCGTCTCGCACGTCCCGGGCATGACCGCCGAGGAGGTGTACGTCTTCACGCGCGAGGCCGGTGACAAGGTCGGCGCCACCAAGATGGACCGCCCCGAGGACGTCGAGCCCTCCCCGCGCACCGGCCGCGTCTACATCGCGCTGACCAACAACACCGACCGCGGCAAGCCCGGCAAGGCGGGTGCGGACGAGGCCAACCCGCGCAACCTGAACAAGCACGGGCAGATCCTGGAGCTCGCCGAGAACTTCGACGACCCGGCGGGCGACGGCTTCGCCTGGCGGCTCTTCCTCGTCGCCGGCGACCCGAAGGACCCGGCGACCTACTTCGCGGGCTTCCCGAAGGACAAGGTCAGCCCGATCTCCTGCCCGGACAACGTGGCGTTCGACCCGCACGGCAACCTGTGGATCTCCACGGACGGCAATCAGCTCGGTTCCCACGACGGCCTGTTCGGTGTCGCGACGGCCGGTGACCGCCGCGGCGAGCTGAAGCAGTTCCTCACCGTGCCGCGCGGCGCCGAGACCTGCGGTCCGCTGATCCAGGACAAGCGCGTCCTGGTCTCCGTCCAGCACCCGGGCGAGATCGACGGCGCCTCCGTCGAGAAGCCGCAGTCGGTGTGGCCCGACGGCCCCGGCAAGATCGTCCGCCCGGCGGTCGTGTCCGTCTGGCGCAAGGACGGCAAGAACATCGGCGTCTGACCCCGGCCGAGCCGTGGCGGTGGGGGATGCGCGAGCGTGCCCCACCGTCCGTGTTTCACGTGAAACATCGCCTCGCGCGGCTCAACTCCCGGCCACCAGACGCCCGACGGGCAGCCGTAGCGTGGTCACCGCTCCCCCGTCGGGTGCGTTGGAGAAGCTCAGTTCGATCTCCAGGACGGCTGCCTGGCCCGCCGCGATCGTCAGGCCCAGCCCGTGGCCCCGGCCGCGTCCCGGGTCTCCGGTGCGGAAGCGCTGCGGGCCCTGCTCGATCAGCTCGGGCGGATAGCCGGCTCCGTGGTCGCGGATCTCGACGACCGGGCCCTCCACCGTCACCTCGATCGGTGGCCGACCGTGTTTGTCGGCGTTGACCAGCAGGTTCGCCAGGATCCGGTCGAGCCGCCGCCGGTCGGTGAGCACCACGGTGTCCCGCACCACCCGGACCGAGACGGCCAGCCGGGTTCTCGCTACGGCCCGTTGCACCGCCCGGCCGAGCTCCACCTGTGCCAGGTCGGCCCGCTCCACTCCCGAATCGAGCCGGGAGATCTCCAGCAGGTCCTCGGTGAGCAGGTGCAGTGCCTTGAGCCTGTCGTTGATCATCTCCTTCGGGCGGCCCTCCGGCAGCAGTGCGGCCGCGGCCAGTGAGCCCGTCAGCGGGGTGCGCAGCTCGTGCGCGACATCGGCGGTGAACCTCTTCTCGGCCTCCAGCCGCTCCTGGAGCGACCCGGCCATCGAGTCCAGGGCCTGCGCGACGTCCCGTACCTCGTCCCGGTAGCGGAGCCCGCGCAGGCCGTCCCGGTCGGCCGGGAAACCCACCCGCGCGTCGAGGTCCCCGGCGCTGATCCGGCGGGCCACGGCGGCGGTCTTCGCCAGCCGTCTACTGATCCGGTCGGCCAGGAAGAGGCCCGCGAGGGCCACCACCCCGGCCGCGAGCGCGGCGGAGGCGAGGATGGCGGTGTCCAGGTCCCGCAGCCGCTTGCGGGTGTTCTCGTACGGGAGCCAGATGGCGAGGGCCTTCTTGTCGGCGGGTCCGGCGGCCCACATGGCGGGCGCGCCGTCGTGCTCGCCGACCATGCTGCCGGTCTCCCCGTGTGCGACGAGCCGGGCGAGCGGCCGGGGGAGATCGGGCGGGTCCAGTGCGACGTTCACATCGCCGTGCGTGGTTCCGTACTGGTAGTGGCTCATGGCGTGTTCCAGGTCCCGGTTCGCGTCCTTGCGCACCTCGCCGACGACCTGCCGGGCCACCACGTTGTGCACCAGGATCCCCAGGGCCGCCGCGACCGCGCAGCACACCGCGGTGGTGGTCAGGGCGATCTTCCAGCGCAGACTGCTCGTGACCCGCATCCGCCCGGCCCCTCAGGTCCGGCTCGGGGAGCAGGGCGAGGCGCCGCCGCGGGTGCTGGTGCACTCGTCGAGGGTGAGCTGGGCCAGGTTCAGGATTCCGGCTGCCGGGTCCCATACGTAGTCGGAGATGGAGATGTACTTCGGGTTCGAGGTCGGTTCGCGCACCGCGAGGTGTTCGGCGGCGACCTCGACGCCCTCCAGTACCCCGCGCCGGGACAGGATCCGGGCGATCGACCCGTCGTCCCGGACGGTGTAGACGCGCAGTTCGCTGAGTCGGCCGTCGAGGTCGAGGGCGGTGATCAGCTCCTCCCGTCCGTTGCCCGTCACGTCGTGCAGGACGGCCGGCCGCACGGGGCAGTCGGGGCCGCCGTCCACAGCCTGTGTGCAGAGCGCGAGCCGCTGTACCGCCCGGGGGTCGACGAGCCGTCCGGTGCCTCCGTCCTGCCGGGTGGCGGAGGTGATGTCGGCCCGTACGACCTCCAGCGCGTTCACGCCCCGCATGTTCCGGTCCGCCACCTTGGGCAGGCCCGGAACCACCGCGGCCGTCCCGGGCTTCTCGCCGGGGCCGGGCGGCGCGGGGTGGATGTCCTTCCACAGGGTCTGCGGGGCGTGCACCGTGCCCAGGTCGCCGTCGCTCTGCAGGCCGTCCACATCGGCGCAGCCTGCCGCCGCCGCGAGCAGGGCGGCGAGGACCGGCAAGGCCAGGGCGCGGGGCGCGGGGTGCCGCATGTACCGATGCTCTCCCGCCCCGGCCGGGACAGCCCGGGCACGGACCCGTTCGGGGGAAGGCGCGGGTCCCGGGGGCTGCCCGGGGGCTCGGACCGTTCGGGGGGCCGGTGCGCCCCCCCGTGGGCGACTCCGGATGCCGGATCAGCCGCCGCCCGCCGCCCGCCGCCCGCCGGCCCGCCGGTCAGCCCCGCCAGTCAGCCGGTCAGCCGCCGGTCACCCGTCGGTCAGCCGCCGGGGGAGGCGATCGCCCTGGCCGCGGCGATTTCCTGGTGCACCGGAGCGAGTACGGAGTCCTCCGTGCCGGCCGGGGCGGGGCGGACCGGGACCGGCTCCGGGGTCCGGCTCCTGCGCACGCCTTGCGCCAGCCCGAGCAGCTCCTCGATGACGGCCGCGACCTCCTCCGGGCCGGGGGCGTCCGCCCCGTGGTTGACCCGGACCCGGGCGGCGGTCGTCGCGTCGACGATCCGCTCCACGGCCACCACCAGCGGCCACCACGCCGCGGCCCGCGCCCCGGTCGGCGGCGGTTCGGTCAGCGCCCGCTGGAACTCGCTGCGAACGCCCGACAGGTCACGGTAGATCCGCCGCCGCGCCTGGAGCCGCGCGGTCCGCGCCGCCCGCTGCCCGGCCTCCGTGTCCGGATGCCCGCCGCCGAACGCCCGGTCCACGTACCGGGCCGCGTCGTCCACGGTGTCCGCGAGCCGGTCCCCGATCCGGGTGTGCCAGCTCTCGGGCCACAGCAGGTACCCCGCGACCAGGGTGATGGCGCAGCCGATCAGGCTGTCCAGCAGCCGGGGCCGGATCAGGTCGAAGCCCTGGTGGTTGAGCAGGTCCGACAGCAGCAGGATCACCGGGGTGATGGCGGCGGTCTGGAAGGCGTACCCCTTGGCGGAGAACGCCGGGATCAGCGCCGCCAGCACCACCATCACGGGGACGTCCCACCAGCCGCGCGGCACCTCGGCGAGCACGGCCGCCGCGAGGACCAGCCCGCCCGCCGTACCCAGCGCGCGCAGCACGGCCCGGGAGAACACCGAGCCGAAGTCCGGCTTGAGGACGAAGGTGACGGTCAGCGCGACCCAGTACGAGCGCTCGATCGGCACCACCGAGACCAGCACCTGCGCCAGCCCGACGCACACCGCGAGCCGCAGCCCGTACCGCCAGGAGGCCCCCGAGAACATCATGTCGCGCACCGCCCGCCGGGCCCGGACCCGCAGCGCGGCGGGCCGGCCGAGCCGGTCGTCGACGTTGTGCATCTCCGGTTCGGCCAGGTGGACGATGGCCGCCGCGTGCCGCAGGGCCGCGTCCATGGCCCGCTCGGACTGCCCGTGCGGCGCGGGCAGTTCCAGTACGCGGGCCCCGGTGCGGCCCGTTTCCACGGACGCCGCCAGCTCCCGCACCGCCGCCGGGATCTCGGGCGGCAGCGGCCGGCCCCGCAGGTGCGCGGCGGGCGCCGCCTCGACCAGCGGGATCACCACGTTCAGCTGGGCCAGCATCCGCACCAGCGAGGGGCTGCGCCCGTGCACCCGGGCCCGCCGGCCCAGTACGAGGTCGTACGCCTGGTTCAGGGCCTGGGTGACCTGCTGGCGCCGCTCCTCGTACGCCGGACCGCCCGCGGCCTCCAGGGTGTCGGCCAGGGCCCGGTACGTGGCCGCGACCGCGGCCCGCTCGGGCTGCCGGCCGCGCAGCGGCCAGCCCAGCAGGCTCAGCGCCAGCACGAACAGCCCGCCGGCGCCGAGCAGCAGCGGAGCCGTCCACCAGGGCTGGGGCATGGGCAGGCCGGCGCCGACCACCGCGTTGAGGAGGAGCAGCAGGCCGGACACCGAGGCGACCGTGCCGATCGAGGAGATCATCCCGGAGACGAGGGCGACGACCGTGAGGACGGCGACGGCCAGCCAGCCGTGGCCGAAGACGAGGGCCCCGACGGCCACCCCGACCGCGCCGAACAGCTGAGGCACGGCGATGTTCAGGACCCGCATCCGGTACGCGTCGGCGGTGTCGCCGATCACCCCCGACAGGGCGCCCATGGAGACGAGGGCCCCGAACTCCGGCTCGTCGAGGGCGAAGCCGACGGCGAGCGGGGCGGCCAGCGCGACGCCGGCGCGCGCGACGGCGGCCCAGGGCACGGGGGCGCTGCTGGGCCGCAGCCCCTTCAGCAGCCAGGCGGGCGGCGCCAGGGGGACCGGCCGGGGCCGGGGCTGCCCGGACGATATGTGCTCGGTGCGTCGTTCGCTGGTCATTCCCGCTTCCGTGCCGCCGCTCGCGAATCGGTTCTTCTGGGGAGGTCTATGCGCTTCTGTGGAATTCTGCACCGGATGGGTGCCTTCCGAGCTTATGGGGTGCGGCGCAGTCGGCCGACGAGCCAGGCGGCTCCGGCGGCCGCGAGCCCGACGCCCAGCACCACCCAGGCAGTGGTCCGCAGGTATGCGGTCAGCGCGTCGTACACCGCGCCGGCGGCGGGCCGGTCGATGTCGGCGGGCAGGTCGTCGAGGGTGAGGCGGCGGCACACGTCCACCGCGATCCCCAGCAGTACGGCCCCGAGTGCCAGCCCGAGCCCGGTGGCCACCACCGCCCGCCGTCGCCGCACGGCGACGGCGATGGCCGCCGCGGCCAGCACCAGGGTCAGGAAGGGAAGCCATACGCCGGCGATCTGCAGCATGCGAAATCCCCTCCGGAGCGCGCCGAGATCGTCGTACTCCATGACCTTCACGGACAGGCGGGTCTCCGGGATGCGGTCGGCGAAGGGCACCCCGTTCTCGACGAGCTCCCCCTTGACCCGCTCGATCACGGGCGCCAGATCGATGGTGACGGCGTCCCCCTGGCCGGTGGTGAGCGCCTGGAAGAAGGCGGCGTGCGCGGCGCGGTTGGCGGTGTCCCAGGCGGTCCGGTACGCCGGGGTCCCGGCGAAGGACCGCAGGGCCTCGCCGAGCAGCGCGTCCACCCCGCCCTGGAAGGGGCCCGCGTCGATCTGCCCGGCGAGCGCGCGGGTGGCCTGTGTGACGACCACGCCCTGTACCGCGGGGTTCCCGGCGAGGGGCGCCATGGCGGCGGTGTAGCGGTCGGCGTTGCCCAGCTCCCGGTCGGCCCAGTACGCGACGGCGCTCGCGGGCACCAGCAGGGCCACGAGCGCGATCAGTACCGCCGACAGGAAGGTGCGCACGTCACCAGGGAATGCCGTGGGGGTGCGGCCCGCGAGCGGTATTGCTGCGAGTGGGTGGCCCGCCGGGCCGCCGGACGGGTGAGCGGTCGACGGGCTTGATCCACTTGCCGGTCGGGGGCGGCGGGTGTGCCCTGGTTGATGGAGAGAGGAGCCCCGTCATGGCACATGCGGCACCTACCGCCCGTCGGCGGCACCAGCACATGAGGACGGCGGACTCGCACCACGTCAGCAGGAGCGCGCTGGCCGGCCCGTTGCTGCTCGGTCTCGTCTACGGGGTCTGGGCGGCCTTCATCAAGCGCCAGATGGGCCCGGTCGACGCGGGCAACGTCTTCTACGGGATCCTGTGCGGCGTGATCGTCGCCGCCTGCATGTTCGCCCTCGCCCGGGTCGGCCCCCGGCTGGCGCAGGAACCGCGCGCGGCCGCGTACGGCGCCTTCGCGGGCGTGGCCCTGGGCTATCTGTACAGCCTCACCGACGAGAGCGTGCTCCGCTCCAGCGGCATCGGCCTCGCGGTAGGAGTCGTGGTCGGCGTGTCCGCGTTCTACCGCTACCACACGCGGGAGCCCTGAGAGGCCCGCCGGTGCTGCCGCTCTGATGCGTGCCTCCGCCCAGTGACCCGGCCGAAGCCGGCACTGGGCGGAGGCGGACCCGTCCCCGGTGAACCCGGCCCGGATCCATCGCCGGAGTCCCGGGTCCCGGAGGACCCGCCCCGGCCCCGGGGGTTATTCGTCCCCGGCGGCCTCGGCCTGGCGGGCGGCCGCCGTCTCCGCGCGTGCGGCGGGCTCCGGCTCGGGCTGGTCCGGCCGCCGGGCCGGCGGGGTGAAGCGGGAGGCCTCGGCGCGGAGCATGGCGTTCAGGGCGGTGTACGGGTCGATGGGCATGGCGGAACCTCACGGTGGCTCGGTGTTTCGAGGGTGTGTGGGGGTGCGTGCTGCTGACCGGCCCGCTCAGCAGCGCAGGACCACACTCCGTACCGTCCGCCGGGACAGGGCCGGTTCGGCCGTCCCGTTCGAGGTCGCGCGGGAAGCCCGCTTGGCGTGTTTCACGTGAAACACCGGCGGCGGAGGCAGCCGCCGTACGTCCGTCACCCCGCGCACGACCGCCCGTACGGCCGCCCGCGCCTCGGGATCCGAGGCGGGATCGGACTGGCCCTCGGAGGGCTCCGCGGGGGAGGCGGGGGCGCTCGCGGCGGGGCTGCTCTCGGCGGCCACCGCGGCCGCCGGACCGGCGCCGAACACGCACAGCAGCACGACGCAGGCCATGGTCAGGGCCCTGGCCAGCGCCGTCCGTGCGTACCGCGCACCGCTCATGCCCAGCTGTGTGCCCCGACACGCCGGGTCACTCCCCACCGGGCACCCAGAAGCCCCCGACCGGGGGACGGAAACACCCCCGTCGGCTGACAGACGGCCGTCCCCGGGAGGCTGTCCGGCCGCTCAGCGGCCCCGGTGGCGTCCGGTCAGCCGGGCCAGGGCGACGGTCTCGCCGCTGACCAGGCGCAGCTGGGAGCGCCGCCCGGGCCGCTCCACGGCCCGGCCGTCCGCCCGGCCGCCCACCCGGCCGTCCGCGCGCTCCGAGGATCCGGGAACGCGGGAAGGCGAGACCCGGTCCACGGTGAACACGGCCGTACGGTGGTCCGCGCGGGCGATCTCGATGGTGAGTCCCCGGCGCAGCCCGGCGAGGCGCAGCCCGTTCCCGGTGACGACGGCGGTGCCGGCCGCGCCCGGGGCCGGGCCGTCGGGGTCCCAGCCGACGCCGTCGCCGTCCTGCGCACCGGTGGCCAGCGGGACGTCCACCCCCAGGTCCGGGATCAGCAGCCGCACCGGCCGCGCGGCCCGCATCGGTGTGATCGCCGCGGGGCCGCGGGCGCCGCGGACCCCCTGCGTACCGGTGTGCGCACCGGCGTGCTCCAGCTCCCGCACGAGCCGTCGGTGACCGGACAGTCCCATCGCCCGCGAAGGCAGCGAGTCGGTGACACTGCCGGCGGCCGCGGCCGGAGCGCCCTCGGTGCTCCTCAACACGCCTACGCCGGTGCAGAGCAGAGTGACCGTCAGCGCTCCGACGATCCACTGGGCGCGGGGCATGGCACTTCCCTCCTGGTCCGGCGCGCGCGGCCGGATCCTGTGAGCAGTGGACCGCTCCCGGCCCGTTCGCACATCGGCAGGCTCCCGATACTGACGGTGTGTCACCGGTGTGTCCTACCGGCGCGGGTGCGTCGTCCCAGCTGGCGGCGGGTGCGCCGGTCGTGCTTCGGGAAATGCGGGGGTGTGCGGCCGAACGGGTGAGAACCGGTCAGAGCGGCCGGGCCGGCCAGTCCAGCAGCCGCGCCCCGATCACGGCCGTCTGCAGCGTGTAGCGCTGCACGGGATCCCCCGGATCGGTCCCCGTCAGCCGGTGGATCCGCTCCAGCCGGTACGTCAGCGCCCGCACGCTCAGGTTCAGCCGCCGGGCCGCCTCCGCCGACACGCACCCCGCGTCGAAGTACGCGGTCAGGGTGTCCAGCAGCGGCCGCGCCCCGCCCCGGCCGGCCCGCAGCGGCCCCAGCACCGTCAGCACCAGGTCCGCCATCGCCGCCCGGTCCCGCGCCAGCACGGGGAAGACCAGCAGGTCGCAGGCGCGCAGCAGCGGTCCCGTGAGCCCGAGCCGGTCCGCGATGTGCAGTGCGCCCAGCGCCTCCTCGTACGAGGTCGCCGCCCCGCCCGCGCCCGGATGCGCCCGCCCGACCGCGACCAGGCCCCGCTCGGCCCCGGCCGCGTGCGCCTGCTGCGCGAAGTGGACCAGTACGTCGTCCTGGTCGCCCGGGGCCACGCAGATCAGCCGGCCGTCCTTGGTGGCGAGCAGGAAGGCCCGGTTCCCGAACCGGCCCGCCATGGCCGGCTCCACCTGCCGGATCACCGAGCCCGTGTCCTCGTACGACTCGGGGCCGCGTGCCACCGCCACCGCGTGCTCGTGCGCCAGGTCCAGGCCGAAGCGGGCCGCGCGCTCGCTCAGCCGGGCCGGGTCGCTGCGCCCCAGCAGCAGGTCGTCGATGAACTCCCGGCGGGCCGCCTCTTCCTGCCGGACCGCGAGCCGCTGCGCCCGCTCGTACCCCTCCGCGAAGGCGTCCACGGCCTGTTCCACGGCCGCCATCACGTGGTCCGGGGTGACCCGTCCGCCGAGCGCCGTGCGCGTCGCGGCGAGATGGGCGCCGATCAGGGTGCGCAGCCCGTACCCGGCCTCGGCGGCTCTTTCCCCGAGCCCGCGCCGGGCGTCGAGCTCGTCGCGTCCGGGGCGCCGGCCGGTCTCCGCCACGCTCCCGAGTATCCGGACGTACCCGTCCAGGTACTCCTCGGGTATGTCCCGACCTGCCGCCACACCAGCCCCCGCACTCGTTCGAACCCTCATTCTCGCCGGTCGAAGATCATCACGGGATCCGGCGGCGGGCGCCCCCCTCCGCAGCGGCCGGAGCCGGGCCGGCGGGGGCGGGGGGGTCAGGCCACCACGAGGGCGGCGGCCGCCGCGCCCATGAGGGCCGCGGAGAGGTGGATGACGGGGTGGCCGTAATCGCCGTACCAGAGGTGCCGGGCCAGGCCGCCGAGCGCGGCCAGGGCCGTGATGACGCCGATCTGGGCCAGCAGGGTGACGGCGGTGAAGGGGGCCAGGAGCAGCAGGAAGGAGTTCAGCCAGAACGGGGCCGCGCCCGTCCAGCCCCGCCACTTCCAGATCGCCGTCGGCATGTACGACCGGCCCCCTCATCGTCAGCTCGTCGGCTGCACAGCCTCCTTGGCGGGGGCGCCCGGGACAAGGGCGCGTTCGGCTAGATATCCGAAGGCCAGGCCGAAAGTCGTCCACAGGGCGATCTGGATGCCCAGGGTCGCCAGGCGGAACTGCCAGACCAGCGCGGCCGGGAAGTCGGCCGGGACCTCGTTGATGGCGGGCAGGAGCGCGTACGCGATCCCGACCGTGACGACGAAGGCCAGTCCGGCGACGGCCGAGGCGTTCCAGTTGCCCAGGGCCGGCGCCAGCCGGCGGCCCAGGATCAGGGCGCCCGCCGCGAGCAGCAGGCTCAGGACGATCATCAGGATGAACAAGGTGGTCCGCCGGACGACCGTGTCGGGGTCGCCCACGGCCGGGGGGTTGGCGGGGTACTTCAGGAACGGCACCAGGTTCACGGTGACGAACAGCCCGCCGGAGACCAGCGCGGCCGTGGCCCGGGGCCCGAAGCGGCCGAGGCGGCCCAGGGCGTAGCAGAACACGAGCGCGGCGATGCCGCCGAGCGCGATGCCGTAGAGCAGCGTGCCGGTGCCGAGGCCGGCCGTGGCCTGGAGGGTCCGGCTGACCGGGCCCTCCTCGTGGTCGTGCGCCGGCGCGCCGGCCTCCTCGATGGCGATGGCGGCGTCGACCTTGGACTCGCCGAGGAGGTAGGCGACGAGGAAGGCGGCCACGCCGGCCAGCAGGCCGGCGAGCATGCCTCTGATCAGCAGGACGCGTGGGGAGATGGTGTTCATGCTGCGGGTTCCCTTGCTGGTGCGGAGAGGATCAGTGGCAGGGGAAACCGAGCAGGTGGCGTCCGTCGTGCATCCACTCGTGGATGCCGTCGCCCTGGAAGACGGCGGTGGCGCCCTGCTCGGCGCCGACGAGGTAGAGCAGGACGAGCATCAGGACGCCGACGAACAGCGCCCAGGGGGCCAGTTCCTTCAGCGAGATGGGGGAGACGGCTACGGGAGCCGAAGCGGGCACGGCGGAGTGGGCCATGGCAGAACCTCCAGAGGGAACACGCGTCCCGGTCAGTGGTGCTCTCGACGAAGGTGGCGGGTCTGACTTCCCTTCCCATGGTGCGGGGGAAGGATTCACAGTGGCGCGACCGTGCCGGATTCCCACCGGTACTTCCGTCATGCCTTCGTCATGTCGTCCGAGACCGTACCGCGCCGCTGGCTTGAACACCACGGCGTGTGTGCGCCGTCTCACGCCCTGGGCGCACGCTTTACGCTCCCTTTATGACCCCCTCCCGACCTGCCCCGCAGCCTCCCGTCCGGCTGCGTCTGACCACGCCCCCGCTCGATGCCGCTGCCCGCCAGGGCCGTTTCGGGCCCGGGGAGGCGTGCCCCGGCCACCCGGGCCTGGCCGGTCCCGCGACGGGGGACTGGGCGGGTCGGACCCTCGACGAGGTCGCCGCCGCGGACCCGGAGGGGATCCGCAGCTGGCTCACCGATCCGGCGTACGCCCCTCCGGGTGGCGGGGAGTCCCTGACGGCGCTGATCGCCCGCACCGGCGCGCACCTGGCCGGCCTCGCCCCCGGCGAGCACCACGCCGTGGTCGCGCAGGCCGTCGTACGGGCGGCGGTGGTGTGGGCCCTGGAGCTGCCGGCCGCGGCCTTCTGGCGGCTCGACGTCCGCCCGGACACCATGACCTGCCTCAGCGGGCGCGCGGGCCGCTGGAACCTCCTGGTCGGAACGCCCCTGGAAAAGGCGGACGGCCCGGACCCCGCGACGCGGTCCGGGCCGAACTGATCAGCCGGGTGCTCGGTGTTACGCGACGATCCAGTCGGACGTCGCGATCACCGGCTGCACGCCGTCACGGTGGACGGTGCCCTCGATGAGGCCGTACATGCGGTCCGCCGCGAAGTAGACCTCGTTGTCGTTCTTGAGGCCGAAGGGCTCCAGGTCGACGAGGAAGTGGTGCTTGTTGGGGAGGTTCAGCCGCACCTCGTTGACCCGGGGGCAGTGGTCCAGCACCCGCTCGGCCATCTGGTTCAGGGTCTGCTGCAGCGAGTACGAGTAGGTCTCCGCGAAGGCTTCCAGCATGTGCTTGCGGACCTTCTTGTACGACTGGTCCCAGTCGTACGCGGGGTCGTCGGCGGCCAGCGCCGAGTGCGCCCAGCGCGAGGTGACCTTGGTCGCCAGGATGCGGTCGTACGCCTCCTGGAGCGTCGTGTACTTGTCCTTGATGTAGCCGTGGAACTCGGAGTTCGTCGAGTTCATCACCGTCAGGTCCTTCAGACCCGAGATGACCTGGAGCCCGGTCGTCTCGCTGTAGGTGATCTGCGCGGTGCGCACCTCCTGGCCCTTGCGGACGAAGGAGTGCTGCTCCTTGCGCGTCGGGACGGGGATCCGGTCCCAGACGTACTCCTCGATGCGGATCTGCGCCTCGCGGATCGGCGCCTGGGAGGAGACGAAGTGCTTGGCGAGGAGGATGCCGAAGGCCTCGGGGGAGGCGATGCCGTGCTCCTTGCCGAAGGCGTACACCGTGTTCTTGGTGGTGTCGGTCGGCAGGCAGTTGGCGTTGTCGCCCGTCAGGTGGACGTCGCGGAACTCGCCGCGCAGCGCTACGGAGACGTTGAGGTCGCGGATCTCGTGCCAAGAGCCGTCGCCGCCCTTGCGGGTGACCTTGACGATGCGGTTCTCGGCCTTGCCGTACTGGTTCTGGGCCAGGACGTGCTTGCTCATGCTGTCTTCCTTCGGGTCTCGGGAACACGGAGTCCGGTCGTCTGGATCCCGTACGCCCGGCGTCCAGCGCCCGCCCGAATCCCAGGACGTGCCGCTCCCCGCCGTTCGGCCCCGCGGGGCCGCCCCGGGACTGACGTGCATCCCGGTCCGTAGGTGCTTGGGCCGCATGTGTCGCTTGCTGCGGTTCCTGCACGGATTGCAGCATGTGTACGGCGGGTTAACCACCGTGCGGATCATCCGAACACCAGCACCCACGGATTGGGTGACCACACAAACTCGCAGGTCAGGGCATGTGCGCATCGGCGACGGTGAGCGCCTCGTCGAGGATCGCGAGGCCCTTGGCCACGTCCTCGGGTGAGATGTTGCAGGCCGGGGCGATGTGGATGCGGTTCCCGGCGATCAGCGGCCACAGCCCGCCCTTCTTGCAGGCCGCCCCGAACTCGGCCATGGGCGCGTTCTCGGCACCGGAGGCGTTGTACGGAACCAGTGGCTCGCCCGTCGCCGCGTCCCGTACGAGTTCCAGCGCCCAGAAGGTGCCCAGACCCCGGACCTCCCCGACCGAGGGGTGCCGCTCGGCGAGGGCGCGCAGGCCCGGGCCCAGCAGTTCGGCGCCGGTGCGGGCGGACTGCTCGACGGTGCCCTCCTGCGCCATCGTGTTGATCGTCGCGACGGCGGCGGCGCAGGCGAGCACGTGCCCGGAGTACGTCAGACCGCCCGGGTAGGGCCGACGGGCGAAGGTCTCCGCGATGGCGGCCGAGATGGCCACACCGCCGAGCGGGACGTATCCGCTGGTCACGCCCTTGGCGAAGCAGAGGAGGTCGGGGGTGACGTCCCAGTGCTCGGCGGCGAACCACTTACCGGTGCGGCCGAAGCCGACCATGATCTCGTCCAGGATGAAGACGATGCCATAGCGGTCGCAGAGCTCGCGCACGCCGGCCAGGTAGCCGGCCGGGGGCACGAGCACGCCCGGGGCGCCGCCGACGGTCTCCAGGATGATCGCGGCGATGGATTGCGGGCCCTCGAAGACGATGGTGTCCTCGAGGTGGCGCAGGGCGCGGGCGCTCTCCTCGGCCTCGGTGGTCGCGTGGAACGGGGAGCGGTAGAGGAACGGCCCCCAGAAGTGCACGACGCCGGCGGTCGCGGAGTCGTTGCCGAAGCGGCGGGCGTCACCGGTGAGGTTGATCGCGGTGGAGGTGGCCCCGTGGTAGGAGCGGTACGCCGAGAGCACCTTGGGCCGGCCGGTGTGCAGCCGGGCCATCCGTACGGCGTTCTCCACGGCCTCGGCGCCCGCGTTGGTGAAGAAGATCTTGTCGAGGTCCCCGGGGGTCCGCTCGGCGATCAGCCGGGCCGCCTCGGACCGGACGTCGACGGCGAAGCCGGGGGCGACGGTGCAGAGCTTGGCGGCCTGCTCGGCGATGGCGGCGGCGACCTTCGGGTGCTGGTAGCCGATGTTGGTGTAGACGAGCGCGCTGGAGAAGTCGAGGTAGCGATTGCCCTGGTAGTCCCAGAAGTACGAACCCTCGGCACCCGCGACGGCGAGCGGGTCGATGAGCTCTTGCGCCGACCAGGAGTGGAAGACGTGCTTCCGGTCAGCGTCTTTCACGGCGGCGAGGGCGGTGAGGGCGTCGGCTTCTGCGTTCATGAGCCGAGGGTAGTTGTCCAGGATGTGGACCCGGGGGTGCCTCCGGTGCGGCGCGTCCGGGGCGACTTGACGGATCGGTGGACCCCGTCTCGACGGGGGCTCGAGTGCGGGTCTAGCGTCGCCCGGCGGGTTGCCCGGGCGGGTTGCCCGGGCGGGTCTGCCCGGCGGGCCGAGTTCGGGGGGTTTCCTCACGGGGGTGGGAAACACGCCGCGCGGCCGGGGCATTGTGCGCTCTCGGACGCGGTCCCCGATTCCGCGTTTCCGCCCGGGAATTTCATGACGGGACCCCCTTCGCGGTGCGGAGGGGTCCCGAAATGGGATGCCGGAATCGGTACCGGAATGCCGGAATCAGGGCGTCAGGGCCCGGTCAGACGATGTGGCGTCCGCCGTCCACGGTGAGTACGTCCCCGGTTGTATAAGCGGCGTTCACGAGATACAGCGCGGCCTGCGCGACGTCCTCGGGAGTTCCCGCCCGGCGCAGCGGCGTGTACTGCGAGATCCAGTCGCGCGAGCTCTCCCAGACCTGCTCCGCGTCCTCGTACCAGGGCGTGTCGATCAGGCCCGGCGCGATCGCGTTCACCCGCACGGAGGGGCCCAGCTGGGAGGCGAGCAGCCGGGTCATGTGGTTGACCGCGGCCTTGCTCACGGCGTAGGGCACGGAGCTCCCCAGGGCCCGGGAGGCCGAGACCGAGGAGATGTTGACGATGGCGCCCGCCCCGGATTCCCGCAGGTGGGGGGTGGCGGCGGTGACCATCTGCCAGGTTCCGACGACGTTGACGTCGAAGATCTCCCGCCAGGCCCGCGGGTCCGCGGCCTCCAGGTCGTCCAACGGGATGAAGCGGGTCACGCCGGCGTTGTTGACCAGGATGTCGAGGCGGCCGAACGCGTCGATCGCGCCCTGCACGATGCGCCGCGCGTCGTCCGGGTCGGAGACGTCGCCCTGTACGTAGACGGCGTCCTGGAGCTCGTCCGCGAGGGCCTTTCCGGCGGCCTCGCTGCGGGCGGAGTTCACCACGACCCGAATTCCCTCGGAGGCGAGTCTGCGGGCAATGGCGGCGCCGATTCCGGAGGACGATCCCGTGATCAGGGCGACGCGGTGCTCGGGCATTGCATTCCTCCTGGACGTCTTTCCGAAGCCGGTGAGCGGGAGCATAGTCTATCGCATCGCGGAATCAAGTTTCCGCGATGCGGAAGAATCTGAGGTGGGTGTGGGGGTGGGTATGGGGCCGGGTATTCCGCTCACACCGACGTGCGGGTGTGGCCGGGAGAAGTAATGCGAAGGCCTCCCGGGATTGGCACACTCGGGCCGGGGTAGGTGCGCCGCGCAGGGGCGGTGCGGAGACGGGAGGCCCTGTGGCCGAGCAGACTCGGAGGCTGGTGCTGGGCGGCGCCACGACCGGGGTCGTCACGCGGTGCCGCGACTTCACCCGGCAGGCGCTGGCCGACTGGCAGTGGCCGCGCGAGCAGGACGGCGACCAGGAGGCCCTGGACGACGTGCTCCTGCTGGTCTCCGAGGTGGTCACCAACGCCTGCCTGCACGCGGGCGGCCCCCGCGAACTCGTCCTGCGGCACACCCCCGAACGGCTGCGCGTCGAGGTCAGCGACTACAGCTCGGAACATCCGCGCCCCCGCGCGACGGGCGACCGCGGCCGGCCGGGAGGGCACGGCCTCGTCGTACTGGAACGCCTCGCGCGGAGCTGGGGTTCGCAGCCGTCGGACGACTCGGGAGCCGGCAAGACGGTGTGGCTGGAGGTACCGGGCCGGGGTCGGGGGCCTGCGGGCCCGGGGCCCGGGCAGGCTCCGCTTCGGTGAGGATCCCGTCGCGCAGCCGGGTCAGGGTCCGGTTCAGCAGCCGGGACACGTGCATCTGGGACAGCCCCAGCCGCTCCCCGATCTCGGACTGGGTCAGCTCCTGCCCGAAGCGCAGCTCCAGCAGGGTCCGCTCGCGCTCGGGCAGCCCGGCCAGCATCGGCTTGAGGCACTCCAGGTACTCGATCAGCTCGTACGCGGGCTCCTCCGCGCCGAGCGAGGGCCGCGCGGTGTACGCGTCCCGCTCGCCCTCCTCCTGCGGCTGGGGCGGGGCGTCGAGCGAACGCGCCGAGTAGGCGCACGCGGCCTTCCGCCCCTCCGCCAGCTCCTCCGGCGTGACGTGCAGGTGCGCGGAGAGCTCGGCGTCGGTGGGCTCGCGGCCGAGGCCCTGCTCCAGGGCGTCGTGGGCCTTGGCGGTGTCGATGCGCAGCTCCTGGAGCCGGCGGGGGACCTTGACGGCCCAGCTCGTGTCGCGGAAGAAGCGCTTGATCTCTCCGGTGATGGTGGGCATCGCGAACGAGGTGAACTCGACCCCGCGGTCCGGGTCGAACCGGTTGATGGCCTTGATCAGTCCGATCGTGCCGACCTGGACGATGTCCTCCATCGGCTCGCTCCGGTTGCGGAACCGGCGGGCGGCGTAGCGGACGAGGCTGAGGTTGAGCTCCACGAGGGTGTTGCGGACGTAGGAGTACTCCGCGCTGCCCTCCTCCAGGGTGGCCAGCCTGTGGAACAGCGCCACGGACAGCGTCCTGGCCTCGTGGGTCGCGACGTCTGTCAGGTCTGTACGGTCCATCACTCTGCGCTCCTCCGACGGGTGGACCCGGGGTGGGGCCGTCGTCGCGCGGTCTAGGGGGATATACCCGCCCGAACCGGTGCGTACCCGGACTGAACCCGCCCGGACTGAACCGGCCCGGACCGGCCCGACCGGGCTCGCCGGACCGGCTCCGGCCGCCCCTCGGGCCGGCCGGAGGCCCGGGAGGCCCGGAGCCTCAGGTCAGGGCCTGCGCGTACAGCCGGAACAGCCGCGGGCCCCCGGCGGGGGCGGCGGTGCTCAGGCGCGCCCAGGCCGACGCGGCGGCCGCGCGGGCCGTGGCGCCGGGCCAGGGGCGGGGCAGAAGCTCCGGCGGCAGCAGCGGGTCCGGCAGCATCGCCTCCGAGAAGGCCGCCGCGAGGGACACCGCGTGGGCGAGCCCCGAATCCCCCCTCCCGGCCAGCTCGCGCAGCGCCTCGTAGCGGGCGGCGATCGCGTCCAGCGGCCACAGCCGGCCGGCCAGCGCCACCGGGTCGGAGGTTCCGCCGACCTCCAGGTCCCGGCTGCCGAGGCAGGTCAGGCCCGCCTCGACCCCCAGCTCGGCCGCCCGCGCCCGTACGTACGGGCCGATCGCGTTCGGGGTCACATACAGCCCGCCCTGCACCGGCGCCGCGCCCAGCCCCGTCAAGGCGTCCCGCAGGGCGTCCCGCGCCGCCCGCGCGGACTCCGGCACGGCGAACGCGAACAGGTGCCAGACCCCGTCCCACGGCTCCAGCCCGCGGTCCTGGCGGTACGCGTGCCGGACGTACTCCACCTCCGGGACCAGCGGCAGCCCGCCCCCGGGCCCCACCAGCCGCAGCACCGCGCGCCGCCCCCGTCCGGAGGCCTCGAACCGGCCCTCCGCCACCAGCCGCTTCACGCACAACCGGACCTGCTGGTCGGTCATCCCGAGCTCGCCCGCGACCTCGTACAGCTCGCCCCCGTCGACCGTGCCGTCCTCACGGACCAGCGCGTGCACCACCAGCCGCGTGGGGATCATCGGGCCGCCACCGCCTTGTGCATCGTGGTGACGGCCCCGAAACCCAGCACGTCCCGCAGCCACGGGGTCCGCTGCACCCTGACCGCCCTGAACCCGCGCCGCTCGTACAGCGCCCGCGCCCGCGGGTTCTCCGCGACCACGTCGAGCCGGATCCGTCGGCAGCCCTGCTCCGCCGCGACCGCCTCGATGCCGTCCAGCAGGAGCCCGCCGACGCCCTGGCCCCGCTCGGCCGGGTCCACGGCGATGCCGTCCATGACGAGCTCGCCGCGGGCCGGGGTGCGTTCCAGCAGCGCCAGCAGGAAGACCCGGTACAGGCCCTTGACCTGCCCGTACGTCGCCCTGACGGCTGCCGCGTCGCCGCCGACCAGGCCGCGCCCGGCCAGCTGGTACCCGGCCACGCCCAGCACCCGGCCGTCCTCGGACACGGCGGTCAGGGCCCGGTCGGGGTGCAGGTGGGCGGCGATGAACCGCCGTCCGGTCGCGGCGGGGCCGAGCGCGGCGCCCAGCTTCCCGCCGAAGGCCTCCCAGTACAGCTCGGCCACCCGTTCCCCGGCGCCCTCGGGCAGCCCGCGCAGCAGCGTAGTCGTCATGGATGCAAGCGTAATACGTTCATGGCGACTACGATCGTTTTCTATTCGAGCGATTCGAAGGATTCGGCGCTCCAAGTGGATCAACGGGGGTCCGGCATGTCCCGCACAGCAGGCACGCGCACGTCCCGCACGCGCACACCAGGCAGGTCCCGCATCCTGCGGGCCGTCCGCAACCTCCTCCTCGCCACCCTCGCCACCGCCCTGCTGCTGACCGGTGTCGTCCTCTGGCAGAACAGCTACGACCTGCGCGAAGAGCGCGTCACCGTCTCCGCGGGCGGCCACGAGCTGCCCGGGGTGCTCGCCACCCCCGCGCGCGGACCCGGGCCCTTCCCGCTCGTCGTGTTCGTGCACGGCGACGGCCCGGTCGACGCCACCCACGACGGCTTCTACCGCCCCTACTGGGAGGCCTTCGCCCGGGCCGGCTACGCCTCGCTGTCCCTCGACAAGCCCGCCGACTGGCTGGCCCAGACCATGGACGACCGGGCCCGCGAGACCACCGACGCCCTCGCCTGGGCCGGGCGCCGCCCGGAGATAGACCCCGACCGGATCGGCTTGTGGGGGGCCAGCCAGGCGGGCTGGGTCCTGCCGAAGGTGGTGGCGGCCTCCGGAGCCGTCGAGCCGCCCGCATCCCAGCCGCCCGCCACGCAGCCCGCAGCCCAGCCGCCCGCAGCCCAGCCGCCCGGGCCGCGCGTCCGCTTCGTGATCGCCGTCGGCACGGCCGTGAGCTGGGAGCGCCAGGGGGAGTACAACCTCCGCGCCGAGCTCCGCGCCGCCGCCGCGGGCCCCGAGCGCACGGCGGCCGCCCTGCGCAGCCGGGACTCCACTCGGGCACTGCTGCGGCGCGGGGCGACGTACGAGGAGTACCGCGCGAGCCCGGACGCCGATCCGGAACTGGGCCCCGAGCGCTGGACGTTCATCACCCGCAACCACACGGCCGACGCCACCGCCGACCTGAGGGCGATGCCGCACGTCCCGGTGCTGCTGATCGCCGGGGCCGACGACCTGAACGTGGACGGCGCCGAGACCGAGGCCGTCTACCGGGACCTGCTCGCCCCGGGCACCCTCACGGTGCGCCGCTACCCGGGAGCCACCCACTCCCTGGTCCGCACCCCGGTCGAGCGCTCCTCCTGGCGGCTGCCCCTGACGGCGCTGTTCGCCCCGCGCGCGCTCTTCCCGCCCGGGCTCCTCGACGACCAGCGCGCATTCCTCGCGGCGCAGGCGCCCGGGCAGCCGCGCTAAGGGCTGGCCGGTGCGGCTGCGGCTGCGGTCGCCGCAGAGCGCGGATCGGGGTGCGGAAATACGATGGGGCTACCGGTCGGTCGTCCATCGGAGAGGTGCAGAGGTCCATGCCCCCGCGTCGCCCCCCTCGGCAGGCGAGCGCCGACGACCTCCTGGCCACGCTCGGACGGCTCACGGCCCAGGCCCGTGAAGGAGCCGAGCTCCAGCAGGCCCGGGTCCAGCTGGCCGAGGCCCTGCAACGCGAGATGCTGCCCTCCTCGATGCCCGACACCCCCGGGCTGCGGACCGCCGCCCGGTACTCGCCCGCCCGCCGCGGCCTGGACATCGGCGGCGACTGGTACGACGGCTTCCTGCTCACCGACGGCGCGCTCGCCTTCTCCATCGGGGACGTCCAGGGCCACGACGTGGAGGCGGCGGCCTTCATGGGGCAGATCCGGATAGCCCTGCGCGCGGTCGCCGCGGCCGCGGACGATCCGGGCGAGGTGCTGAGCCGGGCGAACGACCTCCTCCTGTCGGTGGACCGGGACCTCTTCGCCACCTGTAGCTTCGTCCGCTTCGACCCCGAGACCTGGGAGCTCGACGGTGCGCGCGCCGGCCATGTCCCGGCGGTCTGGGCCACCGTCGACGGCAGCTTCGGCATAGCCGAGGACGACGGCGGGCTCCCGCTGGGCATGCTTCCCGGGTCCGGCTACCCGGTCACCCGGCGGCGGCTCACCCAGGCGGGCGCGTACGTACTGGTCACCGACGGGGTGGTCGAGGGGCCCTCGTTCCCGATCGAGACGGGGCTGGCGGAGGTGGTCCGGGTGGTCCGGGAGGGGGCGGGCGCGGATCCCGAGGAACTGGCCGCCGAGGTGATGAAGGTGGCCGACTCCACCGGCCACGCGGACGACGCCGCGGTCCTCGTTCTCCGTCACGACGCGCCGCCCGAGGCGCCCTAGCAGCGGTCCGGCGCGTGTCAGGTGCCGCCGAGGGGCGCGGCGCGTTGTCTCATACGTTGGGTGCACACCGAGCGATGGCTACGCCGAGGCCTTCTGCTGCTGCTCGTGCGGATCCTCGCCGTGGCCGCCGCCTACTACGTGGGCGGGCGGATCGGTCTCCTCCAGCGCGTGGTCCTCGCGGGAGCCCAGGTCACGCCTCTGTGGCTGCCCACCGGGATCGCGGTCGCCGCGCTGCTGTGGCTGGGGCCCCGGATCTGGCCGGGGATCGCGCTCGGCACCTTCTGCGTCATACAGACGATCAGCCCGGTCGAGCCGACCGGCCTGGCCATCGTCGCCGGGAACACCCTCGCCCCGCTGTGCGCGTACGCGCTGCTGCGCCGGGCCGGGTTCCGTACCGAGCTGGACCGGCTGCGCGACGGGCTGGCGCTGGTGTTCCTCGGCGCCCTGCTGCCGATGCTGATCAGCGCCACCATCGGGGCCGGGGTGCTGGCGCTGACCGGCAGCCTGCCGTGGGGCGACTTCTGGCCGGTGTGGTCGTCCTGGTGGGCCGGAGACACGATGGGCGTGCTCGTGGTGACCCCGCTGCTGCTGGTCCTGCCCCGGCTGCGGATGCCCCGCGACCCCTACCGCACGGCCGAGGCGGCGGCTCTGGGGGTCACGGCCGTCGCGGTCACCCTGCTGGTCACCCGCAGCTCGCTGTCGCTGCTCTTCCTCGTCTTCCCGCTGCTGATCTGGGCCGCCGTCCGCTTCCAGCTGGCCGGCGCGGCGCCCTGCGCCCTGCTGATCTCCGTACTGGCCATCGCGGCGGCCACCGACCGGGCCGGCCCCTTCGCCCACGAGACCCTCCTGGAGATCATGGTCAACCTGATGGCCCTGAACGGCTCGGCGGCCCTGACTGCCCTGCTGCTGTCCGCACTGGTCACGGAGCAGAACAACGTCCGCCTGAAGATCGAGCAGGCCTGCGGGGAGCTGGCCGAACTGGTCAGCCGCCTCTCCCCGCCCTGAGGGCCACCGGGCGCTCCCGGGCCGTACCGGGGCCCGGTTCGCCGCGGTCAGGCCTGCTGCGAGGGGTGGCCGGCGGTCGTGAAGATGCGGTCCAGGTGGTGGCGCAGTACCCCGGCGGCCGCCTCGGGGCCCCGCTGGCCGACGAGGATGCTGGTGCCCATCGTGGCCGCCATGGCGAGCAGGCTGATCGCCTCGGTGCGGGCGTCGGCGCCGGGGTCGGCCAGGCCGGATTCCTGCGCGTGGCGGATCAGACCGGCCAGGGCGTCCTCGGCCGCGTCGGGGTTGTCGATGAAGGGCTGGGCGGCCAGGGCCTCGTCGGTCACGGAGAGGATCGCGTACGAGCTGTAGAGGAGGTGGAAGGTGCGGCTCTCCTCGTCGGTGGGGAGGGAGGCCAGAAGCAGCGCCTCGGCGGTCGCGCGGGGGCCCGGCTCCGTTCCCGCGGCGCGCAGGCGGGCGCCGACGCGGGCGGTGAACCGGTCGGTGAGGTGCTGGAGGCCGTAGAGGAGCAGCTTCTCCTTGGTCTCGAAGTAGTACTGGACGAGCCGCAGCGACACTCCCGCCTCGGCCGCCACCTCCCGCATGCCGACGGCGTGCAGTCCGCGCCGTCCGGCGACCCGGATGAGCGCCTCGGCGATCTGGGTACGGCGTTCCTCGTGGTCCACGCGCTTCGGCATGTTCTGGTCTCTCCGCCCGTCCGTGATGAGAGCCCGCGGCCCCTTTTCATGGTACCGCTGTATCAACATCATGGTACGGTCGTATCACGAAGAAGCCGTCTCCCGGAGGTGCCACCGTGTCCAGCAACACGACCACGACCCGCGTACGCCGCGACGTCGGCCGCTACGTCAACGACACCCTGCGCGACCGTTACTTCGCCGCCTGCGACGCGCTCTACGCGCTGGGCGCGCCCGCCCGCTCCGAGACGGACGTGGAGACGAGCTTCGGCACCACGCACGTCTACCGGTACGGCCCCGCCGACCCCGCCGCCGAGTCCCGTACCCCGGTGGTACTGATCCACGGCGCCGGCTACTGCTCCGCGATGTGGTACCCCAACACCCCCGCACTCAGCGCCGAACGCCCCGTCTACGCACTCGACACCCCCGGCGACGCCGGCCGCAGCGTCCACCGCGAACCGATGTGGCAGCCCGAGCGCGCCGCCCAGTGGCTCGACGAGGCCCTCGACGCCCTCGGCCTCGACCGGGTCCACCTCGTCGGCTCCTCCTACGGCGGCTGGCTGGTGCTCAACCAGGCCCACCGCCGGCCCGGACGGCTCGCCTCCGTCACGCTGCTCGACCCGGGCGGCCTGGAGAAGGTGGGCCTGCGCTTCTTCACCTGGGTCTTCGTCAGCCTCTTCGCCAGCTTCGCCCCCAAGGCGCTCCGCCCGCGCCTGGCCTCCTGGCTGGAGCAGCCGGTACTCGTCGTCCCCGAGCTGCGCGCGATGGTCCAGTCCGGCGTCCGGGCCTTCCGGATCCGCCGCCCCGCGCCCAGGCCGCTGACGGAGGAGGCGCTGCGCTCCATCCGCACCCCGATCAACCTGATCATGGGCAAGCGCAGCCTGCTCGTACACCCCGAGCGCCAGCTGGAGCGCGTACCGCGCCTCATCCCCGGCGCCCGCGCCGAGATCATCTCCGCCACCGGGCACGGCCCGCAGATCGACCACGCCGACCTGGTCAATGCCCGCATGCTGACCTTCATGCACGACGCCGACTCCCTGGACCCGGCCCCGGGCCCGAGGGCGTAGGCCCCGTACGCCTGACCGGCAGCGGTCGGGGGGCTCAGGGGTGGGCTTCCTCCTCGGCCTCCATGCGGAGGATTCCCGCGTGGGTGAGCGTGACCATCGCGGGGGTGTTGCCCGGCTCCCAGTCGACCGTGATCAGGCCTTCGCCCGCCAGGTAGGTGCAGGCCGCGGCCAGGTCCTGGTCCGGTACGTGGAGGTCGCGCCGGAGCTGTGATCCGGTGATGCCGAGGAGGCGGTTTCCTTCGACGGCTTCGTAGAGGACCCGGAGCACCTCTTCGCGGTAGCTCTTGCGTTCGCGCAGTGTGGCCATGACCGCGTCCTTTCCGTGTGCGGGGCGGGGGGTTCCGGGGTTCGGGGTGCTCAGATCTCGTCGGAGTGGGCGCCGATGCCCGCGGGGGTTCTGCTGGCCGTCAGCCACGAGCGGGCGGGGCCGGCGGGGGCGGCCGTGTCCACGGTGAGGTGGAGGCGGGTGTCGCCGTCGAGGCCGGGGTAGCTGCGCTGTTCCGTACCGTCGAAGCAGTGGCGCAGGGCTTCCGCGACCGCCCGGGCGGCTTCGGGGGTGTGCGCGATGATCCGGACCTCGGCGTGTCCGTGCGAAGGCAGGGGCTGGGACTGGCTCTCGATGTGCTTCACGTGGGCGTGTTCCCTTCGGAGCGGGCGGCCCGACGACCGGTGTCGTCCGGCAGGCCGGCAGGTCTCGGCAGGGGCTCGCTGAAGTGGTGGGCCGCGATCCGTGCCGCGTGCTGTGCGTTGAGCAGGTGGATCAGGCCCATTCCGATGCCGATGGCGATGATGATCGCCGCGATGAGGACGATGGTCTCCACGCTGCTCACCTCCAGGTGTTCCCGGGCAGCGGCAGGGCCCGTGCGCCCATCGGGTTCCCGAACGGGGACATGCAGGCCCCGCCTTCGCTCTCCCAGGTGGCTTCCCGGCGGCGGGCGTCGCGGATGCCGCGCCCGATGGCGGCTTCGTTGGCCATCAGGACGCCCGCGGTCAGGGCGCTGCCGGGTATCGCGGCGGCGGCCATCAGGCGGGAGGCGGCGGCCGGCGCCGTCTCGGGCGGCACCACCAGCAGGTCCCAGCGGCCGACCGTGAAGGAGAGCAGGATCAGTTTGTCGGGGTCCTGTTCGGTGAACCGGCCCACGTGCACGGTGCGGCCGGCGACGGGCACGGTGCGGGGGATGACGGGCCAGCGGGTGGGGTTCACGGTGACGCGCGTGATGCGGCCCCACGGCTCGTCCAGAGCGGCGGTCAGAGCCGGGAGTTCGGCTGCGAGGTCACGGGAGTACGGCCACCAGGCCCCGTCGAGCTGACCGGCGAGCGCGCTGCGCGGCGTGAGGGAGAGCCGGGCCGGGCGCAGGGGTACGACGACAGGGGGCGCGGAAGACGTAGAAGACGTAGAAGACGCCGAAGGCGCAGAAGACGCGGCGCGGTCGAGGTCGAGGATCGAGGTCATGACGCGGACCCGTCCCCGGGCCGTTCGCGAACGGCCCGGTGCAGTGATCGCCGGAAACGACGTCCGCGTGGGAGCGGGTGTGCGAAAGACTCCCGGTGCTTTCACTGTACGCCTGTCCGGCGGACTCTGACCGGTGTGACCAGGTATTTTCCGGCGGGCGACGAGGGCGCGTCCGGTGTGGAGAGCGGTGGTCCGGGCGGCGGGAGTACCGTGAAGCGACGGCAAGTCTCGTACGTCGCCGACCGGGCGCCGGCAATGGTTCGGCCCGCGACGGCGGACGGCCGCACCCCGTAGACGGGCGGACCCACCATGGCTGACTCCGACACCCCCCGCACGCCCCCGTTGCTCCTGCCGGATGCGATCCACCACGCGGTGAAACCGGGCACGGCCCTGCTCCGGCTGGAGACCATGCGGTCCCGGACGGGGGTCCTGGACGGCGCGTGGTGGCCGCGCACGCGCGACATCGAGACCGAGCTGCCCGCGCTGATCAGCGTGCTGACCGAGCACCTCGGGCCGATCACCCGTGTCGGCGTCGACGCGTCCGCCTGGAACGGCCTCCCGATCCGCCTGGTCATCGACGACCAGGTCGTGCACCTCGACTCCGACCCGGTCGGCGACGACACCGTCCTCATCACGCGCGGCGACAACGACCACTTCGCCCTGCTCGTGGTTCCCCCCGACACCACCGTCGACGCGGCCCGCGAAGCGATGGCCCGCGCCGTGCGCGCGGACAACATCACCCGGGCCGCTCAGATCCTCGTCGCCACCGCGCCCGAGGACGGCGGCGCCGACGACCGGACGGCCCGAGCCTGACCCGGGCCGGGTGCTCGGACCTCGGACGGCGTCGGCATATTGCAGAGAAACCGAATCGACTTGCGGTCCGTTGTTCCTGTCGTGCCGAGCCGGAAATATGGTCAACCAGGCAGGGAACAATACGAAGTTCAGGCCACTTTGCGCCGGGCGTGCATCGCGGCGCACGACACGGAGACAAGACGGATCCCGCTGCCCCGGCCGTGGCAGTCTGCTCGCCAATGCAAGGTTTCCGGAGCGGAGGTACGCGTCTCGTGGGCGTCACTGTCAATCCCACCGTCGGCAGGCGCCGGCTGGGGTCGGAGCTGCGCCGGCTCCGGGAGAGCAGAGGTATGACGACGCAGCAGGTGGCGGAGCGCCTGCTGATCTCCCAGCCCAAGCTCAGCCTGTTGGAGAACGGCCGCCGCCTCATCAAGCCCCGGGACGTGCGCGATCTCTGCTGGCTGTACGGAGTCCAGGACCAGCGTCGCGTCGACCAGCTGATGCAACTGGCCAGGGAATCGGGGCAGGAGGGCTGGTGGAACTCCTACGGCGACGTCCCGTACGGCGTCTACATCGGCCTGGAGGCCGAGGCGGCCGCCATCCGCGTCTACGAGACCCAGGTGATCCCGGGCCTGCTGCAGACCCCGGCCTACGCCCGGGCGGTCATCGCAGGAACGATCCCTCAGGCCACGGCCGAACAGGCTGCCACCCGCCTCGAGGTACGGCTCCGGCGCCAGGAGCGGCTGGCCGCCCCGCGCGGTCCGCTGCGCTTGTGGGCCGTGGTGGACGAATCGGCGCTGCGGCGCGTCGTGGACAGCTGTGAGGTCATGCGCGCGCAACTGGACCAGCTGAACCGGCTCGGGGCCCAGCCGCACATCACCGTCCAGATCCTTCCGCACGACGCGGGGGCGCACCCGGGTGTCTCGGGGCAGTTCTCGCTGCTGGAGTTCGCCGACGCCACGGATGTGAGCGTGGTGTATCTGGAGAGGTTCACCAGCGACCTCTATCTGGAGAAACGATCCGACGTGCGGCTCTACCGGGACATGTTCGCGCACTTGCAGGCCTGCGCGCTGAGCCCCGACAGCACCCGGCAGTTCATCACCGATGTCGCCAGGACGTACGGCCGCGGCCGTGCTCCCGTCCTCGCGTGAGCCGTTCCGAGTCGGCCCGGAGCCCCTGGACGAGGTGTCCAGGGGCGTGAGGCGGTGAAATCGGCGGTCGGCTAGTCCTGTCGGGTCGCCGTACCTCGCCGGCCTCTCTTCATGGCGAAGAGGACCGAGCCCGCGATGAAGGCGAGGGCGGCCGCGGAGGCGGCCACGGGGGCGAACCCGCCGCTCGTGTCATCCGCGGCGAGCTCCGGCGATGCGACCTCCGGCTTCTGGGGGGTGGCGGCGTTCACGTGGGCGAAGTTGACGCTCTTGGCCGAGTGGGAGGGACCCAGCTTGCCCAGGACGTCGTCGAGACCGCCCGGCAGGAAGCCGGCCCACGGGGGCTTGCCCTCGTCGTGGTCATCGTGACCGTCGCCGGGCCCGCCGTCTTCGGGGCCGTGCTCGCCCTCGTCGGGACCGCCGTCTTCGGGGCCGTCGTGGCCGTGACCGGGTCCGCCGTCGTCAGGGCCGTCGTGGCCGTGACCGGGGCCGTGGTCGTGGTCGTGGTGACCGTGGTCGTGATCGCCGGCGTCACCCTTTTCGCCCTTGTCGCCGCGAGGCCCCTTGGGCCCGGCAGGTCCGGCAGGTCCAGCAGGTCCGGCAGGTCCGGCAGGCCCGGCAGGCCCGGCGGGTCCGACCGGTCCGGCGGAGCCGGTGGGGCCGGGGGAGCCGACGGGTCCGGCAGAGCCGGTGGGTCCGGCAGGTCCGGCGGGTCCGGCGGAACCGGTCGGGCCGGGGGAGCCGGTCGGGC
>NZ_JBVHTP010000002.1:401077-743712 GCF_055565795.1 Streptomyces sp. NPDC028314
CGGGCCGGGGGAGCCGATGGGTCCGGGGGAGCCGGTGGGTCCTGCGGGGCCGGGCGACCCGTCGGGGCCGGGCGAGCCGGTCGGGCCGGGGGAGCCGATGGGTCCGGGGGAGCCGGTGGGTCCTGCGGGGCCGGGCGACCCGTCGGGGCCGGGCGAGCCGGTCGGGCCGGGGGAGCCGACGGGTCCGGGGGAGCCGGTGGGGCCGGCCGGGCCGGGCGACCCGTCAGGGCCGGGCGAACCCGTCGGTCCGGGGGAACCGGTGGGCCCGGGCGAACCCGTCGGTCCGGGCGAACCCGTCGGTCCGGGAGGACCGGTCGGCCCGGGCGGGCCGGTGTCGCAGTCCGGCCTCGTAATGGTGTTGTCGTCCAACGTGACCGCGGCCTCGCGCGCCAGGGCGCGGCCTTCGATCACGGCGTTGGTGTTCACCGTGATGGACTGCATGGCCAGGATGGTGCCCTTGAACTGCGTGGTCGTGCCGAGGGTGGCGGAGCTGCCCACCTGCCAGAACACGTTGCAGGCATTTGCTCCGTTGATGAAGGCCACGGAACTCGACGAAGCCGTGGTCAGGGTCGAGGGGATCCGGAAGATGAAGACGGAGTTGGGGTCGCCCTGGCCGTCGAGGGTGACCGTCCCGGTGAGTTGCAGGGACGGCGGGGACGCCGGGGCGGTGTAGACGCCGGGCGTCAGCGTCAGTCCGCCGATCTCGTCCGAAGCGAGAATGGTCCCGGGCCCCCGGCCCGCCGCATCGTCGTAGGCGACGACGAGGTCGGACTTCGCCTGAGCGGCCGCGGCGTTGGGGGCTACGCGTGTCACTCCGTTGACGATGCCGGGCGGAAAGCCGGTCACCGATGTGCCCGGATAGAGCCCCAGGTCCCCGTTGATGACGGTGGGGGTGATCGTGTTGGTGACCGTCGAACCGGCCAGGACCCCGTAACTGGCGGCGGTACCCAGCCCGACGGGCGCTTCCGCGGCGTGGGCGTCGTAGATCGGGACCAGGCTGGCCGCCGCGAAGAGGGCAGCGGGGAGCAGGACGAAGGTTCCCCGTTTGAGCACACCGCGTTGTGGTCTTGTGTCGGGTGGATCCGACTGGATGACATCCGATGCCATGGCAGGACCTTTCTTGTTGCTTGGATTCTCGGGCCCACCCGAAGGGGCCCGGGCTCACCCTGAGCGGGGACCGTGGAGCGCCGCCCACCGGAACTAGTGATGCACCGTCACACAGGAGGAATCACGCATATTTCAGAGCAATAGCCCGAATATCGGAGAAATGGGTCTGTGTGGGTGACGATGCGTCAGGGCGCTGCCGGGGCGGTCGTCCGGCTCCGGACAGCACGAAGCCCCAGGTCGCCGACCCGGGGCTGAGTTACGTGGTGGAGCAGGGGACCGACGCCGGGGCCGCCCTCGGGGCTCAGTGGGAGCTGTCGGGCGGTGCGGCCGCGGCGCGGCGGAACTCGGCGTTGATGCGCTGGGCCTCCTCGAGCTGGTCTTCGAGGATCACGATGCGGCAGGCGGCTTCGACCGGCGTGCCCTGGTCGACGAGCTCCCGGGCGCGGGCCGCGATCCGCAGCTGGTAGCGGGAGTAGCGGCGGTGCCCGCCGGCGGAGCGGAGCGGGGTGATCAGGCGGGCCTCTCCGATGGCGCGGAGGAAGCCGGGAGTGGTACCGAGAAGTTCGGCGGCCCGGCCCATCGTGTAGGCGGGGTAGTCATCGTCGTCCAGTCGGCCACCGAGCGAGCCATCCGCTGTCATCTGCACCTCTTCTTGGGAACGCGTCGAGGGGCCCTGGTGCCGTACGGCACCAGGGCCCCGAAGGAAATTCAACACCATCCGTCGGCCCTAGTGGGGCGCCGACCTTCTGTTTCCGCCGTCTCGCCCTGGAGAAGGGCGGGAGTGCGGGGTTCGAGGATGCGTAACCGGGGACCACCTTCCGTTCCGGGGTCTTGCGGTACCCGGGCCGGCTGTTCCTTGCCCGGGCGATCCTGATGGCGTCCTCTTCCTCCGTTCTTCCTCGTGCGTCGATCACTTGCCAGGCCCTTCGGCCTTGGCTATGAGAGAAACCATAGGCGCGTGAGGATCTGATGTCTACGTTGGCCAGGATAGATTTTCTTGTGTTCCCGGCCCGGAACAGCAGAGGGCCCGACCGGCACGTGCCGGTCGGGCCCTCATGTGCTGCGGTGTGCTCCAGGTGTCAGACGGCCACGGGGGCGCCGAGCATCGCGGAAGCCTGCTGGAACGGGGTGAGGCGGGGCGCGGGCGCCGGGGCCTGGGGCAGGCCGCGGCAGGTGAAGCCGAGGAGGGTCATGGCCCGTACGACCTCGCCGGCGCTGAAGTCCCGGCGGTCCTGGCGGGTGATGACCTGGCCGACCTGCTTGACCGGGTAGTGACGGCGTCCGATGATCACGGACTCACCGACGACCGGCTCGGGCTTGACGCCCTTCATGGACTCCAGCACCCCGCTCTTGGTCAGGTCGAACGGGAATCGGGCGATGACGCAGCGCATGGTGCCTCACAGGGAGAGGAAGGAGGGGGACGGTCTCACCGCGGTGAGGCGGTTCAGCGGGTACGGGCGACGGCGCCCGGGGCGCAGCCGCGACTCCCGTGGGCGCCGAGTACGTCGCGCAGGCGGATCCGGTCCGTGTACGCGGAGCTGTCGCGGACGGCGGTCAGGTGGGCCCGGGTGACCAGGCCGGAGCGCCGGCCGTCCTCGTCGCGGACGAGCAGGTGCCCGGTGCGGGCGCCGGCCATGACGGACAGGGCGACCTCGACGGTCATGTCGTCCCAGGCCTGCGGCGCCGCCGCGTCCATGGCTTCGGCCGCAGGCAGGCGCTTGGGGGCCGGGGCCGGGTGTGCCGGGTGCGGCTGCATCTGGACAAGGGTCAAGAGGTGCCTCCTGCGGATGGGGGTCAGCTTCCTTATGACGGAAATGTCAGTCGGCTTCAGTCGGCTTCGGGGCGCTTCAGGCCGCTTCAGCCCGCCCGCTTCAGGCCGCCGTGTCGACGGCGGGCCGCCTCGCGGGCGCCCGCGAGGCGCCCGAAGCGGGCCGGCGCCGGCCGCGCGAGGCGGAGCCGCGCTTGGCGCGTTCGACCACCGGGGCGGTGATCACGACCGGGATTCCGGAGGGGGCCTGGGCGCCGGTGATCCGGTTCAGCTCGGCCTCGCCGGAGCGGACCTGGGTGGTCTGCGGGGTGATCCCGGCGGCGGCCATGAGCCGCACCATGTCCCGGCGCTGGTTCGGGGTGACCAGGGTGACGACGCTGCCGGACTCGCCCGCGCGCGCCGTGCGGCCGCCGCGGTGCAGGTAGTCCTTGTGGTCGGTCGGCGGGTCGACGTTGACGACCAGGTCGAGGTTGTCGACGTGGATGCCGCGTGCGGCGACGTTCGTGGCGACGAGCACGCTGACGTGCCCGGTCTTGAACTGCGCGAGCGTCCGGGTGCGCTGGGGCTGCGACTTGCCGCCGTGCAGCGCCGCCGCCCGTACCCCGCTGTTCAGCAGGTCCTGGGTCAGGCGGTCCACGGCGTGCTTGGTGTCCAGGAACATGATCACGCGGCCGTCGCGGGCGGCGATCTCCGTGGTGGCGGCCTGCTTGTCGCCGCCGTGCACGTGGAGCACGTGGTGCTCCATCGTCGTGACCGCGCCGGCCGAAGGGTCGACCGAGTGGACGACCGGGTCGGTCAGGTAGCGGCGCACCAGCAGGTCCACGTTGCGGTCGAGGGTGGCGGAGAACAGCATCCGCTGGCCCTCGGGGCGCACCTGGTCGAGCAGGGCGGTGACCTGCGGCATGAAGCCCATGTCGGCCATCTGGTCGGCCTCGTCCAGGACCGTGATGCCGACCTGGTTCAGCCGGCACTCGCCCCGGTCGATGAGGTCCTTGAGGCGTCCGGGGGTCGCGACGACGACCTCGGCCCCGCCGCGCAGGGCGGCGGCCTGCTTGCCGATCGACATCCCGCCGACGACCGTGGCCAGCCGGAGCTTGACGGAGCGGGCGTACGGGGTGAGCGCGTCGGTGACCTGCTGGGCGAGCTCACGCGTCGGTACGAGGATCAGGGCCAGCGGCTGGCGGGGCTCGGCGCGCTGTCCGGCGGTACGGGCCAGCAGCGCCAGCCCGAAGGCCAGGGTCTTGCCGGAGCCGGTGCGCCCGCGGCCGAGCACGTCACGGCCCGCGAGGGAGTTCGGCAGGGTCGCGCCCTGGATCGGGAACGGCACGGTCACGCCCTGGGCGGTCAGCGCGGCGAGCAGCTGCTCGGGCATGTCGAGGTCGGCGAAGGCCTCGACGGCGGGCAGCGCGGGGGTGATGGTCTCGGGCAGGGCGAACTCACCCTGGAGCGCGGCGGGTCGGCGCCCGTAGCCACCCGAACGGCTCGGCCCGCCGGAGCGGCTGGGGGCCGCGCCGCCGTAGCGGCTGCCGCCCTTTCCGGAGCCGGAGCCATAGCCGGAGCCGGAGCTGCCGTTACGGGTACGGGCGAATCGTTCGTTCGTGCGTGTGCGGTTCATGCAGAACCTTCCTCGATGCGGCGCGGATCAAGGAATTCCCGCGGTCGTGCGCAGCGCGGAGAATTGCGAGAACGGGCCGTACGGAAATGCGAAGCGGACCTGGCCGGAGAAATCCGTGCGGGCGCAGGCGCTGGAATGGGTGACGCGGTACGGGTGTGAAACCTGGGGGCGTCGGCCGGGGTGTGGCTCATCAGGCGTGCGTCCGCACCCCTGAAGGAGGATCCGCGTGCGGTGGGACCGGTGAGACTGCGGATTCCTCGAGTCGTCCCGCAGGCGAAACCACTGCGGGAAAATGCGAGTAGCTGGGGCCCGCACCCCGAAGGATGCGGGCCCCAGCTACGAAGTGCGCTTCAGCGTCAGGCGGGAACGATGTTCTCGGCCGTCGGGCCCTTCTGGCCCTGCGCGATGTCGAAGCTGACCTTCTGGCCTTCCTGAAGCTCGCGGAAGCCCTGGGCGGCGATGTTCGAGTAGTGGGCGAACACGTCAGCGCCGCCACCCTCCTGCTCGATGAAGCCGAAACCCTTTTCCGCGTTGAACCACTTCACGGTGCCAAGTGCCATGTCATATCTCCTCTGGGGCAGTACGCCGGGATCCGCACTGTGCGGATTCCGTGTCGCCGTGATGATTGCCCCGTCCGGAAATGACCGGAAATATAAAACCGCTCCCAGCGGCACAGAGGCCTGCTGAGGAACTTAAAGTTTTGGGAACCACAACTGCAACTACATCGACAGTAGCACGTCCCGGCGTCCCGCGTCCGTAAGGAAATTTCCACTCTGTTCGTTTCGGGGGCGTTCTGGAAAAACCCTCACCGCGCGATTCGGCAAACTCTGACACCGCCGGCACAGATATTGATTCACGCGGAGCGCAGCGTTTTTTCGGGGGTGCCCCTCGGGCCGGGCGGGCCCGGGCCGCGGGTGCCCGGGCCCGCCCGGGCGGGGCGGCCGCGTGTCCGGGTGCAAGACCGGTCAGGAATCGAGAAGCGCCGGCCGACGGCCCCAACTAGCGTGACGGCCATGGACATCAGCATTCACACGAGCTCCCTCCCGCACACCGATCCGGACGCCTCCCTGGCCTTCTACCGCGACATCCTCGGCTTCGAGGTCCGCAGCGACGTCGGCCAGGGCCGGATGCGCTGGATCACGGTCGGCCCCGTCGGCCAGCCCGGCACGTCCATCCTCCTGGCCCCGCCGGCCGCCGACCCGGGGATCACCGAGGACGAGCGCCGCACCATCGTCGAGATGATGGCCAAGGGCACCTACGGCTGGATCCTGCTGGCCACCCGTGACCTCGACGCCACCTTCGAGAAGGTGGCGGCAGGCGACGCCGAGGTCGTCCAGGAGCCGACCGAGCAGCCGTACGGCATCCGCGACTGCGCCTTCCGCGACCCCGCCGGCAACCTCATCCGCATCCAGGAGCTCCGCTGACCCGTGCGGACGGACGACGCCCGCCGGGCGCCCGCCCGCCGTGCCCGCAGCCGTCGATGAGAGGAGTTCCCCCATGTGTCGTCCCGCGTGGGCGGCCGCACTCGCCGCCGCGCACCACCTGAACGACCTCGCCCGACTGCGTCGCGTCCGCGACCGGATCGACCGGGAGCACGCGCAGCCCCTGGACCTCGAAGCGCTCGCCCGCAGCGTGAACATGCCGGCCGGGCAGCTCAGCAGCCAGTTCCGGCTCGCTTACGGCGTGTCCCCGTACGCCTACCTGATGGCACGCCGCGTCGCGCGCGCCGCCGCGGAACAGGCGGGCGGACCGGTCAGGAATCGAGAAGCATCCGTCCCCGAGCCGAAACCAGCGTGAGCGACATGACTTCCATCGCATCCGTCACCCTCGAAGTGGCCGACCCCGAGGCCGCCCACCGCTTCTACACCGCCTTCGGTCTGGACGCCCAGGTGCGCCTGCGGGCCTCGCAGGCGCCGACGACCGGCTTCCGCGGCTTCGCCCTGGCGCTCACGGTGGCCCGGCCGGCCATCGTCGACGGCTTCGTCGGCGCCGCCCTGGACGCCGGTGCCACCTCGCTCAAGCCCGCCGGCAAGTCGTTCTGGGGCTACGGCGGCGTCGTACGGGCCCCCGACGGCACGATCTTGAAGGTCGCGACGTCGGCGAAGAAGGACACCGGCCCGGACACCCGGCAGATCGACGAGCTCGTGCTCCTCCTCGGGACCGCGGACGTGTCGGCGAGCAAGCGGTTCTACCTGGACCGCGGCCTCACCGTGGCGAAGGGCTTCGGCAGCAAGTACGTCGAGTTCGCCGCCGCGTCGAGCCCCGTCAAGCTGGCGCTGTACGGGCGCCGCGCCCTCGCCAAGGACCTCGGCGTCCCCGCCGACGGCACCGGATCGCACCGGCTCGCGCTGGGCAGCGGCGCCGGATCCTGCACCGACCCGGACGGCTTCGCCTGGGAGCTCGAATCCCTGACCCCCGCCCCCACCACCACCTCCTGACATCCACGCTCCGCGAGAGGGGAAACCTGCCATGAAGGACACGCAGACGTCCGCCAAGCAGTACGACGGATTCACGGAGGAGGAGCGGAGCGCGATGAAGGAGCGCGCCAACGAGCTCAAGGCGACCGCACGCCGCGGCTCGCGCGCCGCCAAGGCGGACGGGGAGGCCGAGGTGCTCGCGAAGATCGCCGAGATGCCGGAAGCGGACCGCGTCCTCGCCGAGCGCGTCCACGCCATCGTCAGGGCCGCCGCGCCGGCCCTGGCTCCGAAGCTCTGGTACGGGATGCCCGCGTACGCCAGGGACGGCAAGGTCGTCTGCTTCTTCCAGAGCGCGCAGAAGTTCAAGTCCAGATACGCCACGCTCGGCTTCAGCGACCAGGCCAACCTCGACGAAGGCCCCCTGTGGCCGACCAGCTACGCGCTGACCGGGCTGACCGCCGCCGCCGAGGACCGGATCGCCGCACTCGTCGCCGCCGCGGTGAGCTGAGGCCGTCCGGCCGGGTGCGTCCTGGTGGCCCTGCCCGGGCACGTCGGCGCCCTCGCCGTCCCGGCCCTGACCGGCTTCGCCTCGGCGGTGGCCGCGGCACTCCTGAGATCCACCCCCTGGCCGCCGTCTCCCGGCCTGCTCCTCTGCGCCGCCGCCGCGGCCACCGCGACGGCCGTCGCCATGATCGCCGCCCTCCGCCACCGATCGTCCCGGAGAGGTTCTGACAGAGGTTCCGACCCGCCCGGACGTACGCACCGCCCACCGGGGTGCCGCCCGGAGCCGGCGGGCCTTTACCGGGAGCCGCAGGTGGGTGATGCTGACCCGGCGTTGGAGGAATGATCGACACGGTAGGGGCCGGTCGGTCCGGAGGGGGAGGCCGCCGTGCTGCGCGTGGAGCTGCTCGGACCGATTCAGGTGTACGCCGACGACGGGACGCCGGTCGAGGTGGGGGGCGTGCGGCTGCGGATGCTCCTGGCCAGGCTCGCCCTCGACGAGGGCCGGACGGTGTCCGTCGACTCGCTCGTCGAGGGCCTGTGGGGAGAGGAGCGGCCCGGCGACGCGGCCAACGCGCTACAGGCGCTGGTGTCCCGGCTGCGCAGGGCGCTGCGCGGGTCCGCGGCGGTGGAGTCCGCATCCGGCGGCTACCGGCTCTCGGTGCGGGCCGAGCAGGTGGACGTACACCGCTTCGAGGACCTGACCGCCCGGGGCAGGCGGGAACTCGCGGCCGGGCGGGCCGACGAGGCGGCCCCGCTGTTCGCCACGGCCCTCGGGCTGTGGCAGGGCCCGGCACTCGCCGATGTCCTCGACGCCCCGTTCGCCGGCCCCGTCGCGACCCGGCTCGGCGACCTGCGGACCGCGGCTGCCGAGGGCCGCTGGGAGGCCGAGCTGCGGCTCGGACGGTACGGAGAGGTGCTGCCCGACCTCGAAGCGGCCGGCGCGGAGCGGCCGCTCAGCGAGCGGGTCGCCGGGCTGCGGATGCAGGCGCTGTCCGCGGCCGGACGGCAGTCCGACGCCCTCGCGGTGTACGAGGCGATACGGGAGCGGCTCGGCGACGAGCTCGGCGTCGATCCGTCGGCCGAGCTGCGGGAGATCCACCTGGCCCTGCTGCGGGGCGAGCTGGAGACGCCCGCCGAACGGGCCGAGGCCGCCCCGAGCCGTCTCCCGGCCCGGCTCACCAGCTTCGTCGGCCGTGAGGGTGAACTGGCCGGGCTCGCCGGGCAGCTGGCCCGCAGCCGGCTCGTCACCATCGTGGGCCCCGGCGGCGCGGGCAAGACCCGGCTCTCCTTCGAGGCGGCCACCCGGGACCGCGCCCACGCGCGCGGCCGGGTCTGGTTCGTACCGCTCGCCGGTGTGAGCGCGGCCGACCAGCTGGCCGACGCGGTCCTCGGCGCCCTCAGCTCCACCGACGGCAGCCTCTACGACGCCGGCCAGGGGCAGCGGGCCACCCCGGTGGAGCGCATGGCCGGGCTCTTCGGCAGCGGCGACGCCCTGCTCCTGCTCGACAACTGCGAGCACCTCGTCGAGGCCGCCGCCGAGCTCACCGCCGAACTCCTCGACCATCTTCCGGAGTTGCGGATCCTGGCGACCAGCCGCGAGGCCCTCGCCATCACCGGCGAGTCCCTGTGCCACCTCGGCCCCCTCGACGTACCGCTCGGATCACCGGAGCCCGCCGAGGCCGTGCAGTCCCCCGCCGTCCGCCTCTTCGTCGACCGGGCCGTCGGAGTCCGGCCGGACTTCTCGCTCGACGACGTGACCCTCGACGCCGTGGTCGAGGTCTGCCGGCGGCTCGACGGGATGCCGCTCGCCCTCGAACTGGCCGCGGTGAAGCTCCGCTCGATGAGCGTCGAGCAGATCGCCCGTCGCCTCGACGACCGCTTCCGCCTCCTCGCCTCGGGCAGCCGCACGGCCCTGCCCCGCCAGCGCACCCTGCTCGCGCTCGTCGAGTGGAGCTGGGACCTGCTGGACGAACCCGAGCGGATCCTCGCCCGCAGACTGTCGGTGTTCCCGGGCGGCGCGACCGTCTCCGCGCTCGAAGCGGTCTGCGCGGACCGCCGGCTCCCGGCCGCCGACATCCCGTACGTCCTGGACGCCCTGGTCGAGAAGTCGCTGGTCTCCGCCGTCGAGGAAGGGGCGGGCGAACCGCGCTACCGGATGCTGGAAACGGTACGCGCGTACGCGGCGCGGCAGCTCGCCGAAGCCGAGTCCGGGGACGCCGTCACCGAGCGCTACGCCGCGTACTTCATGGCCCTCGCGGAGGAACACGAACCCCGCCTTCGGACCGGGGAACAGCTGCGTGCGATCGAGGTCTTCGACGCCGAACACGACAACCTCGTCCTCGCGCTGCGTTCGGTCGTCGACGCGGGGGACGGGGACCGGGCCGCACGCTTCGCGGGGGCGATGTTCTGGTACTGGGGGATCAGGGGGATGAGCACGCAGCTCGACACCCATCTGGCGGAGGCTTCCGGGCCGGAGGTCTCCGGGGCGGACTCCGTACCGGCACGGGATTCCGTACGGGCAGGGGACTTTGGACGGGCAGGAGGCGGCGGCGAACGCCGTGCCGTCGAGGGCGAGTCGGCGACGGCACGTGAGTTCCACCCGGCCGTACTGCTCCTGCGGATGTCGCGGGTCTCCTTCCCCGCGAGCGCACCGGGACCGGGCGCGGCCGCGGACCTGGACCTCCTCGACTCGCCCGACCCCTGGGTGCGGGCCAGCGCCCACCTGGCACGCGACTTCGCCCTCACCGAACAGGGCGACCTGCTCACCGGCGCCGAGTCCCGGATCGAGGCCCTGCGCGGCTTCGAGGAGGTGGGCGACCGCTGGGGGCTGGTGATGAGCCTGTTCCCGATCGGCCGCGACCACTCCCTGCGCGGCGAGTACCCCCAGGCCATCGCCACCTTCGAACGGACCGTGGCGCTCAGCTCCGAACTCGGCACCGAGGACTACCTCTACCTCAGCAAGGCCAGACTCGCCCGCGAACGCCGGCGCAGCGGCGACCTGGCAGGCGCCTTCCGCGATCTGCACGCCGTACACCGGCAGGCCCGCGAGCGCGGACAGCTGCGCCTGGAGGCCAACATCCTCGTGGGCCTGGCCAATGTGCACCGCAGGGCCGGTGACCTGGCGCAGTCCGACGCGACCCTCGACCACCTGGAGGCGCTGAGCGCCCGGCGCCCCTCCCTCCGGGAACTGGCCCGCGACCTGATCGTCAGCACCCGCATCGAGAACCGGCTCGCCGAGGGGGACGCCGTGCGGGCCCGGGCCCTGCTGCCCGAGGCGGCCGGCGCGCTGTTCGGCCAGGGAGCGGGCGCCGCGCTCGCGTGGGTGGCCGAACTGCTCGGCGGGCTGCGGACCTTGGAGGGCGCTCCCGAAGAGGGCGCCAGGTCGCTCGGCATGAGCCAGGTGATGCGCGGCGCCTTCGACTGGGGCGAGCCCGAGTGGTGCGAGCTGGTCGAGCGCATCGTGGCGACGCTGGGCGAGGAGGGCTTCAAGAGGGCGTACGAGGAGGGGGCCGCGTACCCCAGGCAGGAGGCGCTGCGCTGGCTGGAGGCAGAGACCTTGCGGGCGGCGCCGCGGGGCTGACGGGCGCGCGGCGGGCATGCGGCCGGCCGGGCGGGGTCCGCGCCACCCCCGTGGATGCGGACCCCGCCCGGCCGGGCTCGTCACCGAAGGATCATCCGGCGTTCTTGCGGTAGGCGCGCATGGCCAGCGGGAAGAAGACCACGATCACGCCGGCCATCCAGGCGAAGGTGCCGGCCAGGGAGCCGGCGACCGGGCCGCCGTTCAGCAGGCCGCGGACCGCGTCGGCGACCAGCGACACGGGGTTGACGTCGGACCAGGCCTGGAGCCAGCCGGCCATGTCGTCCCTGGGGACGAAGACGTTGCTGGCGAAGGTGAGCGGCAGGATCAGGATGGTCATCAGGCCCTGTACGGAGGTGGGGTTCTTGATCAGCATGCCGAGGTAGACCGAGATCCAGGAGAAGCTGAGGGCGAAGCCGACGAGCAGGGCGAGCGCGGCGAGCGAGGCGACCGGGCCGGTCTCGACGCGGTAGCCCATGACCAGGGCGAGGACGACCAGGGTGCCCAGGCAGACGACGTAGCGGACGATGTCGGCGAGGACGGCGCCGATCAGGGGGCTGGAGCGGGCGATCGGCATGCTGCGGAACCGGTCGAAGATTCCGGTACTGGCGTCCGCGCAGAGCGAGGCACCGATGCCGACGCTGGCCTGGAAGACGGCCATGACCATGACGCCGGGGGTGACGAGCCGCAGGTAGCGGTCGGTGTCGCCGCCGGACATGGCTTCCCCGAAGAGGTAGATGAACATCAGCAGGCTGATGATCGGCGTGAGGATCACATCGACCAGCTGGATCGGCGACTTCATGAACTTGGTGACGCCGCGGCCGGCGAGGGCGAAACTGTGCCGGGCGGTCTGCGCGAGGCCGATGCGGCCGGGGAGCGCGGCGTGGGCGGTGAGGGGCTGGGTGCTCATGACGGGGTCCTCTCGGGAAGGTCTGCGCGGAACGGGGAGCCGGATGCTCAGGCGGCGACGGGCTGGTCGTCGGTGACGCGCGGCGCGTGCCCGGTCAGGGCGAGGAAGACCTCGTCCAGGCTGGGCAGCCGCAGGCCGAGCTCGTCGGCGCTGATGCCGGCGCCGTCCAGGCGGCGGGCGACCGCGGCGACGATCAGCGGGTCGTCGGCCGGCACGGTGAGCACCCCGGAGTCCTGGGCGGGGGCGTGCCCGGTCAGCTCGGCGAGCATCCCGGCCACCTGCGGCACATCGGCGGCCACGGTGGGCCGGACCTGGAGGATCTGGCCGCCGACGCGGCGCTTGAGCTCACCGGGCCGGCCTTCGGCGACCTTGCGGCCCTTGTCGAAGACGGTGATGGAGTCGGCGAGCTGGTCGGCCTCCTCCAGGTACTGGGTGGTGAGCAGCACCGTGGAGCCGTCGGCGACCAGCTGCCGTACGACGTCCCAGACCTCCTGCCGGGCGTGCGGGTCCAGGCCGGTGGTGGGCTCGTCCAGGAAGAGCACCTGGGGCCGGCCGACCAGCGAGGCGGCCAGGTCCAGACGCCGGCGCATACCGCCGGAGAAGGTGGCGATCGGCTTGCGGGCCGCCTCGGTGAGGGAGAACTTCTCCAGGAGCTCGGCGCCCCGTGCCTTCGCGTCGCGCCGGGACAGGCCGAGCAGCCGCCCGATGAGCACCAGGTTCTCGGCGCCGGACAGGGTCTCGTCCACGGAGGCGTACTGACCGGTCAGCCCGATCAACTGCCGCACCCTGACGGGGTCCTTGACGATGTCGTGGCCGCCGATGGTGGCGTGCCCGCCGTCGGGCCGCATCAGCGTGGCCAGGATGCGCACGGTGGTGGTCTTGCCGGCGCCGTTGGGGCCCAGGACACCGACGACCTTGCCGGCCGGCACCTCCAGGTCGACGCCGTCCAGGGCGGTGAAGTCGCCGTACTTCTTGACCAGTCCCTCGGCCCGGATCGCGTACGCCATGCTCAACAACTCCTCGTCAGGTCCTCGTCGTTCTCGACGACCGTGACGATGCCGGGCCCCGCTGACAGCCCGCGGACAGCACGCTGACAGCGGCCGGCGACCGCTGTCAGCCGCTATCAGACGGACATCGAGGTCAGGCCGCTGCCTGGGCCCGTGCGCGGCTGCGGGTCTCCTGCCGTACGACACGTCGGTGGCGGGACGGCATGCCCAGTGTCGGGTTGGCGACGCCCCAGGCCGCGCCCTTGCAGATCAGTTCCTTGTAGCGGGCGGCCAGGCGGCCCGTCAGGGCCTTGTCGACCGCGCGGTCGTCGGCGGTGACGAACTGGATCAGGCCCTCCTTGCGGCCGAGGGAGATGCACTGCTGGGCGTAACGGATGGAGATGTGGGGGACCTTGGTGCCGGTGAGGCGGGCGGCGATGGCGTCGGCGGCCTGCCAGGCCATGGGGACGCCCGAGGCGCAGGACATGCGCAGCGGCTTGTCGCCCGGGCCGAGCGCCATCGCCGCGTCGCCCACGACGTACACGTCCGGGTGGGAGAGCGAGCGCATCGTGGCGTCGACCGCGATCCGCCCGTCGTCGGCGAGCTCCAGGGCGGTGGCCCGGGCGATCGGGTGGACGGCGAAGCCGGTGGTCCAGACCGTGACCTCGGCGGGGATGGTCCGGCCGTCGGCGGTCGTCACGCCGTGCGTCTCCACGGCGTTGACCGCGGTGTGTTCGTGGACCGTGATGCCGAGCTTGCCCACCACCTTCCGCAGGTGGGAGCGGCCCTTCTGCGAGAGCCAGTCGCCGAGGGCGCCGTGGGCGGCCAGGGCGACGTCGAGGTCCGGGCGGGCCTCGGCGATCTCGGTCGCGGCCTCCAGGCCGGTCAGGCCGCCGCCGACCACGACCACGGGCCGGCCGGCGTCCAGGGCGGCCAGGCGCTCGCGGAGGCGGAGGGCGCCGGGGCGGCTGGAGATCTCGTGGGCGTGTTCGGCGGTGCCGGGGACGCCCCCGTCGTTCCAGCCGCTGCCGAGGGCGTAGACGAGGGTGTCGTACGCCAGCTCCTCCCGCTCGGGGCCGTCGTCGGCGGCGGCGACGACCGTCACCGTCTTGCGGTCCACGTCCACGGCGGTGACCGCTCCGAGCTTCAGCGCCACACCGGTGCCCGCGAACATCTCGCCGAACGGTCGGGGCCTGAGGTCCTGGCCGGCCGCGAGCTGGTGCAGCCGGACGCGCTCGACGAAGTCGGGCTCGGGGTTGACGAGGGTGATGGCGACGTCCTCGTGGTGCAGCCGCTTGGCGAGGCGGCCGGCGGCGGTGGCACCGGTGTAGCCGGCTCCGAGGACGACGATGCGGTGCTGCATGTCCGTGCTCCTGTCTGGGCGGGGGCTGCCGTTGTCCGGCGTGGTTTCGCCCCTTGAACCGGACAGCCCCCCATTCCCTGACAGGATCTGGATATGACCTGCGTCACACCGCCTCAGAGGGTGTGGAGCGGGGCCTCCCCGTGGTCCGCGGCGGCCCACTGCTCGGTCGCGCGGACGAGCTTGTCGGGGTTGACCTGGTGGCGGACCGCGGAGATGCCCTCCGCGGTGACCTCCAGGCACGTGATCCCGACGACCCGGCCGTCCACCAGCGCCACGATGGCGGGCCCGCCGTTCGCGGTCGTGGCGTAGATGTCGGGCGCGCCGCCGACATGGGCCCGCTTGGCCGGGCCGGGCTTGAACAGGCCGCGCAGGAACGTGGCGACCGCGAGCGCGCCCTCGAACGCCTTCGCGCGGGCCGGGACCTTCCCGCCGCCGTCGCCGACCGAGACGGCGTCCTGGGTGAGCAGGCGTACGAGGGGCTCGGTACGGCCGGTGGTCGCCGCTGCCAGGAACTCCTCGACGATCCTCCGGGCGGCGGCCTCGTCGATGTCGGTGCGCGCCTTGCCGTCCGCGATGTGCTTCTTGGCCCGGTGGTAGATCTGCTGGCTGGCGGCCTCGGTGATCTCCAGGATCTCGGCGATCTCCCGGTGCGGGTGGTCGAAGGCCTCGCGCAGCACGTACACCGCCCGCTCGCCCGGCGACAGGCGCTCCAGCAGGACGAGGACGGCGTACGACACCGACTCGCGCTGCTCGGCGGTGTCGGCCGGGCCGAGCATCGGGTCCCCGGCGAGCAGCGGCTCGGGGAGCCACCTCCCGACGTACGTCTCGCGCCGGGCGCGTGCCGAGGTGAGCGCATTGAGGCACCAGTTGGTGAGGACCTTGGTCAGCCAGGCCTCGGGCACCTCGATCCGCCCGGTGTCGGCCGCCTGCCAGCGCAGGAACGTCTCCTGCACGGCGTCCTCCGCCTCGCTCGCCGAGCCGAGCAGCCGGTAGGCAATGGCCTCCAGCCGGGGCCTGGCGGTCTCGAACCGGTCCACGTCGCTCATGATCAGGGCCATGCCCGCGATCCTAGGCGCCCCCGAGGTGGAACGGCAGGTGAGACCGCGCCTCCCTGTCCCGGGTCCGCGCCTCGATGCGGCCGGAGGCACCCTCCCAAGTCCCGCGCGGGAGCGCGGGAGATCATGCCGACGGGCCTCGTGCTCCTCGATGTCCGCCGGCACCTGGAGTGGTCCTGGTGTGGGTCCACATCGCCGTCGAGCCCCCCGTGGCCACCGAGCCATGAAAGGGGCGGGCACCGGCGGCAGGCACGGCGGGACGCCGCCGGAAGGAGCAGGGCGGGGGCCCGCGCCCCTGCGGCGTTGTGTGCCTCTGGCACGGGAGTCGCTGCGCGGCACTTGGCCGCGGTGTCAGTCGACGGGCCGTAGCGCGCGCTCGGAGCGCAGCGCCGCCCAGGCTGCCACACCGGCCAGGGCCGCGGCCCCGGCGAGGGCGAGGCACCCGGTCAGGGGTGCGGGATCGGGCGGGGCCTGATTCCAGAGGTAGAGCTGGTACTGGGCCTCGGAGGGCAGGTTCAGCAGATCGGCGATCCAGCGGTGCGGCAGGAACGGCGCCGCCGGAAGCAGCACGAGCGGCGCGGTCACCAGCAGGGGACCGATGCCGAGCGCGAGGGTCCCGATGACGCTGCGCAGCAGGGCCGCCGCGAGGGCGGCCAGGGAGATGAAGAGGAGTTGGACGAGGAGGGCGGCGGCGATCGCGCCCGCGGCCTGGCCCCAGGTCGCGGACTCGACGGGCAGGGGAGGTGACGTGTGGACGGCCCCGCCGGCGAACCCGGGGGGCACCGCGCGGGGCCGCACCGGCCACAGCCGGGCGCATGCCGAGGTGCTCAGCCACAGCAGCACGCCGGTGACGAGCTGGCTGGCGAGTGACAGGGCGACCGCGGCGCCGGCCTTGCGGGCCCACAGCACCCCGACCCGGTTCTCGAACAGGCGCAGGGCGCTCCAGGTGCCGCCCTCCAGGGTCTGGCCGAGCCCCGTGGCGACGACCACGCCCGTGAGGACCAGACCCAGCAGGGTCGCGAACTGCCACGCCGCCGCTCGCAGCGCCGACGGGAGCGAGGTGAGCGCCGACACCGAGGGGTCGAGCACCCCGTACGAGGCTCCCGCCATCCAGAGCCGGACGACGAGCGCCAGGGCCAGCAGCATCACGGCCGCGGTCGCTCCCCCTACGGGAGCGGTCCACAGGGCTCGTATCTCGCCGGCCCAGGCGGCCCCCTCCCCGCGCGCCGGCCGCCGCCGGGTACCGGCCATCAGGCGCGGTCCCGGGTCCGGCCCAGGCGGTCCAGCCCGAGCCAGAGCAGGCCGATGAGGGCCAGGGTCGGCAGGACGCGGAGCAGGACGGGGGCCGTGGAGGGGTCGGTGGCGATCCAGAAGTGGTCCCAGACCCCGTCCACCGCGCCGAAGCCGACGAGGTCGGCCAGCGCGCCGCCGGGGAGCCAGGCGCCCAGCCCCGGGACGGCGGAGGTGCGTACCACCAGGCCGAGCAGCAGCATCCCGGCGAGGAAGGTGCGCATCGGCTGGCGCAGCAGTGCGCCGAGGGCGACCGCGACGGCTGCGGCCCCGGCCAGCACGGCTGCCCCGGCCAGTACGCCGAGTGCGGTGTCGGCGAGGACGGTGCCGAGGGCGCCGGGCGAAGGCAGCGGATAGGCGTTGCGGCCGTAGAGCAGGCCGAACGCGGCGGTGACGGCGGCCGACACGCACAGCAGCACCAGACTCCACGCCCAGACGGCCAGGGTCTTGGCGGCGAGCAGCCTGCTGAGGCGGGACTCGTAGAGGAGGAGCGGCACGATGCTGCCCCGGCTCCACTCGCCGGCGACGGAGAAGGCCGCCAGCATGACGAACAGCGCGAGCCCCGGAACGGACGTCAGCAGCCGTACGGTCCACAGCAGCGAGCCCACCGGGTGCTGGGCCTGCGCGGCCCGCACTCCTTCGGCGGTGAACCTGTCCTGGATCCGCTCCAACCCGACGGCCTGCAGGGGTACTTCGGCGAGGCACCTGGCCTTCTGCTCCGGGGTGTTCCGGTCGTAATCACACGATTGGGGGAGGAAGTCAAGGTTGGCCTGCACCTGCGTGAGGTTGTACGAGGCCATGTTCTGGCTCACCCAGGCGCAGTAGAGGGAGCCGAAGACGAACAGCGCGGCGAGGGTGAGGGCGAGCGGGTGCCGCAGCAGCCGCCGGGTCTCCGCCCGGACGAGGCGGTTCACTGGCGGCCGCCGTTCCCGACGAGCCCGAAGAACCAGTCCTCGAAGGCGGCCGGGCCGCCTTCCGGGTCGTAGCCGAGCGCGTCGAGAGTTCCGGCCGCGACGACCCGGCCCTGGGCGAGCATGATCACGCGGTGGCAGATCCGCTGGATCTCGTCGAGCTGGTGGCTGGAGACGAGGACGGCGGCCCCGCGCTCGGCCTCCTCGGCCACGATCCGCCGCACCATGCGCAGCCCCTCGGGGTCGAGCCCGTTGGTGGGCTCGTCGAGGATCAGCAGATCGGGCTCCTTGAGCAGCGCCGCGGCGATGGCGAGGCGCTGGCGCATGCCCTGCGAGTACGTCCCGAGCCGCCTGTCGGCGGCGCCGCTGAGCCCGACGCGGTCGAGCGTGCGGGCGATGCGCCCGCCGTCGGGCAGCCCGGCGGTGTCGAGCAGGGTGCGCAGCATGGCGCGGCCGGTGGACCAGCGGTGGAAGGCGGGCGCGTCGAGCGCGGCTCCGAGCCGGTCGAGCTGCCGCGGCCGCATCGGCAGGGCCTCCCCGAACAGCCGCACCTCACCGGAGTCGGGGGTGGACAGCCCGGTGATCACCCGCATCAGGGTGGTCTTGCCGGCGCCGTTGAGCCCGAGGAGACCGACGATCTCGCCGGCCTCCAGGCTGAGATGGACCCCTTCCAGCACGGAGTGCTTCCGGAAGCTCTTGGTCACTCCGTGACAGGAAAGGACGATCATCGTCTGAGATTACTTCCAGTTGCAGACCGTCATCGTCTCCCCCTGGTGGACGGCGCCCAGCGCCCCGGGCTGCGGGAGACTGGTGCACCCCACGGAGAGGGGCAACGGTGTCGACGGACCGCCAGCCGATGGATCTCGCGGCATGCCGCCGGACCAAGCGGCCGAGACGGCTGGACGCCCGCGCGAGGTGCTCACCGCCAGAGGGCTCCTCGAAGAGGGGTGACCGGCGACGCGCAGCGTTACTCCCGGGGGAGTACGGGAGGGTCCGGGACGCCCGGGGGAGTAGGGGTGATCTCCTGCGTCGGTGTGACGGAACGGTGCGTCGAAGACGGGACGCTGGATGCAGCCGGGCGGGCCATCGGGGCCACCGGTCCGAGTCCATGCGGAGGGGCCCGAGATGGGGCAGACAGGGCGATCAGCGCGAACAGGTGGACGCCGCAAGGTGGTTCCGTGGGGCGTACTGGCACTGTGGGTGATCGTGATCGCCGTCGCCGGGTCGTTCGCGGGCAGGCTCGCGGACGTACAGCGTGACCGGACGGCGGACTATCTGCCGTCGGGCGCCGACTCGACGCAGGTGGCCAGGCTCCAGGAGAAGCTGCCCGGCGGCGAGGCGACCGGCGTGCTGCTCGTCTACCACCGCGACGGCGGGCTGACCGCCGCCGACCGGGACACCGCCGAACGGCAGATCGCGGCGGTCACGGTCCCGGCGGGTACCACGGACACCGGGTCCGCCAAGTCCCCCGTCCTGCTTGCCACGTCGAAGGATCCCCGGGACTTCGGCGCGACCCTCCGAGGACCCGGCGTTCCATCCGGAGACGGCACCACGCTCATGTACGCGGTGTCCACGGCCGCGCCCGGCACCGACGACGCCGCGAAGAAGGCCTTCGTCGAGGACGTACGGGCCCACGCGCGCGGCACCGACGGGCTGACCGTGTGGGTCGGCGGTGACAGCGCCGTCGAAGTCGACGCCAAGGAGGTGTTCGGCTCCATCGACGGGACGCTGATGCTGGCGACCGGCCTGGTGGTGGCCCTGCTCCTGATCCTCACCTACCGCAGCCCGGTGCTCTGGCTGGTGCCGCTGGTGGTGGTCGGGGCGGGGGCCGTCTGCGCGCGGGCCGCCGTGTACGGGCTCGCCTCCGGCTTCGGACTCACCGTGACCAGCCAGAGCGCCGGGATCATGACGGTCCTGGTGTTCGGCGCCGGCACCGACTACGCCCTGCTGCTCGTCGCCCGCTACCGTGACGAACTGCGCCGTACCCCGCATCCGTACGATGCGATGCGCACCGCGCTGCGCGGTTGCGGGCCGGCCGTGCTGGCCTCCTGTGGGACCGTCGTGGCGGGGTTGGCCTGTCTGTTCGCCGCCGACCTCAACAACATCCGTGGCCTCGGCCCGGTGGGAGCGGTGGGCGTGCTGTGCGCGCTGATCGCGATGATGACGCTGCTGCCGGCGGTCCTGGTGCTGCTCGGACGGCGGGTGTTCTGGCCACTGATCCCCGCGTACGGCGGCGAACCCAAACAGCGCGGGACGAACGTCTTCGCCGCGATGGGGAGTTCGGCGGGCAAGCGGCCGGTCGCCGTGCTCGTGACAGGAGTCGTGCTGCTGGGCGCGCTGGCGCTCGGTGTGCTCAACCTGCCCGGGGCGCTCAAGAGGGAGGACAGCTTCACCAGCAAGCCCGAGTCGATCGCCGCCATGGGAACGCTGGCCAAGGCCTTCCCGGATCGCAGCAGCCGGCCGATTGAGGTCATGGCGCCCACCGAAGCCGCCGACCGGATCCTCGCCGGAGCCAGGTCCGTCGACGGCGTCGTGAGCGCCGAGCGGGGCCGCAGCGGCGACGGCTGGACCGAGATCGCCGTCACCGCCGAGTCCGCGCCGGAGTCCGAGCGGGAGACCGCCCTCATCGAACGGCTGCGAGCCGGACTCGACGGCGCGCACGTGGGCGGCGCGAGCGCCCGGCAACTCGACCTGGCCGCCACCAGCTCCCACGACCGCCTGATCGTCATCCCCCTGGTCCTCGCCGCGGTGCTGCTCGTCCTCATCCTGTTGCTGCGCAGCCTGGTCGCCCCGCTGCTCCTGGTCGCCGCCGTCGTGCTGGTGTGGGGCGCGGCGCTGGGTATCGGCGGACTGGTCTTCGGCCCGGTGTTCGGCTTCACCGGCGTCGATCCGGGGCTGCCTCTGCTGACCTTCGTCTTCCTGGTCGCCCTCGGCGTCGACTACGGCATCTTCCTGATGCACCGCACCCGCGAGGAGACCCGGGGCGGCGCCGAGCCGAGGCAAGCCGCGCTGACCGCGCTCCGCACCACCGGAGGAGTGATCGCCTCGGCCGGGATCGTCCTGGCGGCGACCTTCGCGGTGCTCGCCTCGCTGCCGCTGGTGATGTTCGTGGAGATGGGCACGGTCGTCGCGATCGGGGTGGTCCTGGACACCTTCCTGGTCCGCACGTACTTGGTGACCAGCGCCAGTGTGCTGCTCGGCCGCAGGGTGTGGTGGCCGGGTCGGCCTTCCGGTGCCCCGGCCCCGGTTTCCGGACCCGCACTGGAACTGGTCGGCGACCGGCGATGAGAGCGACGATGTCCGGGTGGCAGAAGTGACCGATCCCCCGAGCGCGGCCGAGCGCGTACTGCGCGTACTGCACCAGGACCCCCTGGCGGCCGGGCACCCGACGCGGAACGACGCGGTGATCGCGGCCGGTGTCGCCCTGCTCTGCGGGGCGGTGGCGTACGCCGACACCGCGATGCGACCGGACGCGCTCGGGTGGACCCTGCTCGCCTGCTCGGCCCTGTTCCTGGTGTGGCGGCGGCGGCACCCGCTCGGGGTGATGATCGCGACCGTCGCCTGCATCGCCGCGTACCAACTGCTCGACAACGCCCACGCCGCCCCCGTGCCCGCCGCGATACTCGCCTTGTACACCGTGGCCGCCACCGGCACCGTCCGCCGGACGGTGGCGGTCGGCGTGTGCGTCGTGGCCTTCGCGGTGAGCGCCATGTCGTCCAACGGTGCCCACCGCGCCCTGGACGTGTTGCGCACCTCCGGCTGGCTGGTGTCGGCCCTCGTGCTCGGCGTCGCCGTCCGCAACTACCGCAAGTACCTCGCCGAGGAGAGTGCCCGGGCCGGACAGGACGCCGACCGCAAGATCGCGGAGGAGCGTCTGCGCATCGCTCGCGACCTGCACGACCTGCTGGCCCACAGCATCACGCTGATCGGTGTCCGCACCTCGGTCGCCGCCCATGTGCTCGCCGTCGACCCGGACCGGCTCGACCGGGCGGCGATCGCCGAGGCGCTGGACTCCATCGCCGACACCTGCCGTGAGGCGCGCGCGGAGCTCCGCACCACCTTGACCGTGCTCCGCGCCGACGAGCGCGGGCCGCTGCCGGACCTCGCAGGGCTGGCCGATCTGGTCCGTGCGGCCGACGCGGAACTGACCCTGGACACCGACGGGATCCATGTCCCGCCGGCCGTGGGGGCCGCCGCCTATCGGATCGTCCAGGAGTCGCTGACCAACGCGGTCCGCCACGCGGGCCCCGGCGCCACGGTCCGCGTCCGGGTGGCGGTGGCTGACGGGTCTCTTCGGGTCGCCGTCAGTGACGACGGCCGAGGCCCTGGAGCGGACTCCACCGCTCCGGGTTTCGGCATCGTCGGCATGGGCGAGCGGGCCCGCAGCGTCGGCGGCACCTTGCGGACGGGCCCCCGCTCCGGTGGTGGCTTCGAAGTCGCGGCGAGCCTGCCGCTCCCACCCCGTTCCCTGGAGGCCTCGGCATGACCAGACCACCGGCCGCCGGGCACGACCGCGTCATCCGCGTCCTCCTCGCGGACGACCAGACCCTCGTACGGGCGGCCTTCGCGATGCTCATCGAATCGGCTCCCGACATGGAGGTCGTCGGACAGGCGGGCAACGGGCGCGAAGCCTTCGACCTCGCCCACTCCGAGCGGGCCGACGTGGTCGTCATGGACATCAGGATGCCGGTCACCGACGGCATCGAGGCGACCCGGCTCATCGCCTCCGCCGAAGACCTGGCCGGGGTGAAGGTCCTGGTCCTCACGACGTACGACACCGACGAGAACGTCGTCGAAGCGCTGCGGTCCGGGGCTTCCGGCTTCCTCGTGAAGGACACCAGACCGGCCGAACTCCTGGCCGCCATCCGTACGGTGGCCGGTGGCGAGTCGCTCCTTTCGCCGGGCCCGACCGCCCGACTGATCGCCCGGGTCCTGCGCACCCCCGGCTCCGCCCAGGTCCCCGCCGCCCTCGACCCGCTCTCCGCGCGGGAACGGGAAGTTCTCACCCTCGTGGCCCGGGGCCTCAACAACACCGAGATCGCCGACGCGCTGGCCCTGAGTCCCCTCACGGCGAAGACCCATGTGAGCAGGATCATGGGGAAGTTGGGGGTACGCGACCGGGCGCAGCTCGTGATCGTGGCGTACGAGTCGGGGCTCGTCGTTCCCGGAGACTGACCGCGATGGCGGCGCCGGCCACTTGGGAATCACTGACGCCCGTGCGCCGGTATACCGTCTGACCTGCACGTGTCGATCTTCGGGCGGCTCGCTGCGAGGGCTTTCCCGCGCCGGTCTCCTTCAGCCGGTGGGTGTGGCCGGTGACGTGGAGGTGTTCGGGGTGCTGGTGCCGGAACTGGAGTCCGGTCCTATGTGTGCAGGCAGGCCGAAGAGGGGGAACAGACGCTCGGTGTCACGGAAGGCGTTGATACCGGTGATGCGGTCGCCGGAGACCTCGATGACCTGAAGTGCCCAGGGTTCGTAGCCCGTTCCGTCGGCGCTGGGCCGGTACTGGCCGAACGCGGGTGAGTCATTGGCCATGGTGGGGATCAGGCGTGATCCGCTGCACCCGATCGCGGGCCCGGTCAGCCACGCCTGGATGTCGGAGGCTCCCCGCATCCACAGGGCGTACGGGGGCAGGGACAGGGTGGCGTCCACGTGGAGCAGCATGTTCAGCTCCGCCATGTCGAAGGCGGCGAAGGCCGCGGCGTACCGCTCGGCGAGCATCCGCTGGACGGCGTCGGATGGTGGGGCTGCCGTCTCGTCGGCCGCTTCGCGGCGGGCGGCCAGCGTGGCACGCGCACGCTGCAGTGCGCTGTTGACCGAGGCGACGGTGGATCCGTGCAAGTCGGCGACCTCGCGGGCCGAGAAGGCCAGGACGTCCCGCAGGAGCAGAGTCGCCCGTTGCCTGGGTGGCAGGTACTGCAGGGCGGCGACAAAGGCCAAGCGCACCGTCTCGCCTGCTGCCGCTGCCTCTGCGGGATCACCGGTCGCGGATGCCGGACGGGCCGGGCATGGTTCGATCCACAGGGCGGCATCCACCGGAGCGCCCGGTGAAGTGGCGCCGCTGGTCGGGCCGGTGAGATCCATGGGGCGAGCCCGGCGCTTGCCGGCGGCGAGTGCGTCCAGGCACGCGTTGGTGGCGATGCGGTAGACCCATGTCCGCAGTGACGACCGTTCCTCGAACCGGTCGAAATTCCGCCACGCCCGGACCATCGTCTCCTGTACGGCGTCTTCCGCTTCGAAGTGTGAACCCAGCATGCGGTAGCAGTAGCCGGTCAACTCTGCCCGGTGCTCCTCCAGCCGGACCGCCGTCTCGCGCTCGGCGTCGCCCACGACATCCTTCATCCTTGATTCCGCCCCCTGTTGTACGCCGGATCCAAGGCCATCGACCAGGATAGGCTTGGGAATCTATGGCGTGGAAATTGTTCGCATGGTTTCTGACCGCTGTTGACCGCTCCTGAGGGTACGGTTGGGGCACGCCCAAATGGTGGTGGCCACGAGCGGGCTGAGTCGCCCGGAATGCCTACGAGTCGGCGCCGCGGGTCGGCGGCTGCCGCCCCCGGATTGCTTCCGCGACCGGCCAGCCGCATGGGCTCGTCGACCGGGCCAGGGGGTCCCGGCCTTCTTGGTCACCGAGTCCGCGCAGCCAGAAGGCCTGGACGGCCTCGGCCTCCACCGGAAGCTGTGCGGGTCGCCTGTCATCCGTGGTCGGCCGTCATCCGCACTGTCAACTGCCCGTCCTTACCCCTGAGGTAATCGTTTTCTCCGGCGCCCTCGAAGAAGCTTGATCCATCGAAGCGATCAAGCGATCAAGCGATCACGAACGGGGAACGACATGAACATGCGGCGGTACACGCGCACCGGAGTGTTCGCGGCGGCCACTCTCCTCGCAGGCCTCACCATCGGTGCCGCGCCGGCCACCGCCACCGCCGAGGGCGGCGAGTGCGCCGAGGTCCGCGAGAAGGTCGACCGGCTCGAAGGGCGGATCACCCCGAACGCCTGCGCCTTCATGAAGCGGCAGATCGTCTTCGGCGAGGCCCCCAGCCTCCAGACCTACCTGGACATCTTCGACGAGGAGGCCAGCCTCTGGGAGGCCGGCGGCAAGCCCCAGCGCGGCCACGAAGTGATCGGCGCCTCGATCAGCAACTCACTCCGCCTTGTGCCGGACCTCCGCTACCGCGGCACGAACGTGGTCGCCGACGGCGCCGTGATGATGTTCGGCCAGCAGAACACGGTCACCCTCAAGGGCCACAAGGTCAGCTACCCGCAGATCGCCCGCAACGTCCTCGGCGATGACGGCAAGACCATCCAGGCCCGCCGCTACTACGACCGCTACGAGCTGATCCAGGTCTTGCCCGAGTCTCAGCGGCCCCGCCCCCTCTTCGCCGGCATCGCCGACCCGGCCGGCCCCGGCCCGCGCGGAGCGGCCCCCGACCGGTTCCACGCCCAGGAAATCCCCGCCCGCCTCGCCGCCTGGAACAGCGGGGACGCTGCCGCGCTGGCCGCCCGTACCGGCAGCGCCAAGCTGGCCGGGCCCGGCCTGGACCGGTCGCTGACCACCCAGGAGGGCAAGACCGCCTACCTGCAGCGGCTGTTCGAGAACGCCGACGTCGAGTTCAAGGCGGGCCAGGTCGCCTTCGGCCGCACCACCACCTACATCGAGTGGCATGGCACGATGACCGGCCCCAACGGCGAGCCCAAGGGCACCGAGATCCCCTTCGGGATCGTCGAGCGCATTGGCCCGAAGGGCGAGTGGGAGCTTTACTTCGACACCCTGCCGGTGATCGCGGACGAGGACGAGATCCGCGGACTGTTCAAGGCGCTCGCGAGCTAGGTGCGGTCGTGCACCGGCCGCTCCCTGAGCTGGCCTCCGGCCCGCCGGAACAACTGCGGTTCAGTGTGAACGAAGGACGCCGGTGGTGGGTGATGACGAACACCGGGGAGTGCAACGGCGGCTCATCACCCCACGAGCCCTGCCACTCGTAGTCCTGCCAGGGCGCGCGCTGAGGCCCGAACTCGTTGCGTCAAAGAGACTGTTGTGGGACGCCAGGACCCGCCGCAGCGACATCACCACTGGTCTGCGCGGTCACGCACGCGAAGCCATAGGTGTCGCCCTCCCGGTGGAGGATGTTCAAGACATGCCGCTCGACGGGGTCCCGCACCGTGCTGACCTCGCTGCCCAGCACGGTGGTGAGGAATCGCGGGTGGCTTGGCGCAGGGCCCGGTCCTGTCTGCGTTCGGCGCGGACGCGGGAGCCGGCTGCCCGCTCGAACGTCGTTGCCGCTTCCCGCAGCTCGCGACGGGTGTGGGCGGCGGAGGTCTTGGCCAGGGCGTCGAGTGCTTCGCCGCCTGCAGCGAGCTGGGCGGCCACGGCCCCGGCCCCGGCCCCGGCGCTTGGCCTTGTGCTGTTCGGCGCTGGTGGGGCGCTTGGCGGCATCACCAGCAGCGCCCAGCGGGTCCACGCCGCACTCCAGGCCGAGGGCAGGCGCAACCGAGGCGCGGCGGCGGCCAGCCTCCGCGAGGAGATCGAAGCCTTCACGGCCACCCCGACGTCCGTCCTCGTCCGGTGATCCCGCCGGTAGGCTCCGCAGCCCTGACCCCGATCGCCCGGGCGTCGCCGCGGCCATCGTGGTGCACGAGGGACGCGTCCTCTTGGTGCGGCGTCGCGTAAGCGAGGGCCGGCTCTCCTGGCAGTTCCCCGCTGGCAAGGTCGAGCCTGGCGAAAGCCGGGAGGATGCAGCCGTGCGCGAGGCTCAGGAGGAGACGGGTCTGATCGTGAAGTCGGGACGGCTGCTGGGTGAGCGGGTCCACCCGGACACTGGCCGGCTGATGTCCTACACGGCCTGCGAGGTGCTCGGCGGAAGCGCGCACGTCGCGGATACCGACGAGCTGGCCGAAGTCGCCTGGGTAGCCCACGCCGAGATCCCGCAGTACGTCCCGTACGGTCTGTTCGCGCCGGTACAAGAACACCTCGACGAGACCCTGAACCGTTGACGCCGAAGCCTGTTCATCATCCTCGGCCAGGACCCGAAACCCACGTCCTCATCGCCGCCTTCGCAGGGAAGCAGAGCAAAATGATCGAACGAGTCCGCGCAGTGCTCGTCACCACTGACGGCACGATGCTGGTCATCCGCCGCACCAAGCCCGACGTCCCCGAGTACTGGGTGCTCCCCGGCGGCGGTGTCGAGCCGAGCGACGAATCCCGCGAGGCCGCCCTCCACAGGGAGATCCACGAGGAGATCGCCGGGAAGGCCGACATCGTCCGCCTCCTCCACACCATGGAGTCCGACTACGAGCGCCAGCTCTTCTACCTCGCCCGCATCGCGACCTGGTCCTTCGAGGACCGCACCGGCCCCGAGTTCAGCGCCGAGGGCCGCGGCGAGTACGCGCTGGAGGAGATCCCGCTGACTGTGGAAGGTCTCGACGGCATCGACCTCAAGCCCGAAGAGATCGTCCACGTCCTGCGGGGCGCCATCAGTACCGGAAGTCTCGGGGTTGAGGCAACACTCTGAGTGCCCGAGCGGCGAAGGCTGTTCACCGGGGAAGTTCGAGACCGATTCCGCTGTGAATCCGGGCTGGCCGTCGAGTGCACGTAGGCGCTGGTACGTCCTGCTGGCAGTGGCGTCGGAGATCGGCCCCAGCTCGCGGCAGCGGTAGCTCCTGGCGGCTGTCACCCGTGGCATCGCCGTGCAGTACAAGGCGGCCCAGTTCATGGGCGGCCGTGAACCGGTGCCGGTAGATGTCGTCCACGCCCGCCGAGGCGATCGGTATCCGCTGGCGGCTGATGGTGCTGCTGGGAGCCTTCGCATCCATGCGGCCGGAGGAACTGGCCGAACTGCGCAGAGCAGACGTCGACCTCGACACCGGCTCGGTGCGGGTCCTGCGTGCCGCTCCGGAGCTGAACACGGGCCGTCGGGTGATCGGCGACCCCAAGTCCCGTGCGGGGAAGAGGGAGATCATGCTGCCGGGCTTCGTCCTCCTCGACGTCCGCCGGCACCTGGAGTGGTTCGCGGAGGACGGACCCGACGGCCTGGTCTTCGTGGGCGAGAAAGGCGCGCCCCTGCGTGGCACGTCCTTCGGCCGGAAGTGGCGCAAGGCCCGTGATGCGGTCGGCATGCCGACGGAGTTCCGCGTCCATGACCTGCGCCACACCGGGAACACCCTCGCCGCCGACACCAGCGCAGGCTCGCCGACGACATCGACGACACTGTGCGGCTCCAGCGGGTGCCCGGCGGCAGCGGGCGGCCCGGCCCGGCTGGGACCGGGCGTATGTTCGTGCCCGCGCCGCCGGCATCCGGGCGGACTGCTCGGGCGAGGTGGTCCTCACAAGGGGCGCGACAGCAACCTGACGCCCTATGAGGGAAGTTACGGCACGCGAATGACACGCGGGCCCGAACAGGTCTGGATAACAAACCAGCCCCAGGTCGCTGACCTGGGGCTTTGCTGTGGAGCGGATGGTGTTTCTTGCCGACATACGCGCTGTTGGCGCGTACGTCCGGCACCGGTCGTGGCCGCTGTTGACCACCTGAAGGGCACGGTTGGGGCACGAGCGTCATGGGGATTCACTCGCGGTGCTCAGCCATGGGCGAGTATCCGGGTAAGGGCCCGTGCGAGGTCGTCCGTCGGGTGGTCGGTCATGGCGGGCGCGCGCCAGGCGACGAACTGGTCGGGGCGCACCAGGAGTGCGCCGTGCTCGGTGAGGCCGGCGACCTGTGGCCACCGTCCTTCCGGGTCGGTGACATCGCCGACTCCGGTCTGCGGGCCGATCGTGTGCGTGGCGAGATCGACTCCGAGGCGACTGGACACCTCTCGCGCCGTCTGGATCCATCGCTCACCCGCACTGCCGGTGAGCAGGGTGAAGCGGGATCCCACCAGGTCCAGCGTGGACAGCCGCCGGCCGTCTCGTTCCACCCAGACGTGTGGCACGCGGGACCCGGGGGTGCCGTCCAGGTTGAGCTCGGCCTCCTCGTGGGAGGGCAGTTCCGGTTGCGGGTCGATCACCGCGCGGGAGTCGTAGCGGTATCCCAGCTGCACGACCGGTGCGTTCAGAACGCCGGCCGCGGCGCGCGCGGGTGCCATCCGCGGGCTGCGGTCCCAGTGCAATCGGGGGTCGGCGAGGCGCAGCATGGCCTGTTCGAGGGTGAGCGCCGCGACGGGTCGTCGTTCAGCCTGGTAGCTGTCGAGCAGGGCGGGATCGGCTTGGCCGCTGAGTACGGCTGCCAGCTTCCAGGCCAGGTTGTGCGCGTCGGCGATGCCGGTGTTCATGCCGAACGCACCCAGTGGCGGGACAGCGTGCGCGGCGTCGCCGGCCAGGAACACGCGTCCGTCCTGGAAGCCGTCGGCAAGCAGGCCCTGGATCCGCCATGGCAGCGCGCTGAGTACCGTCACTTCGAGGCGGGGGTCGCCGATCGCCGCGCGGATCATCTCGCGGCAGCGTGCGGGAGTGAAATCCTCGGATGTCTGGCCCGCGGTCGGATCGTATTCGGCGTGGAAGATCCAGTTCGCGGCGGCGTCGACGGTCATCAGCATGCCGGGCGCCTGCGGATTGGTGATGTCGCACGTGATGAAGGAATGCCCCTGGGTGTACTTGCCGAGATCGGCCTGGAACAGGATGCTCACCTTCGGGTTGCCGTGTTTGCCCGGCCCGGAAGTGCCGATGCCGAGTGCGGTCCGTACCCCGCTGTGCACGCCGTCGGCGGCCACCAGGTAGCCCGCCCGGACCGTCTGCCGGCCGGTGGGGGTGTGCAGGACCGCGGTGACGCCGTCCTCGTCCTGTTCGAAGGACAGCAGTCGGGTCGCGTAACGGACGTCAGCGCCACGGTCGCGTGCCGCCGCCAGCAGTACGGAGTCCAGCCGGTTCTGCGGGCAGGTGCCGCGCAGCACGCTGGGGCCGAGAAGGCCGGTGGGCGGGGCGGCGTGCCGGGGGCGCGTCGGGACGGCCTGGGCCATGGCGGGCAGGTCGGCTCCGGCGAGCGTGTCGGCGGAGATCTTCCCGAGGCTGCCGGCGGACATGTCGATGGCCACCGCGTTGACCGCCTCCTCGATGCCGACCTCGCGCAGGAACTCCACGGTCCGCTGGCCGACGCCGGTGGCTCGAGGGTGGATGGACGGCCCGTCCTGGCTCTCCACGACCAGTGCCGCGACGCCGTGATGGGCCAGGAACAGCGCGGCGGACAGGCCGACCGTGCCGCCACCGGCGATCAGGACGGGGACTCGGATCTCTGACACGACAACTCCCTCGTTATGGCTACACCGTTCGCAACTGGTTACACCGTAGCCACAGTGATACGGTGTTCGCAAGCAAGAGCCCGAGCAAGGAGGACCGTGCGATGGTCGATCCGGCGGAAGAGCCGACCGCGGCCCTGGTCTGGAGCAAGGCCCGGCGCACCCCGCGCCGCCAAGCCCCGAGCGTGGAACGGATCGTGGCGACGGCCATCGGTATCGCCGACACGGAGGGACTCGCCGGGCTGTCGATGCGTCGGATCGCTGCCGACCTCGGCTCCGGGACGGCCTCGCTCTACCGGTACGTGTCCGGCCGGGACGAGCTGCTCGACTTGATGATCGACGCGGTGCAGGGCGAGGCCGCACCGTCGGAGTTCTCCGGTGACTGGCGGGTCGGCCTGACGAACGTGGCGCGACGACTGCGGGCCCTCCTGCTGCGCCACCCCTGGCTCGCATCCGAATTGCCCGGCCGGCCTGCGCTCGGCCCGAACTCACTGCGTCAGTTCGAGGCCACCCTCAAGGCTGCCACCGCGCTCACCGAGGACGTTACCGTCGCGGCCAATGTCGTCGATGCGGTCTTGGCCTACGCCCTCGGCGCAGTCACGACGGAACTCGCTGAACTCCACGTGCAGCAGCGGACAGGGCTGACCGAGGAGCAGTGGCGGGCGAGCGTCGCCCCCTACATCCGCGAGGTGATCGACAGCGGGGCCTACCCCCAGTTCGCCCGGCGGGTCATCGAGGCGGACGATGCTCACCCGGAGCAGCGATTCGACCTCGGACTCGCCTATGTGCTCGACGGAGTTGCAGCCCGGGTGCACGGCGCCGGCCGTGTCGACACGCTGCCCAGCGCCGACTGACGCGCTCGACGATCGCGGTCGGCCATGACGCACCAGCACCGGCACCAGCACCTCTGCCACCTCTGCGGTTGACGGTCCCGTCGCTCGATTCGGCGCCGCAATCGGCGTCTTGGAGTGCGCCCCATGGTGCGCGGCACCTGAACCGGTCTGGACAACGAAGAAGGCCCAGGTCGCTGACCTGGGCCTTCGTTCGAAGAGCGGATGACGGGAATCGAACCCGCGCTACAAGCTTGGGAATCACCCGGCACTGGGGCCCACGATCGGGCCCTGGCCTGCGTAAACGTCCAATCCGGAGCTCGTTGCCGCGGTCTGTATCGCACCGCTGTTGACCGTTGCCAACCGACATGACTGGCACGTAGTGGCACGTGGCTCAGTTTCCGCGCCACGCGGTGAGTAGTTCCTCCGGGCCGTACGTCGCCTGGAGTCCGGCGCAGTTGACGCCGCTGCGGGAAACGGCGATCAGCGGCACGGGGTCATCGGTCACTGCCGCCCGGTGCTTGTGGAGTGCGGCGAGATCATGGTTGTCGAAGGCCGAGTTCTCCAGCCACTTGACCGACCCGAGGAAGAGCAACTCCTTGGCCACCGGCTGGCGGTCGGCGCCGACCAGGTCGATCTCGACGTCGTTGCTGCGGGTCCAGTATCCGCCGATGGCCGGGGCCGAGGGCAGGCTGCCGTCCGGCAGGAGGCGGGCAAGGGATTCGCGTACGAGCGGCTCGACGGCCCGGCCGCGCCAGCTCGTCCACTGTTCTTTGATCCGGCTCAGGGTCAGGTCGCCGCGCATGCGTTCGATCTCTGCCATGTGGGGATCGAGGAACGCCAGCCAGAAGCGCAGGTACGGATCCGCCACCCGGTAGCGGCGCTCCTTGGAGGGTCGCAGGGAGACGGGCAGTTCGGCCGCGACCACGCGCTTTTCCGTCAGGACGTCCGTGGCCCGGGTGAGGGTCGTGTGGGCGATTCCGCCGGCCGCCCGCGCGATGTTGGTGAACGTGCGCTCGCCGCTGCCGATGGCGCGCAGCACTTCCCGACTCATCGTCTGGGGAGGGAACTCGGCGGCCAGTGACCGTTCGGCGGAGACCAGGAGCGCGGAGATTGGATTGTCGAGCGAGGCCCGGAGGAACTCCCACAGCGATGCCCCCTGCGGCCACTCGGCGCAGATGAGAGGCAGTCCGCCGGTCACCAGTGCCGCATCGAACGAGGCCGCCGGTTCCAGGCCGAGCATGTCGCCGATGTCGGCGGGATTGAGCGGCCCCAGGACCATTTCGCGCCCGCGCTGGTGGAAGGGCCGGTCGTAGCTGTTCAGGGCCTCCATCATCGACAGGTCGGAGCCGACCAGCAGCAGCAGTACCGGCTTGCGGCTGAGCAGGCGGTCCCACGCCCGCTGCAGCATGCCTTCGAAGGCGTCGATCCGGTCCATGAGGTACGGGACTTCGTCGATGACGACCACGCTCGGGCTGTCGTCGGGCAGGATCTCCGCGAGTAGCCGGAATGCGGCGTTCCATTGTGTCGGTGCCTCCTCGGCGAACAGGGACCGCTCCGGCAGGGTGGAGGAGGCGACGGCGTCGAGCAGCTCCGTCAGCTCGACCTCAGCGGGTCCCCCCGCTGCGGTGAAGAAGAGGTACGGGACCTCGGCCCGGCTCAGGAACTCCTCGACCAGGCTCGACTTGCCGACTCGACGGCGCCCGCGCAGCAGGATGCACTCGCCGGGCTTCTGGGATCCGCCCCCCTCGCGGACCTTCTCGAAGGCCGTGCTCAAAACCCGCAGCTCCCGCTCGCGCCCGACGAATCGCCGCATATCAGACACTCCCGTCAGAGATACTATCTCCAGCGATACTATCGCGCATGGCAGTGTTTGGCCGGATCTGCCCGTCCGGTTCCGCGCGCCGGTGGTGCGAGGCTGACTGCCTGAACCGCGCCGAGCTCCGGCCTCGGGGTCGGGCGAGGCCTTCCCTGCGTGGGTCGCCGTTCGCTCCTCTCTGCAGCGGGCGGGTCCGGCGCCGGCTGCAATCTCCCCTGCAAAAACTAGGGATGGATTCTGGTTGCAGGCGTGCGTATACGGCCTATAGTCATGTGTATGTCATATACAACACCGCGCATGCAAGACCTCCCGCTGCGAAGGTTCCCTGGAACCACGGGTGTGGCATTCACGGTCCTGCAGGTCATCGAGGTGCCCCTCTATTTCATCCATGACGGGGCGCCGCCCGACTCCAACGTGCTGACCCGCATCATGCTCAGCCTTGTCGTCCTCGTGCTGTTTCTCGGCTTCGTCACCGGGCTCCGCGAGGTCGTCCGGCTGGTGGACCCGGCCTGCGGCTGGGTCGCGGACCTCGCCTACGGAGGGGCACTGGCCTACATCGCGGTCACTTTCGTCGCGCACTCTCTGCAGGCCGGGGAGGTCATCGCTGTCGAGGAGCCGGTCGATCCGACTGTCACCGCCGAGGGCTCCTATCTGTTGTATGGCTCGATCGGTCGCATCCTCACCGCGGTGTTCCTGGTGGCCGCCGGGTATGCCGTCGTGCGGTCCGGACTGCTGTCCCGGTGGGCCGCCCGGTCGGCCTACGTCATCGCCCTGATCAATCTCGCGTTCGTCCCGTCGCTGTATTTCGGCAACGACACCGGGCAGTTCTTCAGTGCCAACGGCTGGGGAACCACGGCGACAATCGCCAGCCTCTATGCCTACTGGGTCCTCGCTGTCAGCATCGCGCTACTCCGGCACCGGAACGCCCGCCACTATGCTGGGCAACCGGGATCGGCCTCGGAGAATCGGCGGTAGAAGTGTCAGCGGACAAGAGCGCGGCGGCTACCTTCCGACTCCTCTGGGAGACGAAGCAGAGCGCTCGGTCCTCCCTCAGCGTCGGCGGCATCGTCGAGGCCGCCATCGCGCTGGCCGACGCCGAGGGTCTGGGTGCGGTGTCGATGCAGCGGGTTGCCGGCGAACTCGGCTACACCGCGATGGCCCTGTACCGGCACGTCCCCGGGAAGGAACAGCTGGTCGCCCTGATGGCCGACCGAGCACAGGGAACCCCCCCGGCGGAGTCGGGGAAGGATTGGCGCACCGAGATCCTGAACTGGGCGGATGCGGCCTGGGACTTCTACCTCGCCCACCCCTGGATGCTGCGCGTCGCGACCACCGGGGCGCCGTCCGGTCCCAATGAGCTGGCCTGGTTCGAGGCCCTTCTGCGCCCGCTGGCCCAGTCCGGCCTCGCCACCGAGAACCTGGTCGCCACTGCCATGTTCATCTCCAGCGCCGTCCGCGACCTGGCCCGGATCGCCACCGAGATCGTCCCGTCCGGCTCCGAGTACGGGAACCTTCTCGCCCAAGTCATCCAGCCCGAGCGGTTCCCCACGCTCGCGTCCCTGATGACATCGGGCGCTGTGGAAGACGATGGCGACGTCAGGCCCGCCCTCGACTTCGGTCTCACTCTCATCCTCGATGGCCTCAAGACCTACACGTCGTGACGCTGGCCTGTGCGCCCGGCCTGTGACCTCCGACGCTCGGGTGGTGCAAGTGGTGCTCTGAGGCCCTCCGAGCAGGGTATTCGCGAGAGTTGGGGCATGCGGAGGGGGCCGAGGGGCGCTAGACAACGAAGAAGCCCCAGGTCGCTGACCTGGGGCTTCTTTCAAGAGCGGATGACGGGAATCGAACCCGCGCTATAAGCTTGGGAAGCTCATGTTCTACCATTAAACTACATCCGCGCAGCGGTTCCAGTTGCCTGGAGCCGTATCGTTGCACACTCTACCCCATGATCGACCCCCGGCGAATCCGCTGCGGGGTCGTTGCTGTGTGCGGGGTGCAGCAAGGGGGCTGTGGGCGGGAGTTGGGGCGTACCGTAGGGGTTCGGAGCGGCGGCTGGAGTGGGTCCCGATCATCCCCTAATGTGGCGTTTCGTTGCAGTACAGCTCGTTGGGGAAAGGGACTCGATGGAGCGCACCGTCGTCCGTTGTGCCGAAGGGCACGTTTTCAGCACCGCTTCGTTCCCGTTGCAGCAGCTCGGGCCCGGCCGGATCGGGCCGGGGCGCCTGCTGCGGTGTCCGCGGTGCGCGCGGCTGAGGCATGCCGTGCCCGTCGGCGGCGCGAAGCGGTAGTCGAGGGGTTCCGGGATTCCGGGGTCCCGGGGTTCCGGGATCAGGCGCGCGGGGGCCGCTCTCGATTGGGGGTGGCCCGTGCGCACTGCGTATCCTCGGGACGTGCTTCTCTCTGATAAAGACATCCGGGCCGAGATCGACAGCGGACGGGTTCGCATCGACCCGTTCGACGAGTCGATGGTGCAGCCCTCCAGCATCGATGTACGTCTCGACCGGTTCTTCCGGGTCTTCGAGAACCACCGCTACGCGCACATCGACCCCGCCACCGAGCAGCCGGACCTGACCCGCATGGTCGAGCCGGAGGGGGACGAGGCGTTCATCCTCCACCCGGGGGAGTTCGTGCTCGCCTCCACGTACGAGGTCATCTCCCTGCCCGAGGACATCGCCTCGCGGCTGGAGGGGAAGTCCAGCCTCGGCCGCCTCGGTCTGGTCACGCATTCGACCGCCGGGTTCATCGACCCCGGGTTCTCGGGCCACGTGACCCTGGAGCTGTCGAACCTCGCCACGCTGCCGATCAAGCTCTGGCCGGGCATGAAGATCGGACAGCTGTGCCTGTTCCGGCTCAGCTCGCCCGCCGAGTTCCCGTACGGCAGCGAGCGCTACGGGTCCCGCTACCAGGGGCAGCGCGGGCCGACCGCCTCGCGCTCCTTCCAGAACTTCCACCGCACCCAGGTGAGGCACGAGGCATGAGTGACGTACGCGAGAACCTGAACTACGAGGGTTTCGGTCGCGCCGTGCGCGAGCTGGCGCAGACCATCGCCGACGACGGCTACGAGCCCGACATCATCCTGAGCATCGCCCGGGGCGGCGTCTTCGTCGCCGGCGGGCTGGCCTACGCGCTCGACTGCAAGAACATCCACCTCGTGAACGTGGAGTTCTACACCGGCGTCGGGACGACCTTGGAGATGCCGGTCATGCTGGCGCCCGTCCCCGAGGCGATCGACTTCACGAACAAGAAGGTCCTCATCGCCGATGACGTGGCCGACACCGGCAAGACGCTGAAGCTCGTCCACGACTTCTGCCTCGGCCACGTCGCCGAGGTGCGCTCCGCGGTCATCTACGAGAAGTCGCACTCGCTCGTGAAGTGCGAGTACGTGTGGAAGAAGACCGACGAGTGGATCAACTTCCCCTGGTCGGTCGAGCCTCCCGTCGTCAAGCGCGAGGGCCAGGTCCTCGACGCCTGAGCCGGCGTGGGTGAGCCGTGAGTGAGTGAGTGAGTACGGGAAGGGGCCCGGCGCGCGGAGTGCGCGCCGGGCCCCTTTCGTGTGGGCTCGTCAGATCGTGCCGAGCTTGATGATCGACAGCAGTGCGACCAGCTGGATCGCCGAGGCGCCCAGGGCCTTCGGCCACGGCAGGTCGTGCGACTTGCTCACCAGCGAGGTGAACAGCGCGCCGGCCGCCAGCCAGGTCACCCAGCCCAGGACCTGGACGACGATGTTGTCGCCGCCGAGGAAGATCGCGAACAGCAGGCGCGGGGCGTCCGTGATGGACATGACCAGCATCGACAGGCCCACGGTCGGCTGCCACGCCCCGTCGCCGCCCAGCTGGCGGGCCAGGGTGTGGGTGACGGCGCCCAGGATCAGGCCGCAGAGGACGAACGCCACGGCGGCGCTGAGGACGATCGGGACGGCGTTGGCCAGGGTCGCCTTGATGACGTCCTCGCGGGCTTCGTCGAGACCGAAGACCGCGAGGAGGCCGTAGATGAAGGTCACGATCAGCGCCGGACCCCAGACGGCGTAGTCGCGCATCTGGAGGAACGTCGCCCCGGGCCGCAGCACGATGCCGCGCAGGAGGTCCTTCCAGGGCAGCCGCGGTCCGGCCGGGGCCGCCGCGCCCGCCTGGTAGGTCGCGCCCTGGCTGTACGGGTCCTCGCCGATGGAGAAGGCCTGCGTGTAGCCCGGGTTGTTCGCGTACGAGGGCTCGTACGGAGGCTGCTGCTGCGGGTGGTGCGGCGGCTGCTGCTGTCCGTACGGGTCGAAGTACTCGGGCTCGCCCTGCCCCCCGGCCGCCGACTGCTGCGGCCACTGCTGCTGCGGGGGCGGCCCGCCCGCGGGCGGGTAGGGCTGTCGGCCGTACGGCGCCTGCGGCGGTTGCTGCTGACCGTACGGCTGCTGCCGCGGGGGTTGCGGGGGTTGTTGCGGAGAGCGGTTGTTGTCCCGGCCGCGTCCGATCCTGAATCCAGCCACGTGATCGAAAGTACCCGTTCCGCCGGGCGCCGGTGGCCGGGCGGCGGGAACACGCGGCCTTTGCGGCTGAGCTGTGACATCCCCTAGGGGAACCCCGGGGGGCTGCCCCCACCCCTGGGGGCGGGGGCATTTACGTGGCTGCGGGGCAGTCTGCGGAGATTCGTTACGTTCCCGACGGAATGCGGAGATATCGGACCCGTAGCTTCGTGACCGTTGCCGCCGAGCAGTCCGGACGAGCAGGCCGAACGAGCAGTCCGGACGAGCAGTCCGAACGAGCCGTCCCGTACGAGCACGAAATGAGCCCCCCACATGCGCAGCACCCGACGCACCACTCTCCGTACCGCCGCGGTCTTCGCCGGAGCGGCCGCCGTTCTCGCCCTCCCGGTGGGGTCCGCCTTCGCGGACTCGCCGACGGCGCCGGAGCCGGAGGTGCTGCCCGGTATCGAGCAGCCGGCCGTGGACCCGACCCCGGAACCGACCGTGGGCCCGGCGGTGGACCCGACCGTCCCGCCGACGACGCCTCCCACCCCTGCGCCGACCACGCCTCCGACGAAGCCGGTCCGCGGTTACGTCACCACCGTGAAGCTTCAGGACGGGTCGGTCGCGAAGGTCTACAAGATCAGCGACAGCCACTTCGAGGCGGACGTCTTCTCCGGCTCCACGAAGCTGGACACGCTGGTCAGCAAGGACGGCCGGCCGGCGTACGGGCAGAACAACGGCCTCCATGTCGTCCTGCAGCCCAACGGCACCGTGACCTCGTGGATCGAGGGCGCGCAGCAGGACAGGAACCAGGACAAGGACCGGGAGAAGCCGAAGCCGAAGCCGGAGGCCGACAAGGAGACCTCGGTCCGGATCACCATGCCGGACGGGCGCATCGCGAAGCTGGTGGACGGCCCGAAGGGCAAGCGCGTGGAGATCTCCATGCCGAACGGGAACCTGCTGGGCACGATCGACCTGAAGAACCCGAGCGCGCTGAACGACGGCTGGACGTACAAGCTCGTCCAGGACGGCAAGCGCGTGAAGTTCGTCGTGATCGACGGCAAGAGCGGCGGGAACAGCTGGGTCTACGACTTCGGCACCGGGAAGCTGATCGAGAAGTACACGGTCGAGACCGGCAAGAAGACGGAGAAGAGGGCCGAGAAGAAGGTCGAGAAGGCCGAGAAGACGGACAAGGCCGCCGAGAAGACCGTGCGCACCGACAACACCACCACGGTCGAGCGGGTCGTCCCCAAGGGCGGCGTGAAGGCCGGTGCGGAGGGCGTCGCCCCGCAGACCGACACCCCGGTGCTGCTCGCCGCCGGCGGTGGCATGGCGGCGGCCGGCGCCGCGGGGCTCGGCTTCGCCCTCCTGCGCCGCAACCGCGGCTGACCCCGAAACACCGGAACGGCCGGTCCCCTGGGAGGGGGACCGGCCGTTCCTGTGGGTGTACCTACGCCTACTTGGCAGCCTCGGGCTTCGCCTCGTCCGCCCGATCCGCGTCGGCCTTCGGGTCGGCCTTCGGGTCGGCTTCCGCATCGCCCTCGGGCGCCGCCTCCGCCGTGCCGGCCGGCTCGGCTGCCGGCTCGGCCTCGGCCTTCGCCTCGGCGGCGTCCTCGGACTCGTCGGCGGCCTCTGCCGCAACCTCGGGCTCGCCCTTCGCCTCGGCAGGCGCCTCGGCGGCCTCGGCCTCGGCAGCAGCCTCCGCCTTGGCTTCCGCCTCAGCCTCCGCCTTGGCAGCAGCCTCCGCCTTGACCTTCGCTTCCGCCTCGGCGGCCGCCTCAGCCTCAGCCTCCGCCTCGGCCGCAGCCTTCGCTTCGGCCTCCGCGGCAGCCGCAGCCGCAGCTTCCGCCTCCGCCTCCGCGACGGCCGCCGCCAGCTCCTCCGCCGTCGGCTCCGGCGCCTTCACCGACTCCAGCAGCAGCTGCGCCACGTCCACGACCTGCACGGACTCCTTGGCCTGGCCGTCGTTCTTCTTCCCGTTGACCGAGTCGGTCAGCATCACCAGGCAGAACGGGCACGCCGTCGACACGATGTCCGGGTTCAGGGACAGGGCCTCGTCGACACGCTCGTTGTTGATGCGCTTGCCGATCCGCTCCTCCATCCACATCCGCGCGCCACCGGCACCGCAGCAGAAGCCCCGCTCCTTGTGGCGGTGCATCTCCTGCTGCCGCAGCCCCGGCACGGCCGACATGATCTCGCGCGGCGGCGTGTAGACCTTGTTGTGCCGGCCCAGGTAGCACGGGTCGTGGTACGTGATCAGTCCGTCGACCGGCGTCACCGGCGTCAGCCGGCCCTCGTCGATCAGGTGCTGAAGCAGCTGCGTGTGGTGGATGACCTCGTACTCGCCGCCCAGCTGCGGGTACTCGTTCGCGATGGTGTTGAAGCAGTGCGGGCAGGTCGAGACGATCCGCTTCGCCGACTTCGGCTTCTTCGTCGACTCGTCCTCGTCGTCCTCGCCGAAGGCCATGTTCAGCATGGCCACGTTCTCCTGGGCCAGCTGCTGGAACAGCGGCTCGTTGCCCAGGCGGCGCGGGGAGTCGCCGGTGCACTTCTCGTCGCCGCCCATGATCGCGAACTTGACGCCCGCGATGTTCAGCAGCTCCGCGAAGGCCTTCGTGGTCTTCTTGGCCCGGTCCTCCAGGGCGCCGGCGCAGCCGACCCAGTAGAGGTAGTCGAACTCGGAGAGGTCCTCCGCGTCCTTCCCGATGATCGGGACCTCGAAGTCGACCTCCTTCGTCCACTCCACGCGCTGCTTCTTGGCGAGACCCCAGGGGTTGCCCTTCTTCTCCAGGTTCTTGAGCATCGTGCCCGCCTCAGACGGGAACGCGCTCTCGATCATCACCTGGTAGCGCCGCATGTCGACGATGTGGTCGATGTGCTCGATGTCGACCGGGCACTGCTCCACGCACGCACCGCAGGTCGTGCAGGACCACAGCACGTCCGGGTCGATGACGCCGTTCTCCTCGGCCGTGCCGATCAGCGGGCGCTCCGCCTCGGCCAGGGCCGCCGCCGGGACGTCCTTCAGCTGCTCGGCGGTCGCCTTCTCGTTGCCCTCCATGTCCTTGCCGCCACCGGCCAGCAGGTAGGGGGCCTTGGCGTACGCGTGGTCGCGCAGCGACATGATCAGGAGCTTCGGGGACAGCGGCTTGCCGGTGTTCCAGGCGGGGCACTGCGACTGGCAGCGACCGCACTCGGTGCAGGTGGAGAAGTCGAGGATGCCCTTCCAGGAGAACTGCTCGACCTGGGAGACGCCGAAGACGTCGTCCTCGCCGGGCTCCTCGAAGTCGATCTCCTTGCCGCCGCTCGTCATCGGCTGGAGCGCGCCCAGCGCGGTCGCGCCGTCGGCGTTCCGCTTGAACCAGATGTTCGGGAAGCCGAGGAAGCGGTGCCAGGCGACACCCATGTTGGTGTTGAGCGAGACGACGATCATCCAGATCAGCGAGGTGCCGATCTTGATCATCGCGGTGAGGTAGATGGCGTTCTGCAGCGTGCCGACCGAGAGGCCCTTGAAGGCCAGCACCAGCGGGTACGACAGGAAGTACGCCGGCTCGTAGTGGTCGACGTGGTGGATCGCGCCTTCGAGGCCGCGCAGCGTCAGGATCGCGAGGCCGATGGTCAGGATGATGTACTCGACGAAGTATGCCTGCCAGGCCTTCGAGCCCGTGAAGCGCGACTTGCGACCGGCCCGCGAGGGCAGGTTGAGCAGCCGGATGGCGATCAGCACGACGATGCCGACGATCGTCATCACGCCGATGAACTCGGTGTACATCTCGAAGGGCAGGAAGCCGCCGATGACGGGCAGCGTCCAGTCGGCCTCGAAGAGCTGGCCGTAGGCCTGGGCCAGGGTCGGAGGCAGCGTCAGGAAGCCGATGGCGACGAACCAGTGGGCGAAGCCGACGATGCCCCAGCGGTTCATCCGGCTGTGGCCGAGGAACTCCCTGACCAGGGTGAGCGTTCGATCCTTCGGCTTGTCCGTGCGGCTGCCCGCCGGCACGGGTTGGCCGAGTTTCACGAACCGGTAGATCTGCGCCACGGCTCGGGCGAGCAGCGCGACGCCGACCACGGTCAGGACCAGCGACACGATGATCGCGGCGAGTTGCATGGGAGGGCTCCTCGGGCGGGACTTACTAAGCGGTAACTTATTGAGTCAAGGCTTGAGGTTACCCAGTTCCCGCGCCGCAATGTAGGTGAGCGAGCGGTGATCTGTGTCGCTCAGGCAAGCCTCTGTCGGTAGGCCGCCCGAGGGGTCTGCGCGAGGATCGCGAGATCCATCCCCAGCCAATGGCTCTCCACATAGTGCCGGTCCAGCAGGGCCATCTCCTCCCAGGGGAGGTCGGAGCGCGCGCTGACTTGCCACAATCCGGTCATTCCGGGCCGTACGTAGAGCCTGTCGGGCCTGTCGGTACGAGCCTCCGGGCGCGGTCCGACCAGCGACATCTCGCCCCGCAGCACGTTCAGCAGCTGCGGCAGCGCGTCCAGGGCGCACCGCTCCACCGCCGCGCCCACCCGCCCCGCCCCCTCGGTCCGCAGCCGCCAGGTGCGGAAGGCCCGCCCGCCCAGCCCGGTCGCGGGCTCCCGTACGAAGGCCCCCGCGCCCCGGTTCGCGTACAGCGCCCCGGCCGCCAGCAGCAGCGGCACGGCGAAGACCACGGTCAGGAGCAGCGCGCCGGCGAGGTCGAGCAGCCGCTTGGCGGTGAGGTCGGGCAGCCGGGGCAGGGGAAGGGGGAGGCGCGGGGTGCCCGGGTCCGGCCGCGCCGGCCGCCGTGCGGGGCGCCGGATCGGGGGGAGCGTGAGCGGCGGCAGCGGCATGGGGGCACCGTGCCCCATGACCCCGGCCAGGCCTCGGTGCCGCGCGGCGGGGTGCCCCGCAGGTCCCCCGCTCGGCCCTCGCGCCGCAGGTGCGGAGGGGTCCTCGGGCCTGGGGTGAGCGTAAGGGTGGCGTAAGAGTTGAGCCTCATCGACTCAGCTCTGTTGACGCGCTCGGGGACGATGGTGCATGGTTGAGTCTGTTCCACTCAAGTCAGCTGGAGGAATCGAAATGGCACGTGCGGTCGGCATCGACCTGGGCACCACTAACTCCGTCGTCAGCGTTCTCGAAGGCGGCGAGCCCACCGTCATCACCAACGCCGAGGGCGCCAGGACCACGCCGTCCGTCGTCGCCTTCGCCAAGAACGGCGAGGTCCTCGTCGGCGAGGTCGCCAAGCGCCAGGCGGTCACGAACGTGGACCGCACCATCCGCTCCGTCAAGCGCCACATGGGCACTGACTGGAAGATCAACCTGGATGGCAAGGACTTCAACCCGCAGCAGATGAGCGCCTTCATCCTGCAGAAGCTGAAGCGCGACGCCGAGGCGTACCTGGGCGAGAAGGTCACGGACGCGGTCATCACCGTCCCGGCCTACTTCAACGACTCCGAGCGCCAGGCGACGAAGGAGGCCGGCGAGATCGCGGGCCTGAACGTCCTGCGCATCGTCAACGAGCCGACGGCCGCCGCCCTGGCCTACGGCCTCGACAAGGACGACCAGACGATCCTCGTCTTCGACCTCGGTGGCGGCACCTTCGACGTGTCGCTCCTGGAGATCGGCGACGGCGTCGTCGAGGTCAAGGCCACCAACGGTGACAACCACCTCGGTGGTGACGACTGGGACCAGCGCGTCGTCGACTACCTGGTGAAGCAGTTCGCCAACGGCCACGGCGTCGACCTGTCCAAGGACAAGATGGCGCTCCAGCGTCTGCGCGAGGCCGCCGAGAAGGCGAAGATCGAGCTGTCCTCCTCCACGGAGACCTCGATCAACCTCCCCTACATCACGGCTTCGGCCGAGGGCCCGCTGCACCTGGACGAGAAGCTCACGCGCTCGCAGTTCCAGCAGCTGACCGCGGACCTGCTCGACCGCTGCAAGACCCCGTTCCACAACGTCATCAAGGACGCGGGCATCAACCTGTCCGAGATCGACCACGTGGTCCTGGTCGGCGGCTCCACCCGCATGCCGGCCGTCGCCGAGCTCGTCAAGGAGCTCACCGGCGGTCAGGACGCCAACAAGGGCGTCAACCCGGACGAGGTCGTCGCCATCGGCGCGACCCTCCAGGCGGGCGTGCTCAAGGGTGAGGTCAAGGACGTCCTGCTCCTCGACGTGACCCCGCTGTCCCTGGGTATCGAGACCAAGGGCGGCATCATGACCAAGCTCATCGAGCGCAACACCACGATCCCGACCAAGCGGTCGGAGATCTTCACGACGGCCGAGGACAACCAGCCGTCCGTGCAGATCCAGGTCTACCAGGGTGAGCGCGAGATCGCGGCGTACAACAAGAAGCTCGGCATGTTCGAGCTGACCGGCCTGCCGCCGGCCCCGCGTGGCGTCCCGCAGATCGAGGTCTCCTTCGACATCGACGCGAACGGCATCATGCACGTGACCGCGAAGGACCTCGGCACGGGCAAGGAGCAGAAGATGACCGTCACCGGCGGCTCTTCGCTCGGCAAGGACGAGGTCGACCGCATGCGCCAGGAGGCGGAGCAGTACGCGGACGAGGACCTGCGCCGCAAGGAGGCCGCCGAGTCCCGCAACCAGGGCGAGCAGCTCGTCTACCAGACGGAGAAGTTCGTCAAGGACAACGAGGACAAGGTCCCGGCCGACGTCAAGGCCGAGGTCGAGGCCTCCGTCGCCGAGCTGAAGGAAAAGCTCAAGGGCGAGGACACCGCGGACATCCGCACCGCGACCGAGAAGCTCGCGGCCGTCAGCCAGAAGCTCGGCCAGGCGATCTACGCCGACGCCCAGGCCGCCCAGGGTGCGGCCGGCGCCGCCGGTGACGCCGGTCAGGCCAAGCCGGAGGACGACGTCGTGGACGCCGAGATCGTGGACGACGAGAAGCCGAAGGGTGGCGCTGCGTAATGTCGGAGGAGACCCCGGGTTTCGACGAGAAGCCTGAAGTCCCCACCGGCGCCAACGCGGACGACGCCGCCGCCGAGCCGAAGGACGCCGACTCCTCCACGGAGGAGAAGGCGGCCCCGGCCGGGGACGCAGCAGCACAGGCCCTCGGGCAGGAAGCGGCTCTGCTGGCGCAGCTGGACCAGGCCCGTACCGCGCTCGGTGAGCGCACCGCGGACCTCCAGCGGCTCCAGGCGGAGTACCAGAACTACCGCCGCCGGGTGGAGCGGGACCGTATCGCCGTCAAGGAGATCGCGGTCGCGTCCCTGCTGACGGAACTCCTCCCGACCCTGGACGACATCGGCCGGGCGCGGGAGCATGGCGAACTGGTCGGCGGCTTCAAGTCGGTGGCCGAATCGCTGGAGACCGCCGCCGCCAAGATGGGGCTGCAGCAGTTCGGCAAGGAGGGCGAGCCCTTCGACCCGACGATCCACGAGGCCCTGATGCACTCGTACGCGCCGGACGTCACCGAGACGACCTGCGTGGCGATCCTGCAGCCGGGCTACCGGATCGGCGAGCGCACGATCCGCCCCGCGCGGGTCGCGGTGGCCGAGCCCCAGCCGGGTGCGGCTCCCGCCGCCAAGTCCGAGTCCGCGGACGGCGACAAGCCGTCTGACAAGGACACGGATGCCCCCGACGAGGGCTGACGTCGAACAACATGTAGGTGCACGGAAGGAGGGCCACCGAGGATGAGCACGAAGGACTTCGTCGAGAAGGACTACTACAAGGTCCTCGGTGTCCCGAAGGACGCGACCGAGGCCGAGATCAAGAAGGCGTACCGGAAGCTCGCCCGCGAGTTCCACCCGGACGCCAACAAGGGCGACACCGCGGCCGAGGAGCGCTTCAAGGAGATCTCCGAGGCGCAGGACGTCCTCGGCGACCCCAAGAAGCGCAAGGAGTACGACGAGGCCCGCGCCCTGTTCGGCAACGGGGGCTTCCGCCCCGGTCCGGGCGGGGGCGGCGGCTCGTTCAACTTCGACCTCGGAGACCTCTTCGGCGGCACCCAGCAGGGTGGCGCGGCCGGCGGCTTCGGCGGCGGCCTGGGCGATGTCTTCGGCGGACTGTTCAACCGCGGCGGCGCCGGCGCCGGTACGGGAACCCGTGCCCAGCCGCGCCGCGGCCAGGACATCGAGTCCGAGGTCACGCTGTCCTTCACGGAGGCCGTGGACGGCGCGACCGTCCCGCTCCGGATGTCCTCGCAGGCGCCCTGCAAGGCCTGTTCCGGCACCGGCGACAAGAACGGCACCCCCCGGGTGTGCCCGACCTGCGTCGGCACCGGCCAGGTCTCGCGGGGCAGCGGCGGCGGCTTCTCGCTGACCGACCCCTGCGCGGACTGCAAGGGCCGCGGCCTGATCGCCGAGACCCCGTGCGACATCTGCAAGGGCAGCGGCCGGGCCCGCAGCTCCCGGACCATGCAGGTCAGGATCCCGGCGGGCGTCTCCGACGGCCAGCGGATCCGGCTGCGCGGCAAGGGCGCTCCGGGCGAGCGCGGCGGTCCGGGGGGCGACCTGTACGTCGTCGTCCACGTCGGCAGCCACCCGGTGTTCGGCCGGCGGGACGACAACCTCACGGTGACGGTCCCGGTGACGTTCGCCGAGGCCGCCCTGGGCGCCGAGATCAGGGTCCCGACCCTGAACGGCCCTCCGGTCACCCTGAAGCTGCCCGCGGGCACCCCCAACGGCCGTACGATGCGGGCCCGCGGCAAGGGAGCGGTCCGCAAGGACGGCACCCGCGGCGACCTGCTGGTGACGGTGGAGGTCGCGGTGCCGTCCGAGCTGTCCGACAAGGCCCGCGAAGCGCTGGAGATGTACCGCGACGCGACGGAGTCCCAGGACCCGCGCGCCCTCCTGTTCGAGTCCGCGAAGGGAGCATGACATGGACGGCCGCCGCAGACAGTCTCGATTGGGTGGGGCTTACCAGCTCACCGATGAGACCCCGGTCTATGTGATCTCGGTGGCCGCCCAGCTCTCGGGGCTGCATCCGCAGACCCTCCGCCAGTACGACCGCCTCGGCCTGGTCTCACCGGACCGTACGGCCGGCCGCGGACGGCGATATTCGGCCAGGGACATCGAACTGCTCCGCACGGTGCAGGCGCTGTCCCAGGACGAGGGCATCAACCTCGCGGGCATCAAGCGGATCATCGAACTGGAGAACCAGGTCGCGGCCCTCCAGCAGCGCGTGGCCGAACTGTCCACAGCTGTGGACGGTGCGGCGGCCGCCCTCCAGGCCCGCGAGGCCCAGGTGCACGCCTCGTACCGCCGCGACCTGGTCCCGTACCAGCCGCCGCAGCCGGGGAGCGCCCTGGTCGTCTGGCGCCCCAAGCGCCCGATGGACTGAGACGGGCAACGCCACTCGCGCCCGCTCGAAGGCCCTGACCAAAGGCTCTGCCCGGAGGCTCTTGACCGAAGGCCCCGCCCGGATCCCCGGGCGGGGCCTTCGGCGTTCGTCTCAGGCCTCGTCCTCCGGCAGGTGGGGCTCCGTGCTGTGCAGGATCCCCGACTGGGCGATGAGGAAGCCGAGCTGGGCCCGGCTGCCGCTGCCGAGGGCGGTGGCCAGCTTGGCGATGTGCGCGCGGCAGGTCCGTACGTTCATCCCCAGCCGGCGCGCGATCGCCTCGTCCACGTGGCCCTCGACCAGAAGCTGCGCGATGGACCTCTGCACGCCGGAAATCCCGTCGTGCATGTGCGTGTACGTCACCTCTTCGCTGAGGGGCACAGCGCGCCGCCAGAGCTGCTCGAACACCTTGATGAGGTAGTCGACCAGCCCCGGGTGCCGCAGTTCGAGCGCCACCCGCCGGTCGTCGCTCACCGGGATGAAGGCCACGGTGCGGTCGAAGATGATGAGCCGCTCGATGAGCTCCTCCAGCGTGCGGATCTCCACCTTGCCCGCGGAGATGCGGTCCACGTAGGCGAGCGTGCCCTGGCTGTGCCGCGCGGTGTGCTGGTAGAGGGTCCGGATGCTGATGCCCCGGTCGATCAGCGGGGCGTCCCGTTCCAGCGCCTGGGTGAGGGCGAGCGAGGGCCTGGCGCCGCCCGGCTGGACCGTCAGCATCTCCGTGTGGCAGTCCGCGGTGGCCAGGTCGAGGGCCGCGTTGATGCGGTCGAAGCCCTCCAGCACCGTGATGGCGTGGGTGTTGGCCGGGTTCTGCGCACTGATGGTCAGAAACGGCTCGAAAGCATCGGTGAGATCTACAGCGGTGCGACGACGGTCCTGGATCTCGCGTTCAATCGGATGCAGCCGTTGCGCCAGAGCGACGGATGGGGGAACCGGACGCAGTTGGTTCGCGTCATCAGGGTCGGGCTGCAGTAGGGCGAATTCAAGCAGGCAGGGGGCCTGCTGAACCTCGCTCCGAGCGATCCGGCCGGTGCTGAGCGCCGCCGCGTACAGCCGCGTTCCCTCGGCGCACAGGGACGTGACGGAGTGGGGATGTGTCGGGTTTGTCGCACTTTTGGGCAAATCTCCACCCCCCAGGGTCCTGAACATGCAAGAACATGATGCATCGTCCCTGTGGCATTGACGTGCCTGAATGAGCCATCGTCTGTCAGGCGGGGGAGAGGATTCCATCAAGTGAGGACGAAGCCGACCATGTATAAGAGAATGCTTCGCTCGGCGCTTGCCGTTGTTTTCTCCGCTGTTGCGGCCTTTGGAGCAGTCAGTGCCGTGCAGAGTGAGGCGGGGGGCGCTCTGGCCATAGACAGCGGCTGGACCAGCGGCTCGACGGGCGAGTCGGACAGTGGCTGGACCACCCCACCGGTCAGCGACTCCGGCAAGACCGCCGGTACGAAGGTCAAGTCGGACAGCGGCTGGACCAACAAGCCGGCCGCCGCGTCCGACTCCGGTTGGACCGCTCTGCCTGCGATGGCCGCCTGATGACCCCCGACGACCGAGACTTCCGGCGCGAGATGGCTTCGGCGTACCGGTCCGGGTGGCAGTTCATCGATCTCGCCACGGCGATCCCCCACGCCGGCGACTCGTTGATGGTCACCCTGTTCGGCCAGCCCATCGTCGTCGTGCGCGAGGAGGACGAAGACGTCCGCGCCTACCGCTGTCTGCGCCGCCCCCGGGGCGCACCGCAGCCCGTCCGCTGCGAAGTGCGGTACGGCATGGTCTTCGTCAACCTCGATCAGCGCGACCACCAGCTCTTTGAACCCGATATCACCGCCGCCACCCCCCGCAGTGCCTGAAGCGATTCCCCCGTCGTTGCAGATCGCTCAGGCGCTACCCCCACACAACGGCGCCATCGTGGACCTGACCACGATGGCGCCGTTGTGCTGTCTCCGTCCAGTGGTTGAACAAGACAAACAAGTTTCCGCGTCAGGCCTGCTCTAGGCCCGCCCCATCGCCCGGTCCAGGGTGATCTCCAGGACCACCCGGTCCGGGTTCGGCGAAGGCGTCCGCCCGTACCGCTGCGCGTAGCGCGCCACCGCCTCGGCCACCGAGGCCTCGTCCGTACGGATCACCGCGCGCCCCTCCAGGGTGGCCCAGCGCCGTCCCTCCATCTGGCACACCGCGACCCGCGCCGCCCCGCCCGGCGCGTCCAGGACGTTGCGGATCTTCTTGCTGTGCCTGTTGCTGATCACCCGCGCGAGCCCCGCCTCCGGGTCGTACGTCACGCCCACCGGCACCACGTGCGGGCTGCCGTCGGGCCGCGGGGTGGTCAGGGTGCAGACGTGCCGCTCCCGCCAGAAGGCGAGGTACTCGGGCGTCGGGTTGAGTACGTCATGGGCTGTCTTCGAACCAGGCATGGGCCGAAGAGTACGATGCGGCCCCGTTCACCGCCTTGAGTGGAATAGACTCAACTTTGTGCACGCTGAACGTGTCACACCCTGAAACGTGACGGAGAGGAGAAAGCCGCAGTGGACGCCGAGCTGACCAACAAGAGCCGGGACGCGCTGAACGCAGCCACCAGCAGGGCCGTCAAGGACGGCCACCCGGATCTGACCCCCGCGCACCTGCTGCTGGCCCTGCTCGCCGGCGAGGACAACGAGAACATCACCGACCTGCTCGCCGCGACCGAGGCCGACCAGGCCGCCGTACGCGCCGGCGCGGAGCGGCTGCTGGCCGCCCTGCCCAGCGTCACCGGCTCCACCGTCGCGCCGCCGCAGCCCACCCGTGAGCTGCTCGCCGTCCTCGCCGAGGCCGACGCCGAGGCCGGAAAGCTCGGTGACGAGTACCTCTCCACCGAACACCTGCTCATCGCCCTCGCCGCCAAGGGCGGCGCGGCCGGTGAGGTCCTTTCCGACCAGGGCGCGACCGCGAAGAAGCTGCTGGCCGCATTCGAGAACGCACGAGGAGGACGGCGGGTGACCACCCCCGATCCGGAGGGCCAGTACAAGGCCCTGGAGAAGTTCGGCACCGATTTCACGGCGGCGGCCCGCGAGGGCAAGCTCGACCCCGTCATCGGCCGCGACCAGGAGATCCGGCGCGTCGTCCAGGTCCTCTCGCGCCGTACGAAGAACAACCCGGTCCTCATCGGCGAGCCCGGCGTCGGCAAGACCGCCGTCGTCGAGGGCCTGGCCCAGCGCATCGTCAAGGGCGACGTCCCCGAGTCCCTGAAGAACAAGCGGCTCGTCGCCCTCGATCTCGGCGCGATGGTGGCCGGCGCCAAGTACCGCGGCGAGTTCGAAGAGCGGCTCAAGACCGTCCTCGCGGAGATCAAGTCCAGCGACGGCCAGATCATCACCTTCATCGACGAGCTGCACACCGTCGTCGGCGCGGGCGCCGGCGGGGACTCCGCCATGGACGCGGGCAACATGCTCAAGCCCATGCTGGCCCGCGGCGAGCTGCGGATGGTCGGCGCGACCACGCTCGACGAGTACCGCGAGCGGATCGAGAAGGACCCGGCGCTGGAGCGCCGCTTCCAGCAGGTGCTGGTCGCCGAGCCCTCCGTCGAGGACACCATCGCGATCCTGCGCGGCCTCAAGGGCCGCTACGAAGCCCACCACAAGGTGGTCATCAACGACAGCGCACTGGTGGCCGCGGCCACCCTCTCCGACCGGTACATCACCTCCCGCTTCCTCCCCGACAAGGCCATCGACCTCGTCGACGAGGCCGCGTCCCGGCTGCGCATGGAGATCGACTCCTCCCCGCTGGAGATCGACGAGCTCCAGCGCTCCGTGGACCGGCTGCGCATGGAGGAGCTGGCGCTGAAGAACGAGTCCGACCCGGCCTCCCTCGAACGCCTGGAGAAGATCCGCAAGGACCTCGCCGACAAGGAGGAGGACCTGCGGGGCCTCACCGCGCGCTGGGAGAAGGAGAAGCAGTCCCTCAACCGCGTCGGTGAGCTCAAGGAGCGTCTGGACGACCTGCGAGGCCAGGCCGAGCGGGCCCAGCGCGACGGGGACTTCGACGCCGCCTCGCAGCTGCTCTACGGGGAGATCCCGGCCCTGGAGCGCGAGCTGGCGGAGGCCACCGAGGCCGAGGCCGAGGTCTCCAAGGACACGATGGTCAAGGACGAGGTCGGCCCCGACGACATCGCGGACGTGGTCGGCGCCTGGACCGGCATCCCGGCAGGCCGGCTGCTGGAGGGCGAGACCCAGAAGCTCCTGCGCATGGAGGAGGAGCTGGGCCGCCGTCTGATCGGCCAGTCCGAGGCCGTAAGGGCCGTCTCCGACGCCGTACGCCGCACCCGCGCCGGAATCGCCGACCCGGACCGCCCGACCGGCTCGTTCCTCTTCCTCGGCCCGACGGGCGTGGGCAAGACCGAGCTGGCCAAGGCCCTCGCGGACTTCCTCTTCGACGACGAGCGGGCCATGGTCCGCATCGACATGTCGGAGTACGGCGAGAAGCACAGCGTGGCCCGCCTGGTCGGCGCCCCGCCCGGCTACGTCGGCTACGAGGAGGGCGGCCAGCTCACCGAGGCCGTCCGCCGCCGCCCGTACAGCGTCGTCCTGCTGGACGAAGTCGAGAAGGCCCACCCCGAGGTCTTCGACATCCTGCTCCAGGTCCTCGACGACGGCCGCCTCACGGACGGCCAGGGCCGCACCGTGGACTTCCGCAACACCATCCTGGTCCTCACCTCGAACCTGGGCAGCCAGTTCCTGGTGGACCCGGCGACCTCGGACGAGGACAAGAAGGCCCGGGTGCTGGACGTGGTCCGCGCCTCCTTCAAGCCCGAGTTCCTCAACCGCCTCGACGACCTGGTCGTCTTCTCCGCGCTGACCAGGGACGAGCTGGCGCACATCGCCGACCTCCAGATCGGCCGCCTCGCCAAGCGGCTGGCCGACCGCCGCCTGACCCTGGACGTCACCCCCGAAGCCCTGGCCTGGCTCGCGGACAAGGGCAACGACCCGGCGTACGGCGCCCGCCCGCTGCGCCGCCTGATCCAGACGGCCATCGGGGACCGCCTGGCCAAGGAGATCCTGTCCGGCGAGGTCAGGGACGGCGACACCGTACGGGTCGACGTGGCCGGCGACGACCTGCTGGTCGGCAAGGCCCTGTAGGGACAGCCCCGCCGGCGGGCCGCCACGGCGCCCGCCGCCCGCTGCTCAGCCCGTCGCCTCGAAGCGGACCCGGGTGGTGTACCCCACCTCCGGGGTGATCCGCATCCAGAGCCAGGCCGACCGGCCCGGCTCCGGATCGGGGTGGACGAGCGTCATGCACGCCTCGGACTCCGGGTCGTAGCCCTCGGGCCGCGGCCCGGGGCAGGCGACCGGATCCCCCTGGTGCGGGAAGGACGCCACCCAGTCCTCGACGGCGACGTGGTGCATGCGGAACGAGCCGCGCACCTTGACGTGGCCGTCCTCGCCCTCGATCTGCCGGCAGCTCCCGTCCTCCGCGCTGGGCGGCAGGGCGAAACGGGCGAATTCCGCCGCCTCCGCGCAGTCGATGCCCGTGCCGGCCCGGCCGGTCCACTCGCTCAGATCCTCCTCGCCGGGCTGCACGGCCAGGGCCGTGGCCAGCGTCGCCACCGGGATCAGCACGCTCACCGCCACCGCGAGGAGTACCTTCGTGGCCGGCTTCATACCGCCCGGTATCGGCATCGTCTTCCTTACCTGAGTCCTACTCGTGTCCGCCTGGAGCGGATCGTACGTGCGGGGCTGGACACGGGGTAGGAGCGATGGGGGAGGATGACGGTATCCGCACGAAGGGAAGTACACGGTGAGCATCGACCCGGCCTCGATTCCGAACTTCGGAGGGCAGCAGCCCGATCCGCAGGCCACAGGACCGGCGGGCCCCGTCGTCCCCGACCAGGATCTGGTCAAGCAGCTGCTGGAGCAGATGGAGCTCAAGTACGTCGTCGACGACGAGGGAGACCTCGCGGCGCCGTGGGAGGAGTTCCGCACGTACTTCATGTTCCGCGGCGAGGACGAGCAGCAGGTCTTCTCGGTGCGGACCTTCTACGACCGTCCGCACGACATCGAGGACAAGCCGCAGCTCCTCGAAACGATCGACGACTGGAACCGCCGCACCCTGTGGCCCAAGGTCTACAGCCACACCCACGACGACGGCTCGGTCCGCCTGATCGGCGAGGCGCAGATGCTGATCGGCACCGGCGTCAACCTGGAGCACTTCGTGTCCTCCACGGTCAGCTGGGTCCGTGCCTCGATCGAGTTCGACAAGTGGCTCATCGAGCAGCTCGGCCTCGAGAAGGACGTCGACTCCGCCGAGGGCGAGGACGACAAGGGCGACGAGAGCAACAGCTAGTCGGCCGCCCTCACAAGGGCACGCGCGCCACGAGGAGCAGGTACACCCCGTAGCCGTAGGAGAGCCCGGCCAGCACCGCGGTCACCACGACCGCGGTGCGCGGCCGGGCTCTCGCCATGACGGCGGCCATCGGCAGCAGCAGCGGGAACGCCGGCAGCAGGAAGCGCGGCTTCGACTCGAAGAACCCGGCTCCGCCGAAGGTGATCAGCATCAGCACCCCCGTGTACGCGAGCAGCGGCAGCGGGGTCCGGTCCAGCACCAGCGCCGCCGCCAGCAGCGCGGCCACGGCCAGCACCACGACCGTGACGGTGGTGGCCAGCGGCACGTTCCCGCCGGTCAGCACCTTCTCGGTGGAGCGCACCGCACCCTCGCCGAAGTCGAAGCGCGAGCCCCAGCGCCGCTGGACGGTGAAGTACCCGCCGAGCGGATCGCCCTTGCGCACGCCCACGGCGAGGACGTACGAGGCCCAGCCCGCGGGGGCCAGCAGCCCGGCCGCCCACACCGCGGGCGCGCGGGAGCCCCGTACGGCCACCGCGTGCAGGGCCGCCAGGGACACGGCGGCCGCGACGGCGATCCCGGTGGGCCGGGTCAGCCCGGCGAGCACCGCGAGGCCGGCCGCCCAGAGCCAGCGCTCGCGCAGCAGGGCGTACAGGGTCCAGGCGGCGAACGCGGCGAGCAGCGCCTCGGTGTACGCGAGGCCGAGCACCACCGAGTGCGGCAGGGCCGCCCACAGTGCGACCAGCAGCACCCCTGCGCGGGCCCCCAGCAGCCGCTCCCCGACCCGGTAGACCCCGAGGGCGGCCACGGCCGCCGCCGTCCACGCCACCGTCAGCCCGGCGAGGGCGGTGCCCCCGGCCAGCTTCAGCAGGACGGGGTACAGCGGGAAGAAGGCGTAGTCGCTCTGCACCGATCCGGTGGCGGCCCACATCTGGGTCCGCCCGTACCCGTGGGCGGCGATCCCGAGGTACCAGACGGAGTCCCAGGACGCCCCGAGCACCCGGACCGGATCCCGCCCGGCCCACCAGGCGCCCGCGGCGATCACCAGCGCCCCGGCGCCGCGTACGGCGGCGAACACCCCGAGCGCGACCACGGCCGCCGGGGCCGCCGCCGTCCGGGCGCCGGGCGGCCGCGCGGACAGCGTCGCAACCGTCGTCACCGTCGACATGTCTCCTGGATCTCCCGTGGACCGGCGTCGCCACGATGGAGGAACACTACGAGGACGAGACCCCCGGCGGCCGTTCGGCCACGCTCTTCACCCCGCCGTTCGACCGGGCGGCAGGCACCGGCGGCCTCCCACCGGCGCCCGTCAGGGCGCCAGCCGCTTGAGGCGGTCCACCGCGTCCTCCAGCACGCCGGTCCGCTTGCAGAAGGCCCAGCGGACCTGGGTGGCGCCGGCGGACTTGTCGTCGTAGAAGACCTGGTTGGGGATGGCCACGACGCCGCAGCGGGTGGGGAGGGCGCGGCAGAAGGCGAGGCCGTCCTTCTCCCCCAGCGGGGTGATGTCGGTGGTGATGAAGTACGTGCCCTGCGGGCGGAAGACCTCGAAGCCCGCCGCCGTCAGCCCGTCGGCGAGGAGGTCGCGCTTGGCGGCGAGGTCCGCGCGGAAGCCGTCGTAGTACGTGTCCGGCAGGGCCAGGGCCTCGGCGATCGCGTACTGGAACGGCCCCGAGGAGACGTACGTCAGGAACTGCTTCGCGGAGCGGACCGCCGTGGTCAGGGCGGGCGGGGCGGTGATCCAGCCGACCTTCCAGCCGGTGAAGGAGAAGGTCTTGCCGGCCGAGGAGATGGTCACCGTGCGCTCGCGCATGCCCGGGAGCGAGGCCAGCGGGGTGTGCGAGCCCTCGAACACCAGGTGCTCGTAGACCTCGTCGGTGACGACCAGCAGGTCCCGTTCGACCGCGAGCTCGGCGACGGCCGCCAGTTCCTGCGGGGTCAGCACCGTGCCCGTCGGGTTGTGCGGGGTGTTCAGGAGCAGCAGCCGGGTGCGCGGGGTGACGGCGGCGCGCAGGGCGTCCACGTCGAGGCGGAAGTCCGGCGCGCGCAGGGTCAGCGGGACGCGGACGGCGCCCGCCATGGCGATGCAGGCGGCGTAGGAGTCGTAGAAGGGCTCCAGGGCGATGACCTCGTCACCCGGTTCGAGGAGGGCCAGCAGGGCGGCCGCGATGGCCTCCGTGGCGCCCGCCGTCACCAGGACCTCGGTGTCCGGGTCGTAGGCGAGCCCGTAGAAGCGCTGCTGGTGGTGCGCGATCGCGGCGCGGAGCTCCGGGACGCCCGGGCCCGGCGGGTACTGGTTGCCCTTGCCGTCCCGGATCGCGCGGACGGCCGCCTCCGCGATCTCGGCGGGGCCGTCGGTGTCCGGGAAGCCCTGGCCCAGGTTGATCGAGCCGGTCCGGGCCGCCAGCGCGGACATCTCCGCGAAGATCGTCGTGCCGAAGGCCGCCAGGCGGCGGTTGAGGAAGGGGCGGCTGCCGGCCGCGGGTGCGCTCATGGTCGCCATCCTGCGGGGAAGCTCTGGAGTTGCTCAAGTGTGCTTTGGCGCTGGTGGCCGGTGGGCATCCCCCTGGCACACGGGACGCGGGGATCCCGGACCCCGGGCGACCGGGGTGTCAGAGAGGGGCCAGGAGATGGCGCTGTTCGTAGTGATCATCGGTCTTGTCGTGGTGGCGATCATCGTCGTGGCGGTGAAGTCGGGGGGCGGCTCGGGCGGGAGCGGCGACGGCAGCGGAGGCAGCTGGTGGGCCGGAGGCGGCTCCTCCGGCGGCTCGTCCTGCGGTTCCTCGTCCTCGTGCGGGTCCTCGTCCTCCTGTGGGGGCGGCGGGGGCTGCGGCGGCGGGTCCAGCTGAGGGACGGGGGCGCGCCGCAGGACGGTGCGCCCGACCCTGCGTAAAGGAGGCGCCCAGCGGGGACAACTTCCCTCGGGCGTCTCCTTGTTCGGCTGTGCGTTACGGCGTACGGGCGGCATGTTGTTGAACACGTGAACTGTGTAGCCCCCGGGGGGATGTAAACCCCGTCAAGTTGGGTAAAAACGCTGTGAGTGCCGTGCCTTTCATGATTCCCTCGGTTGAGTAGACCAGTCCTCGGACCTCCCTGGACTCCCTGTGGACCCGTGCCGCTGTCCCCCCACCCGTTGACCACCGCTGGCGGGCCCCGGCCACCTCTCCCTCGCGCGTTTGCGGAGCCGACTCATGCTCACGACCCTCCAGACCACCTATACCGACACGCGTGCCGCCGATCTCGCCTGGGCCCTGGGACGGGAGCGGCTGCCCGCCCTGGCCGTACTGAACCTCGAGCTCGCCGGCGCGAAGGTGGAGCTGCGCCTGCTCGGGGCCTCCCATCAGGTCCTTCTGGAGGAGGGGGAGGTGCTCTGCTCGGAGACGGTCGCCTGTATGCCCGGCAGCAGTACGCCGCTGCCGCTCGGCGTGGCCAAGCGGGTGGGCGACTGGGAGTACGAGTTCGCCGCGCGGGTCGAGACCCTGTCGCGCGGTTCGTTCGCGGGGCGGGCGCAGGAACTGCTCGCGCTGGTCGCGGATCACCCGAACGGGCTCGCGGGGACCTTCCCGGGCAGCCCGCACGCCTTCACCGCCATGCTGGCGCAACGCTTCGAGGGCCAGGTGCGCTGGCGGACCTGGCACGCGTACCCGCAGGAGGGCCAGTTGGTGGCAACCCGCACCCGGGTGGGCGTACGGATGGGCGCGCCGGCCGGGTCGGCCCTGGAGTCGGCCGCCGCTTCGTCGCTGTAGCGCGGCCGCCCGCGCGGGCGCCGTGGCGCCTTGGCGCAACCGCTCCGGCGGTCGCGCCGCGGTTACGCCAACTGGCTGGACCAGCACCTCACTTGCACCCATGTGGGTGACAGGGTGCACGTGGGTGGTGACGTACGGTTCGCTGCATGATCGACCGTTCCGTCCCGCGCCGGGTACTGCCGGCTCCGGAGTCACGGGGCGTGGCGACCCGTCCGGCCGCCCTGCCCGTACGGCCCAGGACCGGCCGGCTCCTCGTCCTGGCCACCGTGTTCGTATGCGCCGCCTGCGGGCTCGTGTACGAACTGGAGCTCCTCGCCCTCGGCTCCTACCTCATCGGCGACTCCGTCACCCAGGCGTCGGTCGTGCTGTCCGTCATGGTCTTCGCCATGGGCGTCGGCTCGCTCCTCGCCAAACGCCTCAGGAGACGGCCCGCGTTCGGCTTCGGCGCCATCGAAGCCGCGCTCGCCCTGCTCGGCGGGCTCTCCGCCATGGCCCTGTACGCGAGCTTCGCGTGGCTGGGGGAGTCCCGGCCCGCGCTCGTCGCCTTCTCCTTCGCCATCGGGGTGCTCATCGGCGCGGAGATCCCGCTGCTGATGGTCCTGATCCAGCGGATCCGCCGGCAGGACGCGGGCGGGGCCGTCGCGGACCTGTTCGCCGCCGACTACGTGGGCGCCCTGGTCGGCGGGCTCGCGTTCCCGTTCCTGCTGCTCCCGGTGCTCGGCCAGCTCACCGGCGCGATGCTCACCGGCACCGTCAACACGGGCGTCGGCGGCGGGCTCGTGCTGTGGCTGTTCCGCCGCGACCTCAGCCGGCGCGGCCGCTGGGTGCTGATCGCCGCGAACGTGACCGTCCTGGCCGTACTCGCCTCCGCGACCGTCCTCGCCGACGACTTCGAGCGGGTCGCCCGGCGCGCCGTCTACGGCGGGGAGGTCCGGGTCGCCGTGCAGACCGGCGTGCAGGAACTGGTGCTCACCGGGCCCGGCACCGGCTCCCCGCGCTCGCTCGACCTGTACCTCGACGGGCGGCTGCGGGTCAGCGGCTACGACGAGTACCGCTACCACGAGGCCCTGGTGCACCCCGCGATGACCGGCCCGCACGCCCGCGTCCTCGTACTCGGCGGCGGTGACGGGCTCGCCGCCCGCGAGGTGCTGCGCTACCGGGACGTCGCCTCCGTCACCGTGGTGGAGCTCGACCCCGGCGTGGTCCGGCTGGCCCGCACCGACCCGATGCTCTCCCGGCTCAACGGCGGGGCGTACGAGGACCCCCGCCTCGGCGTCGTCACGCAGGACGCGTTCCGCTGGCTGCGCGGCCCGGCCGCGCGGGACCGCTTCGACGTCATCCTGTCCGACCTCCCGGACCCGGCCATCACCCCCAGCACGAAGCTGTACTCGCAGGAGTTCTACGGGCTGGCCGCGCGGGCCCTGAGCCCCGGCGGCCGGATCGCCGTGCACGCGGGACCGCTCACCACCCGGCCGCACACCTACTGGACGGTCGAGTCCACCCTGCGCGCGGCCGGCCTGCGGACCGCCCCCTACAGCGCGGGCGGCCGCCTCACCGGCTTCGCCGCCGGCCCCGACCGGACCCTCGGCGGCAGCGCCTCCCCGCCGCAGGACTGGGGCTTCGTCCTCGCCGCCCGCGCCGCCGTCCCCGCCCTGCGGGTGGACCGTGACACGCCCGGGCTCCGCTCGGTGTCCACCCTGGCCCTCCAGGACGCCGCCCGGGACGCCGAAAGGACCCGCGTGGACGGCCTGCCGCCCTCCACCCTCCCGCACCCGAGGTATTCCTAGGGCCGGCTCTTGGTGCGGGACCGGGTGCTCGGGCCGGTCTCGTCGGTAGGCTCGACCACATGGAGCATCAGGTGTTCGTTCCGGTACCCGCAGCCGACCTCCGCACCGTGCTGCGCGATCCCGCCCGGGTCGCCCGCTGCGTACCCGGGCTCCAGCAGGACGCCGACGCCGAATCCGGGCCGCTGTCGGGCCGGCTGCGGGTGCGGGTCGGCGGGCACACCGTGACCTACCGGGGGGCCCTGGCCCTCACCGAGCGGGACCCCGACCGATTCGGCGTCGAGGGCGAGGGCGCCGAGGCGCGGGGCAGCGGCACGGTCACCTTCTCGCTCGTGCTGCGGCTCTTCCCGCAGGGGGACGGGACCCGGCTGGAGTTCACCGGCGAGGCCACCGCCGACGGGCGGGCCGCCGGCTTCGCCCCCGAGGCCACCGCCACGGCGGTGCAGCGCCTGCTGGAGCGGACCGCCGCGAACCTCGGCGCGGCGGCGACCGCCCCGGAGGCGGAGCCGGTGGCGGACCCGGTGGCCGAGGCCGCGGAGGCCGACGCCGCAGCGGGTTTCGAGGAGGCCGACGGCTTCGAGGACGCCGACGACGTGGACACCGCCGACGGCATCGAGGGCATCGAGGGCATCGAGGGCATCGAGGACGACGAGGACGACGAGGACGACGAGGACGGCGTCACCGAGGTCACCGCCTCGGTGTTCGACGCCGACGTGCCGCCGCCTTCCCTCGACCCCTTCGTCGGAGGCGAGTTCGGTGAGCTGGGCGACCTCGGCAGCCCCGCGCGCCCGCCGGCCGAAGCCGCCCACGCCCGCCGCACGATGATCGGCCGCAGCGCCGAGGAGGTCGACCACGCGCCCCCGCGCGGCCGTTACGCCCCGGTCCCGGCTCCCTCCGCCGGTGCGGCCGGAGTCAGCCTGCGCTGGCTGGCCCCCGCCGCGGCGCTGGCCGTTGCGTCCGCCGTGGTCGTGGGCCGGGTGTTGCGCCGCCGGCGCTAGGGAGGCGGGCCCGGCTCCCTTTAGGGTCGGCGGTATGAGTACGCGACTGAGCGCCGGCGGCGCCGAGCTGACGATCGACCAGGAGAGCGGCTGCCGGATCAGCAGTCTGCGCGTCGACGGGACCGAACTCCTTCGCCAGGGCCCCAAGTACGGGTCCTTCCCGATGGTTCCGTGGTGCGGGCGCACCGCCAACGGCCGGTTCCGGGACGGCGCGACCGTGCACCGGCTGCCGCTCAACCACCCGCCGCACGCCATCCACGGCTTCGGCCGCGACGCGGCCTGGCGCCCGGGCGGCGTCGGCGACACCCGCGCCGCCTTCACGTTCGACCTCGCCGACCCGTGGCCGTACAGCGGCAAGGTGACCCAGATCTTCGAGCTGGCCGAGGACGCGCTGACGCTCACCATGGGCGTGGAGACGTACGAGAGCTCCTTCCCGGCCCAGGCGGGCTGGCACCCGTGGTTCAACCGGACCCTGGCCGCCGACGGCCAGGAAGTCCGGATCGGCTTCGAACCGGCCTGGCAGGAGGAGCGCGGATCCGACCACCTGCCCACCGGCCACCGCATCGACCCGAAGCCGGGCCCCTGGGACGACTGCTTCGGCATGCCCGAGGGCGTCGACGTCACCCTCACGTGGCCCGGTGCGCTGGAGCTCAGCATCACCAGCCGGGCCGAATGGGTGGTCGTCTACGACGAGCAGCCCGAGGCCGTCTGCGTCGAGCCCCAGTCCGGCCCGCCGAACGGGCTGAACACCCTCCCGCAGCTGGTCACGCCCGTGGATCCGCTGGAGATCTCCACGACGTGGACGTGGCGGCGGCTCGGTTAGCGCGCAATTAAGCTCGGGGTCATGAGTGACGTCAATGAAGTAACGCCGTCCGGCACACGCGATGCGCTTCTGCAGCAGATCAAGGACAAGGCCGTCGTGCACGGCAAGGTGACCCTCTCCTCCGGGCGGGAAGCCGACTACTACATCGACCTCCGCCGGATCACCCTCGACGGCGAGGCCGCCCCGCTGGTCGGTCAGGTCATGCTCGACCTGACCGCGGACCTCGACTTCGACTGCGTCGGCGGTCTGACCCTGGGCGCCGACCCGGTCGCGACCTCGATGCTGCACGCCTCCGCCGCGCGCGGCGAGCGCCTGGACGCCTTCGTCGTCCGCAAGGCGCAGAAGGCGCACGGCATGCAGCGCCGCATCGAGGGCACCGACGTCAAGGGCAAGCGCTGCCTGGTGGTCGAGGACACCTCGACCACCGGCGGGTCCCCGCTGACCGCCGTCGAGGCGGTCCGTGAGGCCGGCGGCGAGGTCGTCGCCGTCGCCACGATCGTGGACCGCGGCGCGGCCGGCGCCATCGCCGAGGCGGGCCTGCCGTACCTCACCGGATACCAGCTCCAGGACCTCGGCCTGTCCTAGGTACTGGCTCGACCAGGGCTCGGAACAACTGGGGGCCAAGGTCCTCGCAGATCCCGTGCCGGGTCTTGACCTGGTCTTTTGCCGCCGGGCGGAATGTTTCACGTGAAACGTCCCGCCCGGTTCGCGTTCACCGCGTGGACAGCGGGGTGGAGTGAAGCGCGGAGTCTGGAAAGATGGGGGCGACGGTGACGTCGCCCCCAGGTCAGGGCCCGCAATAAGCACACTCCCCGCACATCCAAGGAGCGGACAGATGCCCATCGCAACCCCCGAGGTCTACAACGAGATGCTCGACCGGGCGAAGGCAGGCAAGTTCGCCTACCCGGCCATCAACGTGACCTCGTCCCAGACCCTGCACGCTGCACTGCGCGGCTTCGCGGAGGCCGAGAGCGACGGCATCATCCAGATCTCCACCGGTGGTGCGGAGTTCCTGGGTGGCCAGCACAACAAGGACATGGTCACCGGCGCGGTCGCCCTGGCCGAGTTCGCGCACATCGTCGCCGCCAAGTACGACATCACGGTCGCGCTGCACACGGACCACTGCCCCAAGGACAAGCTGGACGGCTACGTCCGCCCGCTGCTCGAGGTCTCCGCCGAGCGCGTGGCCCGCGGTCTGAACCCGCTCTTCCAGTCGCACATGTGGGACGGCTCCGCCGAGACCCTGGCCGACAACCTGGCCATCGCCCAGGAGCTGCTGGCCAAGGCCGCCGCCGCCAAGATCATCCTTGAGGTCGAGATCACCCCGACCGGCGGCGAGGAGGACGGCGTCAGCCACGAGATCAACGACGAGCTGTACACCACCGTCGACGACGCGATCCGCACCGCCGAGGCCCTGGGCCTGGGCGAGAAGGGCCGCTACCTGCTGGCCGCCTCCTTCGGCAACGTGCACGGCGTCTACAAGCCGGGCAACGTCGTCCTGCGCCCCGAGCTCCTGAAGGACCTCCAGGCCGGCGTCGGCGAGAAGTACGGCAAGGCCTCGCCGTTCGACTTCGTCTTCCACGGCGGCTCGGGCTCGACGGCCGAGGAGATCGCCACCGCGCTGGAGAACGGCGTGGTGAAGATGAACCTCGACACCGACACCCAGTACGCCTTCACCCGCCCGGTCGTGGACCACATGTTCCGCAACTACGACGCGGTCCTGAAGGTCGACGGCGAGGTCGGCACCAAGTCGAAGTACGACCCCCGCACCTGGGGCAAGGCCGCCGAGGCCGGTATGGCCGTGCGCGTCGCCCAGGCCTGCACCGACCTGCGTTCCACCGGCACCAAGCTGAAGTAGTCCGGCCCGGTACCCGGTAAAGGGGTCCGGCGGTCCGAAAGGGGCCGACGGACCCCTTTCGCATGTCCGAAACCCGGCGGATCCGCCGGAGGTGACATACGCCGGTGGACTGCTGCCCCGCGATGGTGTGGAATCTACGCACAAGAAAGTACCCGCGGTTATGTAATGGCGGCGGGGCAGGAGAGGCGCCATTTATGAGGACAGAGCGACCCCAGGTGAAACAGGACCGGGCGGTGCGCACCCGCCAGGCCATCCTGGAGGCCGCGGCGGTGGTGTTCGAGTCGCACGGCTACGACACGGCCAAGCTCTCGGACATCGTCAACATCGCCAAGGTCACCAAGGGCGCCCTCTACTTCCACTTCGATTCGAAGGAACAGCTGGCGCAGGCCGTCATAGACGCGCAGAACCAGGCGCAGCCGCAGGCCCTGCCGCAGGAGTACAAGGCGCAGGAGTTCGTGGACATCGGGATGGTCTTCTCCCACCAGCTCCAGCACGACGTCCTGATGCGGGCCAGCGCCCGGCTCACCCTGGACCGGGCCGGCCGCAACCTGGACAAAGCGGCGCCCTACCAGGCGTGGGTCGACCTGCACATCGAGGTGCTGTCGGAGGCGAAGCGGCGCGGCGAGCTGCTGCCGAACGTGGACCCGGTGGTTCCGTCGAGGCTGATCGTGGGCGCGTACGCCGGGCTGAACACGATGTCCACGACGCTGGGCCTGGACATGGACCGCCAGGTCTCGGAGCTGTACACGTACGTGATGCCGAACGTGGTGGTCCCGGCCGTGGCGATCCGGCTGGACACCGCCCCGGGGCGGGGTGCGCGCGCTCTCTTCGGGCCGCAGGGCAGCCATGAGTGCGGGGCCGGTTGTCCGACCGGGGTGCCGCCGGCCGACACCGACGCCGCCCCCGAAGCCGAGGCCGAGGCCGAAGCCGAAGCCGCGCATCCTCTTCCATAAAAGATCCTCCTGGGTATTATTTTTCTCCTGGCCCAGGGGGAGAAGACTGTGGACATTGAGGTACTCGGAGAGCTGCGCGTCATCGAGAACGGGGTGCCCATCACGGCACCCACACCGGAATCCCGCCATGTGCTGGCGGTCCTGGCGGCCTGCCCCGACCGGGTCGTACCGGTCAGGGTGCTCGACGGCGAGCTGGCCCGCCGCACCCCGGCCGCGCACGCCCGGTCGCACCTGCTGACCGCCGTACGCCGCCTGCGCGAGCGTTTCGCGGAGGCCCAGGGGGCCGGCTCGGTACGCACCCCCGAAACGGTGCTGGCGGCGCGACCCGGCGGGTATGTTCTCGACACCGGCGGCGGCCGCTCGGACGCCCGGGAATTCGAACGCGAGGCGGGCGCCGGCTACCGCGCCATGGGCCGCGGCGACTTCGAACAGGCGGCCCGCCGGCTGCGCCACGCCCTCGCCCTGTGGACCGGCCCCGCCCTCGACGGCATCGACGCGGGCCCCTGGCTGGCCGGCCGCATCGCCACCCTCGACACCGACCGGCGCTCCGTGCTCGGCCAGTGGGTCGAAGCCGAACTGGCCCTCGGGCGGGACCGGGAACTGCGGCTGGAACTCGCCGGACTGCTCGGCGGCCACGACCGGCCCGGCGGCGCCTACCTGGCCGCCCTGCGCCGCGCCGAGGAACGCGTCGAGGCCCTGCGCGCCGCCCGGCCGGTCCCCGGCCTGACCCTCGCGCTCGCCGCCCGCGGTTAGGTCCGGCCGTTGGGCCGTTGGGCCGTCGGGCCGCTCAAGGCGTGGACACCGGAAGCCGCGCCCCCGCTTGACCCCCCGCCGCCCGGAACCTAGGTTCAAGATCCGGACAGAAAACACCTGGTCGGACGGGGGCGGCAGGATGGGCGGGGACGAAGGCGGCTCGCTCGCCGTGCTGGAACTGCTCGCCGCCGAGGCCCCGCAGAGCGCGTACGACGCCCTGCTGGCCGAAGCCCGCGGCGCGGGCGCCGGCCCCGAGGAGCTCGCGCGGCTCACCCGGGCGGTGGAGCTGGCCCGCTCGGTCCGCAAGAGCGCCAGCCGCCGCGAGCAGCGCGAGGCCGCGCTCACCGCCCTCGTGGACACCGCCCACGACCTGACCTCCCCCTACGACATCGACGGCCTGCTGCGGCTGATCACCCGCCGGGCCCGCCGGCTGCTCGGCTTCGACATGGCCTGGCTGTCGCTGAGCCGCCCCGACGGCTCGGCGTACGTACGGACCTCCGAGGGCGAGACCACCGCCCTGAACGTCGGCCTCGAACTCGGCACCGGCCGTGGCCTCGGCGCCATAGCCCAGGCCCGGCGCTCCGCGGTCTGGAGCGCCGACTACCTGGCCGACGAGGGCATCGCGCACGCCCCCGGCATCGACGCCGTCGTCCGCGCCGAAGGACTGCACGCGATCATCGCCGTCCCGCTCCGGCGCGGGGACTCCACCCTCGGCGCGCTCTACGGTTCCGACCGCTGCGTACGGCAGTTCACCCCCGACGAGATCGGCATGCTGCTCTCCCTCGCCGACCTGGCCGCCGTGGCCATCGAGAAGGCCCGGCTGCTGGAGCAGACCCGGGACGAGGTCACCGAGCTGGAGGCCTTCGGATCGCGGACCAACACCGCCCTCACCCGGGTCCGCTACCTGTGGGAGTGCCACGCCCGGCTGGCCGGTCTGGTGCTGGACGGCGCCGGGCTGCCCACCCTGGCGCGGGCCACCGCGGACGCGCTGGACGGCGTGCTCCAGGTGCGCGACCCCGGCGGGCGGCCGCTGACCGTCACCGGTGAACTCCCCGACCTGGACGAGGACGAGGTGAACCGGGCCTCCCTCCAGGCGCTGATCGACCGGCGCCCCGTCGGGCTGCCCGGCGACGTGTGGCTGGCCCCGGTGCTGGCCGGGGCCGAGGACCTCGGGGTGCTGCTGCTGAGCGCGTCCGCGCCGCTCGCCGACGAGGACGTACGGCTCCTGCAGCTCGCCGCCCAGTCGGTGGCCTCGCTGATGCTGATCCAGCGCGGAACGGCCGCGGCCGAAGGGCCCGTACACGAGGAACTCCTGGCCGACCTGCTGGAGCGCCCCCACTCCGTCGGCCTCCACCTGCTGGAGCGCACCCGCAGGCTCGGCCTCGACCTGGACCGGCCGCATGTGGTGGTCGTGGCCCGGCCCGAAGGCGGCGAACTCGGCAGGGCCGTGGCCTGGGCGTCCTCGTACGCGTACCGGATGGGCGGGCTCAAGGGCGTCCGCCAGGGCTGCATCGTGCTGCTCCTCCCCGGAACGGACGCCTCCGCGGCCGCGCACCGGGCCTCCGGCGAGCTGTCGCCGCTGCTCGGCCACGCCGTCTCCACCGGGGCGGCCGGTCCGGCGGCCGGGCCGGGGGAGGTGGCGCGGGTCTATGCCGAGGCCGTGCGCTGCCTCGACGCGCTCACCGCGCTGGACGGCGCCGGAGGCACGGCTTCGCTGCGCGAGCTGGGCTTCCTCGGACTGCTGCTGTCCGCCGACCACGATGTGGAGGCGTTCATCGCCTCGACCATCGGGCCGGTGCTGGAGTACGACGCGGACCGCCTGACGGACCTGACCCGCACCCTGGACGCGTACTTCGCCTCGGGCGGCAGCCCGACGCACGCCGCGGAGGCGCTGCACGTGCACCCCAACACGGTGTCGCGGCGGCTGGAACGCATCGCGGAACTCCTCGGCGAGGGCTGGCAGAAGCCGGCCCAGGCCCTGGAGATCCAGATGGCCCTCCGCCTGCGCAAGACCCGCCAGGTCCTCCACGCCCGCCGCTCGACGGGCCGCCGTACCCAGGACTAGACCCTGTCGGCCACCCCGCCACGGCCCGCCCGGCCACCCCGCCACGGGCCGCCCGGCCACCGCCGGAACGGCCCGCCCGGCCACCGGCGGAACGGGCCGCCCGGCCACCGGCGGAACGGGCCGCCCGGCCACCGGCGGAACGGGCCGCCCGGTCCCCGGTCAGCAGCCCGCCAGGGCCCCGCACGGCCGGGGCGGGGCGACCAGCCGGCGCCGGGCCGGGGCGGCGGGTCCGGGCGCCCCGGGCTCCACCCGCGGAGCGGCCAGGCCGCCGCCCAGCCACAGCCCCGCGTGCGCCACCGACGCCAGCGTCACGTGCCGGTGCCACCCCGCCAGCGACCGCCCCGCGAAGTCCCGCAGGCCCACCTGCCCCATGGACTGCCCGGCGGCCCGCGACACCCTCCCGGTCTCCTTCGTCATCCGCACCAGCGCCCCCGGCCCCATCCGCACCAGGTCCGTCACCCACAGCTGCACCGGCTGGCGCCGCACATCCGTCCACTCCCCGAACAGCAGCATCTCCCGCCCCCCGAGCAGCACCCGTACCGCCGCGACCAGCGAGCTCCGCCGGGCCCCCGGCCGGTCCGGGTCCGCCCACTCCACCGGCGTGCGCAGCCCCCGCACGCCCTGCAGGACGTCCCGCGCGGCCATCGCCCGGGCCCCGCCGCCCGGCAGCCGCTGGTCCGCCACCACCAGCCGCGCCCCGGCACCGATCCGTGCCACCAGCGGCACCCGGGCCTCCGCGAACCGGCTCACCGTGGCGCGGGTCGCGATGTCGGGCACGTCCAGCACGACGGGCCGCACACCCCCGCCGCCGACACCGCCGCCGACACCGCCGCCGCCACTGCCGACGGCGCCGCGCGCCGTCTCCAGCACCCCCGAGAGCGCGCAGGCCTCGTACGACTCCTCGGCGTCGTCCTCCAGGAACATCCGCCACCCGACCGGCGTCGCCACGCCCCCCGACGTGAACCACGTCCCGAAGGCCTGCTGCCCCTGGAACATCTGCCCCTGGTACGGGTCGAAGCGGTTGCCCACCCCCACCGAGTGCTCCCCGCCCCGCGGGATCGCCATCGGCTGCACCACCCAGGCGTTCAGCGGCGCCGCCCCGGCCAGGTACCGCGACAGCGCGGCCCGGATCGGCTGCCAGTCCCAGGTGGATCCCGCGATGAAGTGGTGCAGGGCCTGCTCCTCCGCCGGGCCGCCGCCACCGGTCTGCTGGGCCATGTTGCGGATCGACTTGCGGCCCTCCGCCGCCAGCAGCCCCCGTACGTACTGACGTCCCCGCTCCCGCTGGTCCCGCCGCCGGAGCGACGCGAACACCGCGCCGCACAACTCCTCGACAGCCTCGTCCAACTGGTCGGGCCGGCCGCCGCCGGTGCTGGTGTCCACGACTTTCCCCCTTCGTCGATGCCCCCCTACCGTCCGCCCCGGGACCCCCCGGCGGGGAGGTGCGCCGGGCACACGGCTTCGCCCCCGGGTGGTGGGCGCCCCACCACCACCCCCGCGGCCGGCCCCGATACCCCAGACTGGGCGCATGTCGATTCACCAGAACCTGCTCGGGGGCCCCGCCCCCACCCACCTGCCCGACGAGCCCGCGCCCCGCGAGGCCCTCGCCGCCGGCACGCCCGCCGCCGAGGTGGCCGCCGCCCACCCGACGTCCTCGCTGGCCTGGGCCACCCTGGCCGACGAGGCCTTCGCCGCCGGGAACACGATCGAGTCGTACGCCTACGCCCGTACGGGCTACCACCGCGGCCTGGACGCGCTGCGCCGCGCAGGCTGGAAGGGCCACGGCCCGGTGCCGTGGGAGCACGAGCCGAACCGCGGCTTCCTGCGCGCCCTGAACGCCCTGGCGCGCGCCGCCGGCGCGATCGACGAGAAGGAGGAGTACGAGCGCTGCTCGACCTTCCTGCGGGATTCCTCGCAGACGGCGGCGGACACGCTCGCATAACACCCGGGCAAAGTGCCCTAGAGGGGTTCCGGATCCCCTGCTTATGATGCGGGTCAGGGGACCGGGGCTCCACTTACCCAACCGGAAGGAGCGGACCGCTACCCGGAAGCACGTGTCGAGGAGACAGAAATGTCGCAAGCCCTTGATGCCTCCGGAGCCGGTTCGGACACCCCGAACCTCGACTTCGCCGGCACCACCCCCTACGAGGACTACGTCCAGGCGGACGTCCTCACCCACCTCCAGCACCTCCGCTCGGACGACCCCGGCGAGATGGTCTTCCTGGTGACGACCCAGGTCATGGAGCTGTGGTTCACCGTCATCGTCCACGAGTGGGAAACCGCCGCGCAGGCGCTGCGCGAGGACCGCATCCCGGTCGCGATGGACGCGCTGAAACGTTCCCTCCGCGAGCTGGAGGCCCTGAACTCCTCCTGGCGCCCGCTGGCGCAGCTCACCCCCGGCCAGTTCAACGCGTACCGCGCGGCCCTGGGCGAGGGCTCCGGGTTCCAGTCCGCGATGTACCGGCGGATGGAGTTCCTGCTGGGCGACAAGTCCGCGTCGATGCTGGTCCCGCACCGGGGCGCGCCGCGCGTCCACGGCGAGCTGGAGAAGGCCCTGCACGAGCCGAGCCTGTACGACGAGGTCCTGCGCCTGCTGGCCCGCCGCGGCTTCGCGATCCCGGCGTCGGTCCTCAGCCGTGACCTCTCGCAGCGCTACGAGCCCTCCCCCGAGGTCGAGGCCGTCTGGACGGCCCTGTACGCCGACCCCGACGCGCAGCTCGACCTGCACCGGCTGGGCGAGGTCCTCACGGACGTGGCGGAGCTCGTCTGGCGCTGGCGCAACGACCACCTGGTGGCGACCCGGCGCGCGATGGGCGCGAAGACGGGCACGGGCGGTTCCGCCGGGGTGACCTGGCTGGAGAAGCGCGCCCAGAAGAACGTGTTCCCCGAGCTGTGGACGGCGCGCAGCCATGTCTGAGCCGATATCCGCCGCGCTCCGGGCGCGGGCGGCGCAGCTGGACGCCGCCGACGACCTCGCCAAGCTCCGCGAGCGCTTCACCCTGCCCGAGGGCGTCGTCTACCTGGACGGCAACAGCCTCGGCGCGCTGCCGGCCGGGGTGCCGTCCGCGACGGCCGACGTCGTGTCCCGGCAGTGGGGCGAGCTCCTCATCCGCTCCTGGGACGAGTCCGGCTGGTGGACCGCCCCCGAGCGGATCGGCGACAAGATCGCCCCCCTCGTCGGCGCGGCCGGGGGCCAGGTGACCGTCGGCGACTCCACCAGCGTCAACCTCTTCAAGGCGCTGGTCGGCGCCGCCCGCCTGGCGGGAGAGGGCCGCACGCAGCTGCTGGTCGACGCGAACACCTTCCCCACCGACGGCTACATCGCCGCGTCCGCCGCCCGGATGACCGGCCTGACGGTGGTTCCGGTCGACCCGGCGTCCGCCGCCGGGGCCATGGGCCCGGACACCGCCGTCGTCCTGCTCAACCACGTCGACTACCGCACCGGCCGCCTCCACGACCTGCCCGCCCTCACCACGGCGGCCCACGCCGCCGGGGCCGTCACGGTCTGGGACCTGTGCCACTCCGCGGGGGCCCTGCCCGTGGACCTCGACGCGAATGCCGTCGACCTCGCGGTCGGCTGCACGTACAAGTACCTCAACGGCGGCCCCGGCGCCCCGGCCTACCTCTACATCGCCGAACGCCACCAGAGCGCCTTCGACTCCCCGCTCCCGGGCTGGAACGGCCACGCGGACCCCTTCGCGATGACCCCGGACTACACCCCGGCCCCCGGCGCCGCCCGCGCCCGGGTCGGAACCCCGGACATCCTGTCCATGCTGGCCCTGGAAGCGGCCCTCGACGCCTGGGACGGGGTGCCGGTCGAAGCCGTCCGCGCCAAGTCGCTGGCCCTGACGGACTTCTTCCTGGAGTGCGTGGCCGCGTACGTCCCCGAAGGCCGGACCGAATCGGTCACCCCGGCCGAGCACGAGCGCCGCGGCAGCCAGGTCTCGCTGCGCACGGAGAACGCCCGCGAGGTCATGGCCGAGCTCATCGCCCGGGGCGTCATCGGTGACTTCCGGGCCCCCGACGTCCTGCGCTTCGGCTTCACCCCGCTCTACGTCGGTTTTGCCGACGCGGAGCGCGCCGCCCGGACACTGGGTCACATTTTCGGGTGACGTAGCGGCGAAACGTCACATCTCAGAGTGCGTCACAGGGCGGGCGGGGCTACGGCTCCGCCCGCGCCCGTCTGTCCTCGCCCCGCCACGGAATGGCCTGTTCCAGCCTGATACGGTCCCGCTCTGCCGTAACACCGGAACATCTGTCCCCGCTGTCACACGCGTTACCGAGAGGTCGAGCCGATGACGGACCCCGCAGTCGAACGGGACGCCGCCGAGGCCGCCTCGGCCTTCTCCCACCCGCCGGTCGAGCCCGACGCCACCGCCGCGTACGGGGAACACCCCGACCAGGTCGTCGATTTCTACGCCCCGCGCGGGGACGCGGCCGCCGGCTCCGCCCCGCTGGTGGTGGTCCTGCACGGCGGTGCCTGGCGGGCCCCGTACGACCGGCAGCACATCACCCCCTTCGCGGACTTCCTGGCCCGCCGGGGCTTCGCCGTCGCCAACGTCGAGTACCGGCGCGGGAGTTCGCTGCCGCACCAGCATGCCAACGGGCCCGTCGCGGGACGCTGGCCCGAGACCTTCGACGACGTCGCGGCCGCACTGGACGCGCTGCCCGGGCTCGCGGCCGGGGTGCTTCCACAGGCGGACGTACGGCGGATCGTGGTGACGGGCCACTCGGCCGGCGGCCACCTCGCCCTGTGGGCCGCGGCCCGCCACGTCCTGCCGGCGGGCAGCCCCTGGCGGCTGCCCGCCGCGCCGCAACTGCGCGGCGTGGTGGCGCTGGCCCCCATCGCGGACTTCACGGTCGCCGAGGAACTCGGCGTCTGCGGTGGCGCGTCGGCGCAGCTGCTGGGGGGCGCGGAGCACTGGGACGAGCGCCTCCCGTTCGCGGACCCCGCTTCGCTGCTCCCGACCGGCATCGCCACGGCCGTGGTCCAGGGCCGGGAGGACATCGTGGTCCCGGAACAGGTGGCGGAGGCCTACGTGGCCGCGGCCGCGCAGGCGGGCGAGCTCGTGGGACTGACCCTGCTGGACGGCGTCGGGCACTTCCCGCTCATCGACCCGGCGGTGGACGCGTGCGCGGTGGTGTCCGAGGAGATCGCGCAACTGGCCTGGTAGGGACCCGCGGAGCCCCGCATGCCCCGCCCCGCCACCCGTCTGCCCGACGCGCCGTCACCCCCCGTGCGCCCGCCGCGCGTCAGGGTCTGGTCCATGAAGCCCGCCCTCACGGCCGCCCTCGCGGCCGCCGCCCTCACCGTGGCGGCGCCCGCCCCGGCGCCCGGCGCCCCGACGGCCCCCACCGCCGCCGCCCGTACCGTCTCCGCATGGCTGCCCTGGTGGGACATCGACACGGGCTACCGCAGCGCCCTGGCGCACGCCGACCAGCTCCACACCGTCAGCCCCTTCTGGTACGCCGTCTCGGACGCGACCGCCGTCGGCAAGGAGACCGGCGCCGGGGACCGCCGCATCATCGACGGCCTCCACGCCGAGGGCGTCAAGGTGGTCCCCACCGTCACCGAGAGCCTGCGCGCCCCGGCCATGGCGGACCTGATGAACGACCCCGCCCGCCGCACCGCGCACGTCGACGCCCTCGTCGCGCTCGCCACGAGCCGCTCGTACGACGGCCTCGACCTGGACTACGAGGTGATGGCCGAGACCGGGGACGAGGCCCTGCGCAAGCGGGTCCGTACCGGATACAACCAGCTCACCACCGACCTCTGCGCCCGCCTCCACGCCCTCGCCAAGCAGTGCGTCATCACCGTCATGCCCCGCACCGGGAACGCCGGCCACGCCTTCGACTACGCCCACCTCGGCGCCGTGGCCGACCGGCTGCGCATCATGGGCTACAACCTGCACGACGCCCTGGGGGCACCCGGGCCGCTCTCGTCGACCGCCTGGTACGAGGAGTTCCTGACCCACGCCGTCACCACCGCCAAGGTCCCGCGCGACAAGCTGGAGGTGGCGCTGCCCGCCTACGGCTGGGACTGGACGGTGGGCTCCAAGGCCCGCGCCAAGCACGTGACGTCGCTGGAGGCCGAATCCCTGCGCCTCGACGTCGGCGCGGACTACGAGTTCGACGCGGTCTCCGGGACCCCGCACTTCGGCTACACGGACGACGAGGGCGAGGAGCACCAGGTCTGGTACCAGGACGCACGGGGCTCGGCGGCCCACCTGGCGGTGCTGGAGCGGTTCGGCGTACGGGGCGCCGGCCTGTGGGCCCTCGGCTTCGAGGAGCCGCAGGTGTGGGACGCGTTCGCGGAGTGAGCGGCCCTCGCCGCTTCGCCTCGCCGGACCGGGCCGGGCCGAGTACGTACGCGTACGCCGGAGGGCGGGACGCCTGAAGCGCCCCGCCCTCCGGTCGGCCGGCGGATTTCCCGCAGGCCCGAAGTCCCCGAGTCCTACAGGAACGAGTTGATCTGGATCGTCTCGGTACGGCCGGGGCCGACGCCGATCGCCGAGATCGGGGCGCCGGACATCTCCTCCAGGGCCTTCACGTACGCCTGGGCGTTCTTCGGAAGGTCGGAGAAGGTCTGGGCCTTGGTGATGTCCTCGGACCAGCCGGGCAGGTTTTCGTAGATCGGCTTCGCGTGGTGGAAGTCCGTCTGCGAGTACGGGAGCTCCTCGACGCGCTTGCCGTCGATCTCGTACGCGACGCACACCGGGATCTGCTCCCAGCCGGTCAGCACGTCCAGCTTGGTGAGGAAGAAGTCCGTCAGACCGTTGACGCGGGTCGCGTAACGGGCGATCGGGGCGTCGAACCAGCCGCAGCGGCGGTCGCGGCCGGTGGTCACACCGCGCTCGCCACCGATGCGGCGCAGCGCCTCGCCGTCCTCGTCGAACAGCTCGGTCGGGAACGGACCCGCACCCACACGCGTGGTGTAGGCCTTCAGGATGCCGATGACGCGGCTGATCTTCGTCGGGCCGACACCCGCACCGGTGCAGGCGCCGCCGGCCGTCGGGTTCGAGGAGGTGACGAAGGGGTACGTGCCGTGGTCGACGTCGAGCAGGGTGCCCTGGCCGCCCTCGAAGAGCACGACCTTGTCCTCGTCGAGCGCATTGTTGATGATCAGGGTGGTGTCGGCGACGTACGGCTTGATCTGCTCCGCGTACTGGAGCATTTCCTCGACGATCTGCGCCGGGTCGATCGCGCGGCGGTTGTACAGCTTCGCGAGGAGCTGGTTCTTGCCCTCCAGCGCCGCTTCGACCTTCTGCGTCAGGATGGACTCGTCGTACAGGTCCTGGACGCGGATGCCGATGCGGTTGATCTTGTCCGCGTAGGTCGGTCCGATGCCGCGGCCGGTCGTACCGATCTTGCGCTTGCCGAGGAAGCGCTCGCCGACCTTGTCGAGGGTGACGTTGTACGGCGTGATCAGGTGCGCGTTGCCGCTCAGGAGCAGCTTGGAGGTGTCGATGCCGCGCTCGTTGAGCCCGCGCAGCTCGGAGAGGAGTACGGCGGGGTCGACCACGACACCGTTGCCGATGACCGGGGTGCATCCGGGGGAGAGGATGCCGGAGGGGAGAAGGTGCAGCGCGTACTTCTGGTCGCCTACGACGACCGTGTGGCCGGCGTTGTTGCCACCCTGATAGCGCACTACATAGTCGACGGATCCACCGAGCAGGTCGGTGGCCTTTCCCTTGCCCTCGTCACCCCACTGAGCTCCGAGCAGCACAAGAGCGGGCACAGGCGTACACCTCTTCCGGATGGGGCATGTCCAAGGTCAGGGGGCGTACGACGATGTACACCGCAGGCTGAGCCGTCGGACCGGTACCCCGGAATAGACGAAGGCCCTGGCGCAATAGCGCAAGGGCCTCTTGCACAAAGATGCTACCCGAGGAAGGACCGAGGTGTCGGCTCCAGAGCCCACCATGAGCCATGCGGGCGCGCCGGTAGGCGGCCTGCTCGTGCTCGTCGACCCGGTCGCCCGCCGTCTTGACGGCGAGTCCGTGCGGATCGCGAAAGATGTGCTGTGCGCCGCGGCGTCGGCGAAAGTTTCTCTCCCCGACTCTCCGGAGGAGTTCGCGCGGGCGCTCGCCCGCCGGGGTCATCGGCGGCTGGTGATCGTGGGGGACGACCGGGCGCTGGTGCGGGCCGTGACCCTGCTGCACCGGTCGCGGGACCTGCCGGGGGAGCCCCTGTCGCTGATCCCGGTGGGCCCGGTCGGCTCCCTCGCGCTGGCGCGGTCCCTCGGTGTGCCGCTGTCGGCGGTGATGGCGGCGCGGGCGGCCCTGGACGGCGTGGCGCACACCCGGGACCTGCTGGTGGACGACAGCGACGGGGTGGTGCTGGGGGGTCTGCGGATCGCGCCGCCGCTGCGTGCCGCGGCGCCGCCCGTACGGAGCTACCGGTCGCTGCTGCGCATGCTGCTGCCCAGTCCGTCGGCCCGGGCGGGGCAGGTGCACCGGCTGCGGGTGGAGGTGGACGGGGCGGTGCTCGCCGATGTGGACCACCCGGTGGAGGAGGTCTTTGTGACCACGCCGGAGCAGGGCGGGCCGGCGGAGGTGGTGGTCCGCCTCGCCGGCTGTCCGGCGCTGACGCGGCGGGCCAGGGCGGTGACGGTGTCCGGGGCGGACTTCCGCTACCGGGCCGACCACGCGGGCGTCACGGGCCCGGTGCGCCGGCGCACGTGGACGCTCCGCCCGGGGGCGTGGGCGCTGACGCTGCCGAGGTGAGCGGCGGGGGCGGTGACCCTGCCGGGGTGTGCGGCGGGGGCGTGGGCGGTGACCCTGCCGGGGTGAGCGGCGCGCGCGTCGGAGGGTCCGGGTGCGGGGGCGGGCCGGCCCCGGGCCCCGTCCGGTGCCGGCCCGCCCCGGACGGGGCCGCGGTGCGGGAGGCGCTGGGGGACTGGCGGCGGGACGGCCTGCTGCTCGGGCTGCTCCCGGTGTTCGGCTGGCCCGCGCTGGCGGGGAGCCTGCTCACGCGCCCGGCGCCGCTGGGGGTGGCCTGCCTCCTGGCGCTCCTCGCGCCGGCCGGGCTCGCGCTGCGGGAGCTGTACGCCGGCTCGCGTGCCCGCCGCGCACTGCGGGAGCCGGGGGTGCGCTGGACCTCGTACGAGGCCACGGTCACGCGCGTCGGACACCGGCCGCCGGTGGTGGTGCTGGACGGCGGCCGGGGCGTCCTGACGCTGGGGCTGCTCGGCCGCCGGGTCCTGTCGGGGGCGCCCGAGCCGGTGGTGTGGCTGGCGGGGGACCCGGAGGCCGGGGGCGTCCTGTGGGCACCCCGCGCAGCAGCCCTGGGCCGGGCGCGGCCGGCCCGCGCGTCCGGGCGCGGCCCGGGGGTGACGCGGCGGCCGGCCCGCGCGTCCGGGCACCGCCGGGGGTGACGCGGCGGCCCGCCCGTGCGCCTGGGCGCCGCCCGGGCTGACGCGGCCGGCGCCACCGGCTCCCGGTCAGGCCAGGTCGAGCGTCGCGCGGTGGTCGCGCCAGCGGTCCATCATGCCGAGCATCTCGTGCTGGAGGAACTCGAAGAACGCCGCCGTCTCCGCGATGCGCGCGCCCGCCGGGGAGCCCGCGCCCAGGCTCGCCGCGCCCTCCCGGAGGGTCTTCTCGAACAGCGTCAGTACCTGGTCCCGCCGGGTGAAGGTCTCGTACCAGAGCTCGTTGTGCAGGACGTACCGGTCCCGCCGCGAGCCCGGTTCCCGCTCCCGGGTGACCATGCTGACCTGCGTCAGATACGAGACCGCGCCCGATACCGCCGCCGGGCTGATCTGCAGGGCATCGCCCAGTTCCGCCGAGGTCATCGCGCCGCTGTCGCTCGCGAGCAGCTGCGCGTAGACGCGGGCGGCCATGCGCTGCATGCCCGCCTCGGTCAGCTGCGCGGCGAACCGCTCCACGAAGCGGGAGACCGCTTCCTCGTCCCGTTCCACATCCATGTCCGCCACCCCTCGAACTTTACGCGATTCCCGAGCTTCACAAGTTTGTGAAAGTAGCGTACGTTCAGAATCATGACGAAGGCAATCAGCGTCGCCGGCCTCCACAAGGCCTTCGGCCGCACCCCCGCACTGGACGGACTCGACCTCGACGTCACCACCGGCGAGGTCCACGGATTCCTCGGCCCCAACGGCGCCGGAAAGTCGACCACCATCCGGGTCCTGCTGGGCCTGCTGCGCGCCGACTCCGGCACCGCCACGCTGCTGGGCGGCGACCCGTGGGCCGACGCCGTCGCGCTGCACCGCCGCGTCGCCTACGTCCCCGGCGACGTCACCCTGTGGCGCAACCTCTCCGGCGGCGAGGTCATCGACCTCTACGGCCGGCTCCGCGGCGGCCTCGACCGGTCCCGCCGCGCCGAGCTGATCGAACGGTTCGAACTCGACCCGACCAAGAAGGGCCGTACGTACTCCAAGGGCAACCGGCAGAAGGTCGCCCTCGTCGCCGCCTTCGCCTCCGACGTCGAACTGCTCATCCTCGACGAGCCCACCTCCGGCCTCGACCCCCTCATGGAGGAGGTCTTCCGGGGCTGTGTGAACGAGGCACGGGCCGCCGGGCGCACCATCCTGCTCAGCTCACACATCCTCAGCGAGGTCGAGACCCTCTGCGACCGGGTCAGCATCATCCGCAAGGGGCGCACGGTGGAGAGCGGAACCCTCACCGAACTCCGCCACCTCACCCGTACGTCCATCAGCGCCGAGCTGGCCGGACCGCCGAACGGCATCGCGCACCTGCCCGGTGTCCACGACGTGGAGGTGCGGGGGCTGAAGGTGCGCCTCCAGGCCGACACCGACAAGCTGGACGCCGTACTGCGCTCGCTGGCCGAGTCCGGGGTGCGGTCGCTGACCTCGACGCCGCCCACGCTCGAAGAGCTCTTCCTGCGCCACTACAGCGAGGACGTCAACACCAAGGCGGGCGCACTGCGATGACGACCAGCCAACTCGCCGGGACCGGCACCCTCCTGCGCCTCGCACTGCGCCGCGACCGCGTGATGATGCCGGTCTGGATCCTCGTGGCGGCGATGACCGTGCTCAGCATGCCCGCCTCCCTCGACTCGATGTACGCCACGCCCGCCGAACGGGCGGAACTGCTCGCCACGATGAACGCCAACGGCTCGCTCCGAGCCCTCTACGGGCCCGTGTTCGGGGACTCGATCGGCGCGCTGACCGCCTGGAAGGGCGGGATCTTCGCCGGGCTCCTCGCCGGGATCATGAGCCTGGTCGTCGTGGTCCGGCACACCCGCGAGGAGGAGGAGACGGGCCGGCAGGAGCTGCTCTCCGCGGCCATGGTGGGCCGGCGCGCCCCGCTGACGGCGGCGCTGCTCGCCGCCCTGGTGGCCAACGGGCTCGTCGTCCTGCTCGTCACCGCCGGCCTCGCCGGGCGCGGGGCCGGCGGCGCCGCGGCCCTCGGGCTGGGCATCGGCGCGACCGGGATGCTGTGCGCGGCGCTGGCCGCCGTCGCCGCCCAGATCACCGAGAGCGCGCGGCTCGCCAAGGGGCTCGCCGGCGGCCTGATCGGCGCGGCGTTCGTACTGCGCGCGGCGGGGGACGCGGGGACCGCCGACGGTTCCTCGGCGCTGACCTGGATCTCGCCGCTGGGCTGGCTGGAGCACGTACGGGCCTTCGCGGACGAACGCTGGTGGGTGCTGGCGCTGTTCGCGGCGGCCACGGCCGCGCTGTCCGCCGCGGCGTACGCGCTCGCCGGCCGCCGGGACCTGGGCATGAGCTTCCTCCCGGCCCGGCCGGGCCCGGCGGAGGGCCGGCTCGCCGGCGCCGGGGCGCTGGCCTGGCGGCTCCAGCGCGGCGCCCTGGCCGGCTGGAGCCTCGGGTTCCTGGTGGCGGGGGTGGTCTTCGGCTCCATGACCGACGGAGCCGCCGACCTGGTCGGGGACAACGAGAAGACCCGCGAGATCATCGAGCGGATGGGCGGCGCCGGCGCCCTCACCGACGCGTTCCTCGCGACGATGGCCGGGATGCTGGGCATGGTCGCCTCCCTCCACATCGTCTCGGCGGTGCTGCGGCTGACCGGCGAGGAGTCGGGCGGGCGCGCCGAACCGCTGCTCGCGAACGCCGTCGGCCGGCTCCGCTGGGCCGGTGGCCACCTCGCCGCCGCCTTCGGCGGCTCGGCGCTGATCCTGCTGCTGGGCGGGCTGGGCCTGGGCATCGGCCACGGCTCGGACGTCGGCGGGGCCGTGGGGGCCTGCCTGACCCAGCTCCCGGCGGTCTGGCTGATCGGCGCGGTCGCCGCCCTGCTGCACGGAGCCGCCCCGAGGTACGCGGTCGCCGCCTGGGCGGTGGCCGGGACGGCGCTGGCCCTCGGATGGGTCGGGCCCGCGCTGAACCTCCCTCAGGTGGTCATGGACCTCTCGCCCTTCGCCCACCTGCCGAAGCTCCCGAGCGCGCAGGCCCTCGCCTGGGCGCCGCTGCTCACCCTCACCGCCCTCGCGGTCGCCCTGACGGCCGGCGGCCTGGCCGCCCTGCGCCGCCGGGACCTGACGGCGTAGCGGACCTGAGGGTGTAGCGGACCTGGCGGCAGGACCTAGAGCTCCACGGCCAACTCCCGCAGCCCGCGGATGACATACCCGTCCCGCCACTGCGGCTCACGTACGAGCCGCAGTGGCGGGACGCCGTCCGCCAGCAGCGCCCCGAACGAGGCCGCCAGCTCCAGTCGGGCCAGCGGCGCCCCGAGGCAGTAGTGGATGCCGGCGCCGAAGGTCAGATGCGGGTTGTCGGCCCGTTCGAGGTCCAGAACATCCGGGTTCGCGAAGCGCGCGGGATCGCGGTTCGCGGACCCGAAGAGCAGCGCGACCTCGGCTCCGCGCGGGATGACGGTGTCCCCGATCGTGATCTCGTCGAGGACCCAGCGTTCGAACATTTGTAGGGGTGTATCGAATCGCATGAGTTCATCCACAGCTGTGGACAACTTTTCGGGATGCGTGCGGAGATCCGCCAACCGGTCGGGATGGCGGTACAGCGCCCACCATCCGTTGACGGTGGTGTTGACCGTCGCCTCGTGCCCGGCGTTGAGCAGGAGCACACAGGTGGAGATCATCTCCTGCTCGCTGAGGCGGCCCTCGTCTTCGTGGGCGGCGATCAGCGCGGAGATCAAATCCGTCCCGGGACGCCGACGGCGTTCGCCGATCAGCGCCCGCAGGTAGTCGCTGAACTCCACGCTCGCCGTGACGGCCCGTCGGGCCGTCGCCTCGTCGGGGTGGAGCTCGTACATCCCGCAGATGTCCGCCGACCACGGCCGCAGCAGCTTCCGGTCCGCCTCCGGGATCCCCAGCAGCTCCGCGATCACCGCCACCGGGAGCGGCTCCGCGAGCGCCGTCAGCAAGTCCCCGCCGCCGTCCGCCAGCAGACCGGCCACCAGCTCCCCGGCCAGCCGCTCCACCGCAGGCGCGAGCCGCTCCACGGTGCGCGGGGTGAACGCCTTCGCCACCAGCCGCCGCACCCGCGCGTGCGCGGGATCCTCCAGGTCCAACAGGCCGTTGTCGTTGAGGACATGGAACGGCTCGTGCTCGGGCGGCGGCGCCTGCCGCCCGAATTCCTCGTGCGAGAAACGGTGCAGGTACGTCCGGCCGAGCCGCCGGTCCCGCAGCAGCGCACTCACGTCGGCGTAATGCGGCACCAGCCACTGACCGGTCGCCTCCGACCACAGCGCCCGCCCCTGCGCCCGCAGCTCCCGGTAGGCCGGGTACGGATCGGCGACGAACGCGGCATCCCACGGATCAAAGCCCATCCCCGCACCCTAGGGGGTGCCTCCCGCGTCCCAGGGGGAGTTCGGGACGACCTCCACGAAATCCGGGCGGCCGGGCGGCCCGGACGAGACCCCCTATCCCGGAGTGACCAGCCGGGTCTCGTACGCGAACACCGCCGCCTGGGTCCGGTCCCGCAGGCCCAGCTTCACCAGGATCCGGCTCACATGCGTCTTGATCGTGGACTCCGCGACGACCAGCCGGTCCGCGATCTCCGCATTGGTCAGCCCCTGCGCGATCAGCACCAGCACCTCCGTCTCCCGCTCCGTCAGCTGAGCCACCCCCGTCGGGTCCGCGAGCCGCGGGGCCTGCGCGAGCTTGGAGAACTCCACGATCAGCCGCTTGGTCACCGAGGGCGCCAGCAAGGCCTCACCGGCAGCCACCACCCTGACCCCGTCGGCCAGTTGCCGGGCGGAGGCGTCCTTCAGCAGGAAGCCCGACGCCCCCGCCCGCAACGCCTGGTACACGTACTCGTCGAGGTCGAAGGTCGTCAGGACCAGCACCTTCGCGTCCGTGTCGGCGGCCACGATCTGCCGCGTCGCCTCCAGGCCGTTCATCTCGGGCATCCGGATGTCCATCAGCACCACATCCGGCCGCAGGGCCGCCACCTGGGCGATGGCCTGGCGGCCGTCCACCGCCTCCCCGACCACCTCGATGCCCTCCATCGCGTTCAGCAGGACGGAGAAGCCCTCACGGACCATCATCTGGTCGTCGACGATCAACACCCTGATCGTCATGCCGACTCCTCCCCGGACTCCGGCCGGCTGCGCACCGGTATGAACACCGCCACCTCGTACCCGCCCGCCGCCGTCTGCGCCGCCGTCATCTCCCCCTCCAGCATCGCCACCCGCTCCCGCATCCCGGTGATCCCGTGCCCGGCTCCCGGCGACGGCGGGACATCCCCGGTCGCCGGACCGTTGACCACCCGTATCCCCAGCCCGCCCAGCACATACGACACCTCGACCCCGGCCGCCGCTCCCGGGGCGTGCCGCAGCGTGTTGCTCAGGGCCTCCTGGATGATGCGGTACGCCGACAGCTCCACGCCCTGCGGCAGATCCCGCACCGCCCCGGTGACCGTCTTCTCCACGGTGAGCCCGGCGTCCCGCACATTGGCCAGCAGCCCGTCCAGCATGGCCAGCGTCGGCTGCGGGGCGTCCGGCGCCTCGTAGTCCGCCGACCGCACCACTCCCAGCACCCGGCGCAGCTCGGTCAGCGCCGCGACCGCGTTCTCCCGGATGGTGACGAACGCCGCCTCCAGCTCCGGCGGCGGGTTCTTCACCCGGTACGGCGCGGCCTCCGCCTGGATCGCCACCACCGACATGTGGTGCGCGACCACGTCATGCAGCTCCCGCGCGATGGTCGTGCGCTCCTCCAGCAGCGTCCGCCGGTCCCGCTCGACCGCCGTGACCTCCTGCTGCGCGGTGACCTCCTGCTGCGCCTGCCTGCGGATGTTCCGCACGGAGACCGTCAGCAGGACGATCGCCGCCACGAAAGCCATCGGACCGACCTCGACCGACTGGGAGCGGCCGAGCAGCATGGGCGTCAGCGTCCCGAACAGCACGGTGATCAGCCACATCCAGCCGGCCACCCGGGGACGGCTCCGCATCGCGACGATGGTCACCACCACGAGGTAGGCGGCGAAGGTGCTCGGCGACCACGGCCAGGTCAAGTCCCTGCTGCCGAGCAGCGACAGCGCCGCCGTCGCGGCCAGCGCCCCCCAGAACGCGGCCACCGGACGCACCAGCGTCATCAGCACCGGCACCGCCGCGATCAGCCCCATCACCGTGTACTGGGCGGGCGGCATACCCGTCCCGGCGCCGGCCATCAGGACCACGATGAAGGCCATCACACCCACGGACGCGTGCGGCAGATACGCCGCCCGCGCCCGTATCCGCTGGGGGAGCAGCCGGATCAGGCGCCCGTCCGTCCGCATCTGCGGCAGCGGTCGGTAGGCGAGGGCATCGGTGATCAGATCCTCGCGCAGGCTCTGGAAGAGCCCCGACGCCAGTCGCAATTCCGGTGTCCGGGCTGCGCCCCCGGTGGTCGTCTCGGTCATGTACGAACCGTAGGTCCGCGCACCCCTCATCCGCGTCGCCGCTGATGGGGATATCCGGGAGTCCCCCTCAAGTACTACGCAGATCCGTCAGTAACCCGTCGGACGGATCAGACCCGTCTCGTACGCGAACACCGCCGCCTGGGTCCGGTCCCGCAGGCCCAGTTTCACCAGGATCCGGCTCACATGCGTCTTCACCGTCTGCTCGGCCAGGATCAGGTGCTCCGCGATCTCCGCATTGGACAGGCCCTGGGCGATCAGCGACAGCACCTCCGTCTCCCGCTCCGTCAGCGCGTCGATCCGCGCCCGCGACGGGGCGCGCGGCGCACCCAGCCGGGAGAATTCCGTGATCAGCCGCTTCGTGATGTTCGGTGACAGCAGGGCCTCGCCGGCCGCCACCACGCGCACCGCCTCCGCGAGCTGGTCGGCCGACGCGTCCTTGAGGAGGAACCCCGAGGCTCCGGCGCGCAACGCCTCGTACACGTACTCGTCGAGGTCGAAGGTGGTCAGCACCAGCACCTTCACGGTGGCGGCCGGATCGGCGGTGATGACCGAGGTGGCCTCGATACCGCCCATGCCCGGCATGCGAATGTCCATGAGCACCACGTCCGGGCGCAGCTCCGCGACCTTCTCGACGGCCTCGGCGCCGTCCACGGCCTGGCCGACGACCTCGATGTCGGGTTGTGCGTTGAGGAGCACGGTGAAGCCCTGGCGGACCATCATCTGATCGTCGGCGATCATCACCTTGATCGGGCCGACCGTGTTGTTCAGGGCAGTCATCAGGCCTTCTTCGTCTCGTTCGGCGCAGGGGCCAGGACCCCGGGCGGATCCATGGGCAGGACGGCGCTCACCTCGTACCCGCCGTCGGGGCGCGGGCCGGCCGCCAGCTCCCCGCCCAGCATGCCTGCCCGTTCACGCATGCCGAGCAGCCCGTGCCCGGCACCGTGGGACGGCGGGGCGGGCCGGGTCGGCGCGCTGTTGGCCACGCACAGGTGCAACTCGCGCGGCCCGTAGGCGATGCCGACCTCCACCTGTGAACCGGGGGCGTGGCGCAGACAGTTGCTCAGCGCCTCCTGCACGATCCGGTACGCGGTGAGCTCCACGCCCGGGGTCAGCGCCCGCCGGATGCCCGCGATCTCGGTGGTCACGTCCAGGCCCGCCCCCCGGACGTTGTCCACGAGGCCGTCCAGTTCGGCGAGGGTGGGCTGCGGGTGATGGGGGTTCGCCGGGTCGTCCGCGTGCTCCGAGCGCAGGACGCCCAGCACCCGGCGCAGCTCGGTCAGGGCTTCCAGCGCGTTCTCCCGGATGCCCGCGAGGTTCTCCTTGAGCTCCTCGGACGGGTTCTCCACCAGGTGCGGAGCGACCTGCGCCTGGATGGAGATCACGGACATGTGGTGCGCGACGACGTCGTGCAGCTCGCGGGCGATGCGGCTGCGCTCCTCCAGCAGGGTCCGCTGCGCCCGCTCCGTCTCGGTCAGGGTCTCCTGCTCGACGAGCTTGCCGCGGGCCAGCCGGGTGGCCCGCAGCGCGTAACCGAGCAGCCCGGTGACACCGAAGACGAGGAGCACCCCGATGACGCTGCTCCGGCTGTGCTCCGGCTTGAAGAACCCTTCGGCGAGCCCGGTGTAGGCGACCGAGACGCCCACGACCGCCGTGGTCACCGTGGGCGGCACGCGCAGGGCCACCAGCAGGATCAGCGGGGCGAACGCGAACGGCCCGACGGGCGTCCAGGGCCAGTCCTGGCCCTGCCCGACCTGGCTGTGGATCGCCCAGGCGATGAGGCCGGCGGTCAGCAGGCCGAGCCACCAGCCGGCGATCGGACGGAACATCGCGGTCACGATCGAGAAGCCGGTGAGGATCGACAGGACGACCATGACGGTGGAGTCGTGGACGTCGTAGTGGTCCTGGAGCTGCGAGGACGTGAGGAAGCCGAAGAGGACCGCCACGTAGACGACCAGCACGTGCGGCAGCCTGGCCAGCCAGCGAGGGCGCGACATCCGGGGCAGCGGATCCCTCTCCAGGGTGAACAGGGCCGGGGCCAGGGTGCGCAGGACGCCGCGGGTTTTCACGGAGATCGGGACCGGGGGCTCGCTCAGCTCGTTCACGTCGTCCAGCCTAGGCATGGGTGATCTCCCTGGCGGGTCCCACCCGGGTCTCGGGGGAGACGGGGCCGGCGGCGACGCGGACGGTGCGGCCCGCCCGCCGGGGACCGCCCTGCTCGTACGTCCGGAACGCGGCCCAGCAGACGGTCAGCGCGGCGGCGAACACCGGCAGCCACAGCAGCCGGGCGGCTATCCAGCCGGGGGAGCCGGGCACGGTGTGCAGCCCGGGCAGGTCGGCGGAGACCAGCATCCCGAGGGCGGTGACGGCCATCATCGAGGTCTGGTGCCACAGGAAGATGGTCATCGCGGACAGGTTCACCAGCGCCACCTTCGCCCACGCCCGGGGCCGCAGCATCGCCCGGGCCAGCGGTTCGCGCACCAGCAGGGCCAGCCCGCACTGGGCGAGGCCGAAGGCGACCGCGGCGATGGTCGGCGGGTTGAGGTTCGAGATCTCCGCGCCCGGAACACCGACCATGGACGCCGGGTACCCGCCCCAGAGGATCAGCGCGGCGGTCGCGAGGGCCCCGCCCACCAGCAGGGCCACGGCCGGGGTGCGCCGGGCGAACGCCCCTCGGGACCAGGCGGCCCCCAGGGTGAACGGGACGAGCCAGCCGGCGGCGACATTGACCCAGCCGATCCACTCGGGGCCCTCGAAGCCGAACCGCCAGACATCCACGCCCGCCACGACCGCCAGCGGCCACACCGGGCTCAGCCGCGCCACCAGCGGGGTCGCGGCGGTGAGCGCCGCGAAGACCAGCAGGAACCAGAGCGGCGACAGCACCAGCTTCAACAGGGTCTGGACGGTGGCTAGCTCCACCCCGCCGAGCAGCATCCCGACCGCGGTGACCGCCCACAGCACGAGCACCGCGGCCACGGGCCGGAACAGCCGGCCCAGCCGCTGCCCGATCCAGGTGCGGTACGAGACCCCGCGCGCCCGCGCCGACACGTAGCCCTGGGCTGCGACATGGCCGCCGACGAGGAAGAAGACGGCCAGCGTCTGGAACACCCAGGAGACCGGGGCCAGCCGGCTCATGTGGGCCAGCGGACTGGTGGTGCTCAGGCCGCCGTCGGCCGTCGTGAGCGCGGTGACCAGCCAGTGCCCCAGTACCACGCCGAGGATGGCGAAGGCCCGCAGAGCGTCGACGGAGCGGTCCCGGGAGGCCGGCGTACCGGCGTGTATGCGGTCGGCCAGGGCGGACCAGCGGGCGTGCTGCTTACGCATGGGAGCCCTCCGAGGCAGTGCGCTGCGCGGCGGAAACAGGGGAGGCGGAGACAGGGGCAGCGGGAGCAGGGGCGGTGGGGGCAGGGGCAGCGGGGGCAGGGGCGGTGGGACCAGGGGCAGCGGCAGGGGCAGCGGCAGGGGTCTCAGCGGGACCGATGACGATCCGGGCCAGGCTGTCGAGCGACTCGGTGCCCGCCTTGAGGTAGTCGCTGTGCCCGGCGGTGCCCGCGGAGAAGGCCCGGGCGCCGAAGGCGGGATCCACGGGGTCGGTGCCGAACCCGACGCCGCCGAGCCGGACATGGGGCACATGGCCTATCCAGTCGCCGCTGCCCCGCCCGGCCCAGACCCGGGCGGCAGTCGGCAGCCCGGCTGCGGACCCCGCCCCGGTGCCCGGACTGCCGAACAGGACCACGTCGGTGACCTCGGGCCCGGTCTCGGTCCGGGCGCAGACCACCGAGCCGTAGGAATGGCACAGCAGGGAGATCCGGGCCCCCGCCGGGGCGAGGTCCTTCAACCGGGTCAGGAAGGGACCCAGTTCGGCCGCCGCCTCGTCGGCGCGGTCGGCGGTCAGGACCGTCGTACTGACCGTGCCGGGCGTGTCGTACCCGAGCCAGGCGACCACGGCGGAGCGCGGACGCTCGGCCTGGAGGCGCTGCTGGAGGGCGACCGCCCCGGCACGGAACCTCTGGTAGGTGTCCAGGCTGGTGTCGGAGCCGGGCACCAGCACGGCGACCCGCTCCGCGCTCTCCAGATCACCGAACACCTCGACGGCGCGCCCCTGTCCGCGCCCGTCGAAGCTCAGGAACCGGGCCCCGCCCGCAGGCGAGGCCATCTCCCGCAGCTTCGCGGCCCGCCCCCTGCGCCCCGCCTCCTGCGCCATGGCGGCGGCCTCCGCGAGGTTGTCGAGGTTGGCGGCGTACCGCACCTGCGGCGCGGCGGGACCGCTGAAGACCACCGGGCTCGGGGCGGGGACGTGGGGCGAAGCGGCTGCGGACACCGGGAACACCACGGCCGCGGCGATGAGGCCGGCCAGCAGGGTGCGGCGCGTACGGCTGCCAGTGCTCATGGCGTTGGTTCCTTCGGTCCGGAGGTCCAGGGAAGCGGTGCGTCTTCTCTGGTTCCGAAACTAGGAATCGGGGCCCGTGGTCGGCGTCACGCTGCGGAGCCGCCTTCTTGAGTAGCTCTCAGGTATGACAGGGGAGACTTCCGAGCCACGGGCCGTTGCCGCCGGGGGCGCCAACACGCCCCGCGAACGCCCCGGTTAGGGTCCCGGTATGAGCGAGAGCGACTGGCGCAAGGACCGCATCGGCAGCGCGCACCGGGGGGAGAACCCGACCGTGCTGCGCCGCCTCGGCTCAGGGTTCGCGGCCATCGGGGACCGGCAGTTCCTGCCCGGGTACTCGGTGCTGCTGACCGACGATCCCGCCGTGACCCGGCTCTCGGAGCTGCCCCGGGCGCGCCGGATCGCCTACCTGACCGACCTGGAGCGGCTCGCCGAGGCCGTCGAACGCGCCTGCGCGCGCCTCGACCCGGCCTTCCGGCGCGTCAACATCGAGATCCTGGGCAACACCGACCCGTACCTCCACGCCCACATCTGGCCCCGCTACGACTGGGAAGCCGCCGACATCGTCCGGCTGCCCGTCTGGCTCTACGAGGGCGAGGAGTTCTGGCGCGGCGACCGCCACGCGCTGGCACCCCGCCACGACGGACTGCGCACCGCCATCGGCGAGGAACTCGACCGCCTCCTCGACTAGGCCGGTCCGCCAGCCCGGTCAGCAGCAGGTGGACCAGTACGAGGAGCGCCATCCCCGCCGCCGGGCGCAGGCCGGCCGAGGAGGCGAGGAGTTGGCTGAGCCCGCGGCTCAGTCCGCCACCAGGGGCTCCACGTAGACCGCCCGCCAGCGCGGCGCCGGATCCTGTCCCGGGCTGGTCCAGTACTCCCTGGCGCCCACGATCTCGCCGTTCCGCACCGTCCACAGGGAGACGGCCCGGTACACGACGTGGTCCTGGGGTATCTCCACCTCGGTGACGACGAGGTCCCCGTCCGCGAGGATGCGCAGGACCTCGACGGACCCCTCGTCCGTGTAGTCGTCGTCGCTCAGCACGGCGATGAAATTGGCCCGTCCCACGATGCGCTCGCTGCTCACGGGCCACTCGATGACCGCGTCCTCGGCGATCAGCCCGGCCACGCCGTCCCAGTCGCGTGCCTCGATCCGCTCCCACAGTTGTGCCACTACGTTCAACGGCTCCATGTGCCGCAGTCTGCGATGGCCTCATCGCACGTAACAAGCTTTGCTTGCAGGCTTATTGACTTCGACACAATCGGCTGCCGACTACTCCCTGTCATACGTGAGAGGGGGGTTCGCGGACCCCTCCAGCTCACGCCGCAGGCTCCCGTCGGGCAGCAGCCGCAACCGGCTCGGACCGCCGTTCGTGCAGGTGGGAGGGGCTCCGGAGGTGACGGTGGAGGCGTCGAGCAGCACCGGGTCGGGGCCGCTGCGCAGGGTCGCCCGCCAGGCGCAGGAGTAGCCCGGGTCCTCGACTCGCAGGGTCATGACGGAATCGCCGACCGCGCCGCGTCCGAGGGCGAGGTGCCAGGTGGCGGTTCCGGATACGGCCCGCCAGGTGCCGGCGTACGCGTCGGGGAGGGTGGCGGCGGGGGCTCCGGCCGCCGCGTCACCGGTGCCGGTCGGGGTGGCCGTGGACGCCGGGTGGGGGCCGGGCGGCAGGGGTGCGCGGTCGGTGCTCATCACCGCGTACACCGTGCCGCCCGCCGCGACGGCGACGACCACCGCCACCGCCAGCAGGAAGGCCGTCGACGCCCGGGGCGGGCGGGGCGCGGGCGACGGCGCGCGCTCCGGGTAGGCCGGCCCGTACGCCTGCGGGTACGCCTGCCCTTGCACCGGCCGGTACGCCTGCCCCTGCGTCGGCCCGTAGACCTGCCCGTACGACGGCCCCTGCACCGGCCCGTACGCCTGCCCGTACGACGGCCCCGGCGGCGGCGGCGGGGCCGGCACCTGCGGCGCGCGGTCCGGGCCGGCGTCCTCGCGGTCGAGGAGCTCTACGGCGTGCCGCCCCAACCGCGCCACGAGCGGTGCCGGAAGCCACGGTTCCAGAGCCCGCCCGTCGGCCACGGTGTCGCCCGCGCCGACCCTGGCGAGCACCTGTGCCGGGTCGGGCCGCGCGGCGGGGTCCTTGTGCAGGCAGTCCCGTACGAGTTCCTGCAACCCGGCCGGTACGCCGTCCAGCTCCGGTTCCGCTTCGACGATGCGCAGGAGTAACCCGGCCGCTCCGCCGGGCTGCTCCGCGTCACCGAAGGGCAGTCGGCCGGTGGCCGCGTACGCCAGGACGGCTCCCAGGCAGAACACGTCGCAGGCCGCGGTGACGTCCTGGCCGCGGACCTGCTCGGGCGCCATGAAACCGGGGGAGCCGATGAGTTCGCCGGGCCGGGTCAGACCGCCGTCCGGGACCTCCAGGGCCCGGGCGATGCCGAAGTCGATCACGCGGGGTCCGTCGAGGGTGAGCAGGATGTTGGAGGGTTTCAGGTCGCGGTGGATCAGCCCCGCGCGGTGGATGTCCTGGAGGGCGTACGCCAGGCCGGCCGCGAGGATCCGTACGGTGCGGAGCGGGAGCGGGCCGAAGTCCTCGGCCACGGCCTGGCGCAGGCTCGGCCCGGCGATGTAGGCGGTGGCGAGCCAGGGGGCCGCGGCCTCGGTGTCGGCGTCGAGGAGCGGCGCGGTCCAGTCGCCGCCGACGCTGCGGGCGGCGGCGACCTCCTGGCGGAACCTGGTGCGGAACTCCTCGCGGAGGGCGAGGCCGGGGTGCACGAGCTTGACCGCGACGGTGCGGCCGCGGTCGGAGCGGGCGAGGTAGACCTGGCCCATGCCGCCGGCGCCGAGGCGGGACAGGAGCCGGTAGGGGCCGATGCGGTGGGGGTCGGCGGGGTGGAGTCGTTCCATGCCGGGTGGTCCCTCCCACGGGGGTGGCCGGACGGGCCGAGCGGTGCGCTCCGTACGGGGAGGGACGGCATCCGGGCGGGCCTGGTTGCGGGGCCGGCCCGCCCCGTCGGGGTGAACCGGGCGCGGCTCCGTTGCCGGTGGCTCTGCCCCGGGACCCCCGTGCCTCAAACCCCGCCGGACCGGTGAGGCGCCGTTGCCGGGTCCCGGACCCGCGCCTCACACCCCGCCGGGGCCGGATCCGGCCGGTGGCGCCGCCGACGCCGACGGGTCGGGTGACGCCGGCAGGGCAGGTGAAGCGGCGTCGCCGGGGGCCGCCTCACCCGCGCCCGCCCCCTCCGAGCCGGCCTCCTCCGCGCCGGCCCCCTCCGCGTCGGCCCCCTCGCCCGCGACGGCGTCCAGGGCCGCCGTCAGGCGCTCCAGGACGCGGGCCGTCTCCGCGAAGGCGGCCTCGCCCAGTTCGGCCGCCAGGCGGCCGGCCAGGGTGGCGTGGCCCGGGGTGATGCGGGCGACGGCGGCGCGCCCGGCGTCGGTCGGGCGCAGGAGCTTCGCACGGCGGTGGGCCGGGTTCGGGACGTACTCCGCGAGCCCGGCCGCGGCCAGCAGGTCCGCGACCCGCTGGACGCTCTGGCGGGTGATGCCCATGGCCCGGGCGATGCCCGCGACCGGCAGGGGCTCCCGGAGCACGGCGCCCAGCACCTGCCAGCGGGCCGCCGTCAGACCGGCGGGCCGGGCCAGTTCCTCCGAGATGGCGAGGAACTGGCCGTTCAGCCGGAACACCCCGAGCGCCGTGCGGCTCAGCAGGTCCTGGCGGGCCCTGACGGAGAGCCCCTCGGGGGGCTGCGGCTCAGGCATCGCCGGCTTCCGCCGCCGCCATCAGGACCGGGAACGCACTCGCGTCCGAGTCGTGGAAGAGCCGGTACCAGGCATCCAGGACGTCCGGCTTGTAGACGTCCAGCCGGGCGAAGACCTCCCGGGCGAAGGCCACCGGCTCGGTCGGGCCGGCCGTGATCAGGTCGCCGTCCGTGACCGCGTCGGCCTCGACGTACGCCGCGCCTCCCGCGTATCCGGGCTGCGCCGCCAGGTATTCGGCCGCCCCGCTGGTGTGCGGGCGGCCGTCCAGCAGGCCCTCCCGGGCCAGGCCGGCGGTGGCTCCGCAGATCGCCGCGACCGGAACCCCGGCGGCCAGGAACTCGCGGGCCTTCGCCGCGAAGGGGGCCAGGTCGTCCCCGGTGTCCCAGAGCGCGGCGCCCGTCAGGATCAGCAGGGAGGAGTCCTCGGGGCGCAGGTCGGCCAGGGCCAGGTCGGGCTGGATGCGCACTCCGCCCATGGTGGTGACCGGCGCGGCGGCGGCGAAGCCGACCGTACGGATCTCGTGGCCGCGCTGGGTGAGGTGCGCGGTGGTGTGGCCGGTCTCCCAGTCCGCGTACGTGTCGTAGACCGCGAGGTGGACGGGCTTGCGCGGGGTGTCGCTCATGGTGCTCGCCTCCGGGGTGGGTGTTCTTCGTGGGTGTCCTTCGCCCTGCCAATGACATAAGGCTGTCATGACGACAGGATGCTGTCAATCGTTCGGCGCGGACGGGTCGAGCCCGGACAGGTGCAGACAGACTGCCGAGGGCGGGCCCCCACCCCCATACAGTCCGCCGATATCCCTCCCCACCTGCGCACTTCTAGCGTGACGGCATGACCCCTCATGTCACCGGCGCGGCCGTCAAGGCCGCCGATCGCGCCCACGTCTTCCACTCCTGGTCCGCCCAGGCCCTGATCGACCCGCTCGCCGTCGCCGGGGCCGAGGGGTCGTACTTCTGGGACTACGACGGGAACCGCTTCCTCGACTTCTCCTCCCAGCTGGTGAACACCAACATCGGCCACCAGCACCCCAAGGTCGTCGCCGCCGTCCAGGAGCAGGCCGCCAAGCTCTGCACCCTCGCGCCCGGCTTCGCCGTGGACGTCCGCTCCGAGGCCGCAAGCCTCATCGCCGAGCGGACCCCCGGCGACCTCGACAAGATCTTCTTCACCAACGGCGGCGCCGAGGCCGTGGAGAACGCCGTACGGATGGCCCGGCTGCACACCGGCCGCCAGAAGGTGCTGTCCACCTACCGCTCGTACCACGGGGCCACCGCCGCCGCGATCAACCTCACCGGCGACCCGCGCCGCTGGCCCTCGGACACCGCGGCGGCGGGCGTCGTGCACTTCTGGGGGCCGTTCCTCTACCGCTCGCCGTTCCACGCGAGCACCGAGGCCGAGGAGTGCGCCCGCGCCCTGGCGCACCTCGCCGACACCATCGCCTTCGAGGGCCCGGCCACCATCGCCGCGATCATCCTGGAGAGCGTGCCCGGCACCGCAGGGATCATGACCCCGCCGCCCGGCTACCTCGCGGGCGTGCGCGAGCTCTGCGACCGCCACGGGATCGTCTTCATCCTCGACGAGGTCATGTCCGGCTTCGGGCGCACCGGCAAGTGGTTCGCCGCCGAGCACTGGGACGTCACCCCGGACCTGATCACCTTCGCCAAGGGCGTGAACAGCGGTTACGTGCCGCTCGGCGGCGTCGCCATCTCCGCCGCCATCGCGGAGACCTTCGCCACGCGCCCCTACCCGGGCGGACTGACGTACTCGGGCCACCCGCTGGCCTGCGCCGCCGCCGTCGCGACGATCAACGCGATGGAGGAGGAGGGCGTCGTCGCGAACGCCGCCCGCATCGGGGAGCACGTGATCGGCCCGGCGCTCGCCGAAATGGCCGAGCGGCACCCCTCGGTCGGGGAGGTCCGGGGTCTGGGCACCTTCTGGGCGCTGGAACTCGTACGGGACAAGGCGACGAGGGAGCCGCTCGTTCCGTACAACGCCTCCGGTGGCGACAACGCGCCCATGGCCGAGTTCGCGGCGGCCTGCAAGGCGTCCGGTCTGTGGCCCTTTGTCAACATGAACCGGACACATGTCGTCCCGCCGTGCACGATCACGGAAACCGAGGCCAAGGAGGGTCTGGCCCTGCTGGACGCCGCCCTCGACGTGGCCGACCGCCACACGCTGGGCGGATAGCCGCCCGGAAGGGTGTCGTCCGGATATCGGGCGTCTTATCCGTATACCGGCCGCGAACCGCTCAGTTTCAGCCGTGCTGCCTGGCCTAAGGTGTCCGAAGTTCTACGGAGGAGACGGACCCCTATGCCAGGCAGCGGAGCTGTCACCCGCAACACACTTCGCCAGCAGATCGCGGACGCGCTGCGCGACGAGGTGCTCGCGGGACGCCTGCCCCCCGGTACCGAGTTCACGGTCAAGCAGATCGCCGAGCAGTACGAGGTCTCCGCGACCCCGGTGCGCGAGGCGCTGGTGGACCTGTCGGCCCAGGGGCTGCTGGAGTCCGTCCAGCACCGGGGATTCCGCGTCCGGGTCTACTCCGTCGACGACTACCGGGGCATGCTCGAAGCCCGGATGCTGATAGTGGACGGGATCTTCCGCCGCCTCGTCGAACGCGGCACCGCCGTCGGCGCGGGCGAGATGCTGGTGTCGGTACGGCGCCGGGCGGAGGAGGCGCGCCGCGCCGCGCAGAGCGGTTCGCTCGAAGTGCTGATCGGCTACGACCTGCGCTTCTGGCGCGAGCTGAGCGGGCTGGTCGGCAACACGTACATCTCCGAGTTCCTGCACCGCATCCGGGTGCAGTGCTGGGTCTTCTCCGTGCCGCACCTCCAGGGGGCCCCGGACATGCGCAGCGCCCTGTGGGACGGGCACAGCGAGCTGGTGGATGCGGTGACCCGGGCCGACGCGGAGGAAGCGCGGCGGATCGTGCACGCGTACAACCAGCACGGGCTGGACTGGGCCGCCGGGATCAAGCCGGGGCGCTAGCCGGTGCGCCGGCGGGGCTCAAGCCGGGACTCCCGCCTCGCTCCCACCGGCCCGCCGCCGGGGCGCCACACCTCCGCGCCGACCTCCGCGCCGACCTCCGCCGGGCCCGCGGCCCCGCTCCGCGGCCGCTGTAGTCGCCGCCGGCCTCTTCGCTGAGCGTGTCCGGCACACTACGCTGGCCCGATCGGCGCCAACGACTGATCGGAGCCCGCGTGGCCTGTGACCTGTGGCTGGTCCCCCTTGTCGACGTGCTGTGCCACAGCCCCGACAACCCCTTCGCCGAAGAGATCGCCTCGTACGACAAGGCGCTGGGCGACGCGGGACTGCCGTCCGTGCCCGTGTTCGCGTACATGCCGGGGCTGTCCGGGGACGTCGCCCCGGTGGCCGGTTTCGACTACGACGCCCTGCACTTCCTGCGCAGGGCGTACCTGCTGCAGATCTGCGGCCTGCCGGTCACGCCGGTGGACGAGCTGGGCGGGGACTACGAGCAGCTGCTGGAGATGTTCGAGTCGACGGCGCAGCAGTCGCACCTGGTGTGGCACTACGACCACGCGGGGGCGTACGTGCCGGTGGACTTCGCGGCTCCGCTGGCCAACGAGGAACTGCTGGCCGGCGGCGGACCGCTCGGGTCCGCGCAGGGGCTGCTGCGGGAGCTGGCCTTCGTGGCGCCCGCGATCGGGATAGACCCGGGGAACCCGCCGACGGCGCCCGCGCCGCCGGGGCGTCCGACGTCACTGGAGGAGCCGGCCGGGCCGATCCCGTACGACGACAGCCCCTTCGCGCGGGAGCGGCACGTCTGGCTGGGTCTGCACGCGGCGGCCACGCGCAGCCTGGGCCAGGGCTCGATGATCATCTTCAGCTGACCGGTCCCGCTCCTGACGCCCCGGACCCGCCCCGCAAGCGTCCCCGGCCCTGCCCCTCAGCGGGGCTGCTCCGGCGGGCGCTGGCGGGGCATGTTCGGGCGGGTGCCCGGCGGGAGCGGGAAGCGGGCCGCCGGGGCGCCCGGGTCCGGGCGCGAGGTGGAGCCGGCCAGGGACTGCATCACCAGCGGTGCCGGGCCGGCCCGGAACTCCACCATCCAGTCCGCCGTCTCCGAGCGCACCAGCTCCGTGACGTCCTCCGAGAAGCGCCGCAGCACGGTCAGGCACCGCTCCGCCGCCTCGCTCGCCGTGCCCTCCGTGGGGCCCAGCACCTCCCGCACGTTCTCGGAGGCCCAGTCGAACTGGAGCGTCTGGAGCCGGCGCTGCACGGCCTGGGCCGTGGCGACGTCCCGCATCCACCCCGACGTCAGCCCGAAGAACCGGTCGCAGGCCAGGCAGGCGGCGCCCAGCAGCAGGCACAGGTACCCGTACGAGGCTCCGCCCGGCGCCGACCCCGTCAGCTCCAGCAGCGGCATCGCCGCCCCCGTGACGGCGCCCGTGGCCGCGCCCGCCCGCAGTGCCCGCGCGCCCCGCCGCTTCCACGCCCGGTCGGCCAGGTACCACTCGGCGGTGCGCAGTGCGTCGGCCTCGACCCGCCGGTAGAGCTCGTCGAGCCGCTCGGCGGGCTCGCCCCAGTCCCCGAGAGGGAACGGTCGCCCGGTCAGGTCGCCGTCCTCTGCGGGATCCCGGGGTGGCCCCTCGGGCTGCATCTCCGGCTGACTCACCCGGCACTCCCTCTGCCTGCGCTGACGTGTCGTGGTGCGCGTGTGCGCAATGATGCGCATGCTCTTCCTACCTTCGAATGACACGCGATGGACAACGAATCCCGGCTTTTCCGCCCGCAAGGACGTCTCCATCAGGTGTGGGCGCACCCGGTCTCTCACTCGAAAGAGTTGGTCCTCACGGCGTAGGGCGCGCCGCGCGGGGAGCACGTAGGCTCGGATTGACCAATGTTCCGAAGGTATGGAGTGAGTGCCCTGTGATTTCCGGTGGTGGCCAGCCCAACATGCAGCAGCTGCTCCAGCAGGCCCAGAAGATGCAGCAGGACCTCGCCGTGGCCCAGGAAGAGCTTGCCCAGGCCGAGGTCGAGGGCCAGGCCGGCGGCGGCCTGGTGAAGGCGACCGTCACCGGTTCCGGTGAACTGCGCTCGCTGGTGATCGACCCGAAGGCCGTGGACCCCGAGGACACCGAGACGCTCGCCGACCTGGTGGTCGCGGCGGTCCAGGCCGCCAACGAGAACGCCCAGGCGCTCCAGCAGGAGAAGCTGGGCCCCCTGGCCGCGGGCCTGGGCGGCGGCAGCGGTATCCCCGGCCTGCCGTTCTAGCCCCCGCGGCCGACCCCGCGGAATCCACAGCGAAAGATCCACAGCGAAAGAAGGCAGTCCGTTGTACGAAGGCGTGGTCCAGGACCTGATCGACGAACTGGGCAGGCTGCCCGGCGTCGGGCCCAAGAGCGCGCAGCGGATCGCCTTCCACATCCTGCAGGCCGAGCCCACCGACGTCCGCCGCCTCGCGCACGCGCTGCTCGAGGTGAAGGACAAGGTCCGCTTCTGCGCGGTCTGCGGGAACGTGGCCCAGGAGGAGCGGTGCGGGATCTGCCGCGACCCCCGCCGCGACGAGACGGTCATCTGCGTCGTGGAGGAGCCGAAGGACGTCGTCGCGATCGAGCGGACCCGCGAGTTCCGGGGCAAGTACCACGTCCTCGGCGGCGCGATCAGCCCGATCGAGGGCGTCGGCCCGGACGATCTGCGCATCCGCGAGCTGCTGACGCGCCTCGCGGACGGCACGGTCACCGAGCTGATCCTGGCGACCGACCCGAACCTGGAGGGCGAGGCGACCGCCACCTACCTCGCCCGCATGATCAAGCCCATGGGCCTGAAGGTCACCCGCCTGGCCAGCGGGCTCCCCGTCGGGGGAGACCTGGAGTACGCGGACGAGGTCACGCTGGGGCGGGCCTTTGAAGGAAGGCGACTTCTCGATGTCTGACGCAACGCTGCACGCCCTGGGCCAGGATCCGGACGACTTCGCCGTCCAGATCGCGGACCAGATCGAGTCCTTCATCGTCGCGGTCACCGAGGTGGCCAAGGGCGAGGACCCGGACAGCGCGGTGCCCTTCCTCCTGCTGGAGGTCTCCCAGCTGCTGCTGGCGGGCGGCCGGCTGGGCGCGTACCAGGACGTCGTACCCGACGAGCGCTACGAGCCCGACCTGGGCCCCGAGCCCGATGTGGACGAGCTGCGCGAGCGGTTCGCGTACATGCTGGAGCCCGTCGACGTGTACTCGGAGGTCTTCGACCCGTACGAGCCGCGCAAGGCCCCGGTCGCGCACCGGATCTCCGACGACCTGGCCGATGTGGTCGCCGACCTGCGGCACGGGCTGGCGCACTACCGGGCGGGCCGGACGACCGAGGCGCTGTGGTGGTGGCAGTTCTCGTACTTCTCGAACTGGGGCTCCACGGCCTCCGCCACGCTGCGCGCGCTCCAGTCGCTGGTGGCGCACGTACGGCTCGACCAGCCGCTGGAAGAGCTGGACGGCCTGGACACGGACGAGGACCTGACCGAGGATGATCTTGCGGAGCAGGCCGGACGGGTCATGGCGCAGGAGATCGGCGGTCCGCTCGGTCTGGGCGGTAAATGATCCCGCTGTGCGAGGGAACCCGTTCTTTGATCTTTTCGTCTCATGATGTGGTACGAGGCGGTCGGATCGCGGCCGCTCGTTAGACTGCACCAGCAATGAGACGGACTGAGCGAGGAGCGCACGTGGGCCTTGTCGTGCAGAAGTACGGAGGCTCCTCCGTAGCCGATGCCGAGGGCATCAAGCGCGTCGCCAAGCGGATCGTGGATGCCAAGAAGAACGGCCACCAAGTGGTCGTCGTGGTGTCCGCGATGGGCGACACGACGGACGAGCTGATCGATCTCGCCGAGCAGGTGTCCCCGATGCCTGCCGGGCGCGAATTCGACATGCTGCTGACCGCCGGAGAGCGGATCTCCATGGCCCTGCTGGCCATGGCGATCAAAAACCTGGGCCACGAGGCCCAGTCGTTCACCGGCAGCCAGGCAGGCGTCATCACCGACTCGGTCCACAACAAAGCGCGCATCATCGATGTCACGCCGGGCCGTATCCGCACCGCGCTGGACGAGGGCAACATCGCCATCGTCGCCGGCTTCCAGGGCGTGTCCGCGGACAGCAAGGACATCACCACCCTCGGCCGGGGCGGCTCGGACACGACCGCCGTCGCGCTCGCCGCGGCGCTGGACGCCGAGGTGTGCGAGATCTACACCGACGTCGACGGCGTCTTCACCGCGGACCCCCGCGTCGTGAAGAAGGCCAAGAAGATCGACTGGATCTCCTCCGAGGACATGCTGGAGCTCGCGGCCTCCGGGTCCAAGGTGCTGCTGCACCGCTGCGTCGAGTACGCACGCCGCTACAACATCCCGATCCACGTCCGCTCGTCCTTCTCCGGACTGCCGGGCACCTGGGTCAGCAACGAGAATCCGCAAGGGGACGAGCCGGTGGAGCACGCCATCATCTCCGGAGTCGCTCATGACGTCTCCGAAGCCAAGATCACGGTCGTCGGCGTTCCGGACAAGCCGGGCGAGGCCGCGGCGATCTTCCGCGCCATCGCGGACGCCGAGATCAACATCGACATGATCGTGCAGAACGTGTCCGCCGCCTCCACGGGCCTGACGGACATCTCCTTCACCCTCCCGAAGGCCGAGGGCCACAAGGCCATCGACGCCCTGGAGAAGGCGAAGGCCGCGATCGGCTTCGACTCCCTGCGCTACGACGACCAGATCGGCAAGATCTCCCTGGTCGGCGCCGGTATGAAGACCAACCCGGGCGTCACCGCCTCGTTCTTCCAGGCGCTGTCCGACGCGGGCGTGAACATCGAGCTGATCTCGACCTCGGAGATCCGCATCTCGGTCGTCACCCGCCAGGACGACGTCAACGAGGCCGTCCGCGCCGTGCACACGGCCTTCGGCCTCGACTCCGACAGCGACGAAGCCGTCGTCTACGGAGGCACCGGACGATGACCGCCACCCGGTCGACCCCGGCTCCGGCACTCGCCGTGGTCGGGGCGACCGGAGCGGTCGGTTCGGTCCTGCTCCCGATCCTGTCCCAGCGGGCGGACGTCTGGGGCGACATCCGCCTGATCGCCTCCAGCCGCTCGGCCGGCCGCATGCTGGCCGTGCGCGGGCAGGAGACCGAGGTGCTCGCCCTCACCGAGGACGCCTTCGACGGCCTCGGGGTGGGCGATGTCGTGGTCTTCCTGACCCCGGCCGAGGTCTCGGCGCGCTGGGCCCCCGTCGTCACCGCGCGCGGCGCCGTGGTCGTGGACCAGTCCTCGGCCTTCCGGGACGACCCCGAGGTGCCGCTGGTGGTGCCCGAGGTGAACGGGCATGCCGTACGGATCCGGCCGCGCGGGATCGTCGCGGGCCCGGACTGCGTGACCGCCACGATGATCGCCGCCCTGGGCGCGCTGCACGCCGAGTACGGCCTCGCCGACCTGGCCGTCTCCTCGTACCAGGCGGCGAGCGCGGCGGGCCGGGGCGGCGCCGAGACCCTGCGCCGCCAGCTGTCGCTGGTCGCCGGGACCTCCCTGGGGGAGCAGACCGGGGACGTGCGCCGGGCCGTCGGGGAGGACACCGGCTCCTTCGCGGCTCCGCTCGCCCTGAACGTGGTGCCGTGGTCGGGCGAGCTGCGCGAGGACGGCTGGTCCTCGCACGAGCTGGCCGTACGGGCGGAGACCCGGCGGATCCTGGACCTGGCGGAGCTGCCGGTCTCGGTGACCTGCGTACAGGTCCCCGTGCTGACCGGGCACTCCCTGACCGTGCGGGCCCGGTTCGAGCGCGAGGTGGACGCCGTGCACGCCCGGGAGATCCTGGAGGCCGCGCCCGGGGTGGTCCTCGTCGACGATCCGGCGGCGGGGGAGTTCCCCACCCCGGTGGACGCGGCCGGGACGGATCCGGCCTGGGTGGGCCGGGTGCGGGCCTCGCTGGACGATCCGCGGTCCCTGGAATTCTTCGTATGTGCGGACAATCTCCGCAAAGGCGCTGCCCTGAATGCCACTCAGATCTCGGAACTGATCGCGGGTGAATTTGCGTAATTCGCTTTGTAGGATCGGTGTCGATCCCTTGATCAAGGTGATGGCCCGACTGCCGCCTGGATAGACGGGGCAATCGGGAAGAGCGGGTACGCATGAGGGCAATGGGGAAATTGCTGGAGACTCTGCCTCGCGCGTACAACCCTGACGGGGGGACGCGTGTCCAACGGGCGTGGCAGAAGCATTGCTCGACCTGGCCCTCATACCGGTGCGCACCGGGACCATTCCGACGCGCCGACGCGTCGCTGTGCCCGGTCCCGGTGGCTTCCCCGTGATCGTGCCCGTCCCGCCGGCGAGCGTGCCGGCCGCCAAGCATCCCGTCGTACCGACCCGGGGCGGCCGCGTGCCCTCGCCCCGCGATAGCGCCGACGCCGCCGGGAGCAGCCCCGCCGCCGACCACCCCGCCGAGGCTTCCGCGGATGTCTCCGCCGAGATGTCCGTCGATGTCTCCGTCGAGGCCGCTGTCCGGGGCTCCGCCGGGTCCGCCGCGGAGGCCGCCGTCGAGACCCCCGCCGAGAAGGCCGTCGTGGCGGGCACCACGGTCGACCACCTCACCGCGACCTACCAGGCCCACTACCGCTCGCTCCTGGGACTGGCCGCACTGCTCCTCGACGACACCGCCTCCTGCGAGGACGTGGTCCAGGAGGCGTTCATCCGCGTCCACTCGGCCCGCAACCGCGTCCGGGACCGCGACAAGACCCTGGCCTACCTGCGCCAGACCGTCGTCAACCTCTCGCGCTCCGCGCTGCGCCGCCGCATCCTCGGCCTGAAGCTGCTGTCGAAGCCGATGCCGGACATGGCCAGCGCGGAGGAGGGCGCGTACGACCAGCTGGAGCGGGACGACCTGATCAAGGCGATGCGGGGACTCCAGCGGCGCCAGCGTGAGGTACTGGTCCTGCGCTACTTCGCGGACATGACGGAGGTCCAGGTCGCGGAGACGCTCGGGATATCGCTCGGCTCGGTGAAGGCGTACGGATCGCGGGGCATTGCCGCGCTGCGGGTGGCGATGGAGGCTGCGCAGTCATGATGGACGACCAGAAGAACCCGCCGGGCATGCCGGGCGGCACGGGCGGTCCGGGCGGCGGCGCGAGCGTCGGGAGCGGCGAAGGCGCCGAGGAACAGGCGCTGCGCCGGCTGCTGAGCGGCGCCGTCCAGGGCCTGGAGCCCTCCGAGGGGGCGCTGGACCGGCTGCGGTACGCCGTCCCCGCGCGCCGGGCCCGCAAGCGGCAGGTCCTCGTCGGCGCGGCCGCGGCCGCCCTCCTGGCCGGCACCGCGATCCCCGCCGCCCTGCACATGACGGCGGACCAGGGCGGCACCGCGGACCACTCCGCCATGGCCGGGCACGGGGAGCAGCAGGGCGCCCACCCCGACGGCACCTCCGATCCGCACCAGAACGGCTCGGGCGCCACCGCGCCGAGGCCCTCCAGGTCCCCCGGCTCCGGCCAGGAGGTGGGCGGCGCCGGCACACAGCCGACGCCGCAGCCCAGCGGCTCCACCGCCGCCGGCGGTGTGGTGGCGGGCCCGTCGAGCACCGGGGCCTCCGCCGGGGCCGCGAGCGGCACCGGATACACCCTGCCGCCCCCGCCGGCCGCCCCCGGCGTCCCCGGGTGCTCCGCCGAGCAGCTCGGGGTGCTGGGCAGCGCCCGCGCCCCCGAGGCCGACGGCAAGGTGTACGGCAGCTTCAAGGTCACCAACGTCTCCGGCCGGGGCTGCATGGTCACCGGCCCGGACACCGTCACCGCCGCCTCGGTGGCCGGTTCGGCCCCGCCCGCGCAGGGCTCCGGGGTCACGGTGCTCAGCCATACCGCCGGGGACCCGGCGAGCGCTCTGCTGCCCGATCCGTCCGCCGAGTCCCCCGCCGTGGTCCTCCAGCCGAACGCGGCGTACGAGGTGCGGTTCGCCTGGGTTCCCTCGGCGCAGTCCTGCCCGGCGGCGACCCCCGGTCCGACGGCCAAACCCCCGCAGGGCAACACGGGGGAGACCCCGGCGGGCGCAACGGGCTCGGCCGCGGCCGGCAGTGACGGGGCGACGGCCGCGGATCCGCTGAGCGGCGGGGCCGGCCCGGACCCGACCGGCGTGGCCGTGTCCCACACCCCGAACACGCCCGCGGCGGGGGCTCCCGTCACGCAGACGACGATTCCCGAGGCCTGCGGGGGGACGGTCTACCGCACGGGCGCTATCGCGCTGGGCGGGGCGAAGCCGTAGCCGCGCCGGCGGGCTCGGCCGGGAGCGGCTCCGCCGCGAGCAGCCCGGCCTCCGCGTCCCGCAGGCTCTCCACCTCGCGTCGGTAGAGCCGGAACCACATGAAGAGCACGAACGCGGCGAAGACGAACCACTCGCCGGTGTAGCCGAGGTTCTGGAAGGCCTTGAGGTCGAGGCCGGTGTTGACCGGAGCCTGCGCGGGCACCGCGGCCATCCCGTCCGACGGGGTCTGCACCGTCAGCCAGACGTCGTACAGCGGGACCTGCACCATGTTGACCAGCGTCGCCGCCCCGATCACCCCGAGCTGCCCGGCCGGCAGCCCGCCCTGCGCGTGCACGCCCTTGGTCCCGGAGGTCTCCGCGGCCTGCAGCGCCCCGCTGACCTCGACCCGCCCGCCCGGCGCGGCCGGCGCCTTCGCCGGGTCGGCGGTCCCCGGCAGCCAGCCCCGGACCACGGGGACGGCCTTGCCGTTGTCGGTCTTCAGCAGGGTCAGCACGTAGAAGCCGGACTTCCCGTCGAGCTGCCGCTCGGGGACGAGCAGCTGTTCGCCGTACTCCCCGGACGCCGAAGCCAGCCGCCCGGAGGTCTTCGTGCTCACCGGGAGCAGCGAGTCCAGCGGCGCGGCGCTCTGGTCGGCGGGCCGTTCGGCGGAGGCCTCCCGGTGGCTGTCGACACGGTCCTCGAACCGGCCGAGCTGCCAGGTCCCCATGAACAGGCAGACGGGGACGGCGAGCGCGACGAAGACGTTGATCCCCCACCAGCGCGGGGTCAGGAGAAACCGGTGCACCCCACCACGGTACGGGGGGCGCACCGGTTCCCGGCCGCCGGGTCAGGCGGGCAGGTGCCGCAGGGCGAACTCCAGATCCATCCGGACCTGCTTGATCCGCTCCTCCACCACCAGCGAGCCGTGCCCGGCGTCGTAGCGGTACACCTCGTGCACCGCCCCGCGCGCGGCGAGCCGGTCCACGTAGTTGTCGATCTGCCGGATCGGGCAGCGCGGGTCGTTGACACCCGCCGCGATGTGCACGGGGGCCTTCACCGCGTCCACGTACGTCAGGGGCGAGGACGCCTCGAAGCGGTCCGGGACCTCCTCGGGCGTACCGCCGAAGAGGGTGCGGTCCAGGGACTTCAGCGCCTCCATCTCGTCGTGGTACGCCGTCACGTAGTCCGCGACCGGTACGGCGGCCAGGCCCACGGCCCAGGAGTCCGGCTGCGTGCCGAGGCCCAGCAGCGTCAGGTACCCGCCCCACGAGCCCCCGGACAGCACCAGCCGCGCCGGGTCCGCGAGGCCGGATTCCACGGCCCACTCGCGCACCGCCGCGATGTCCTCCAGTTCGATCAGCCCGACGCGGTGCTTGAGGGCGTCGGTCCACTCCCGTCCGTAGCCCGTCGAGCCGCGGTAGTTGACCCGGACCACCGCGAAGCCGTGGTCGAGCCAGGCCGCCGGGGTCGCAAGGAAGGAGTCGCTGTCGTGCCAGGTCGGGCCGCCGTGGATCTCGAAGACCGTCGGGAAGGGGCCGTCACCGTGGCCCTGCGGACGCTGCGCGAGCGCGTGCACCCGCCCGCCCGGGCCCTCCACCCAGACGTCCTCCACCGGCACCGAGCCCGGCGGCCGGAAACCGGGCGGGTCCAGCACGACCCCGCCCGCGGTGGACCGTACGGAAGCCGGCTCGGCCGCCGAGGACCACTGGTACTCCACCGTCCCGTCCGGGCGGGCCGTCGCACCCGAGACCGACCCCGCGGGCGTGTCCACGCGTACGAGCTGCCGCGCGGCCAGGTCGTACCGCCACAGCTCGCTGCGCGCCTCGAAGCTGTGCGAGACCAGCAGGGCCGACCCGTCCGGGTACCACTCGGCGCCCACGTCGCCCGGGAGGTCGATCGCCAGCTCCTCCTCGGTGCCCGTGGCCACGTCCCACACCATCGGCTCCCAGCGGCCGCGCCGCTGGTGGCCGACGAGCAGCCGGGTGTCGCCCTCGACCGGGGCGAAGCCGAGCACGGCCAGGCCGAGCTCCTGCGTGCCGCCCTTGGAGTCGTCGAGCTCCGCGACGGTGGTGCCGTCGAGGGTGACCACGCGCAGCGCCGAGTGCATGGCGTCGCCGTGCTCGGTGTGCTCGATCACGATCAGGGTGCCGTCACGGGAGAGGTCGCCGACACCGGCCGACTCGGGGTGCCGGTAGATGACGGCCGGGGCGCTCCCGTCGGGCCGTACGACGTGGATGGTGCTGCCGTCCTCGTCGGTGGACCGGCCGACGACCGCGGTGCCGTCCCGCCCGATGGCGAGCCCGGCGGGGTACGAGGGCTCCAGCCCGGGGGTGGCCGGCTCGTCGGGGCCGCCCGCGAAGGGCTGGCGGACCCAGGTGCCGAACTCGTCGCCGTCGGTGTCGGAGAACCACCAGATCCACTCGCCGTCGGGGGAGAGGGTGCCGTCGGTGGTGCCGTTGGGGCGGTCGGTGGCCTGACGCTGGGAGCCGGTGGCGCGGTCCCAGGCGTAGAGCTCGAAGGTCCCGGTCGCGTTCGAGACGAAGAGGGAGCGGTCCGGCGCGTCCTCGGCCCACTCGGGCAGTCCGACGCGCGGGGCCCGGAATCGCTTCTCCCAGTCGGGCATGGCGGGCGTGGCTGCTGTGGCGTCTGCGTCAGTCATGCCCCCTATGTAACCCGATTGGCGCTGCCGGATGGTCGTCGCGGCGAGGAAGGGGCAGCGTGGGCGGGGATCCCACCCGCCGTCCTCAAGGAGGAACGATCATGGCGAAGCAGCGCAAGGAGCAGTCCGACATGTCGGGCGACAGCGGTTCGTCGAACTCGCGGATGCCGAAGAGCTCGGAGCAGCGGAGCAAGGGCAGGATCGAGGACGTGGCCGAGGCCCAGACGAAGGCCATGGACGAGAACGCGCGCCGCGAGCGGGCCATGAAGGCTCGGCCGTCCGGGTCGAACGAGGCCTGAGCACCCGCAGGGGTCCCCTGTCCCTCCGGATGCCGCACCGGCCGAACGGAGGGACAGTGGAGTGCGTACGCCGTTTCCGCGCTCCGAGGAGGAGTGATCATGGCGAAGAAGGCCCGTACCGGACATCACGGCCACCAGGACTCCGAGCGGGCGCTGGCGAAGAACACCGCGGCCGAGGCACGGGCCAAGGCCGCCGTCAGGGATGTGCAGTCGCTCTCCGCCAAGACGCGGGGCATGCAGCAGAAGGCCCAGGCCAAGCGCGGCTGACCGGAGGAAGCGCCACGCGGCCCGCGGGTGCCCCGGAAACCGCGGACCGCGTGGCGCTTCCTCCGGTGTGCCGCAGGGGTCCGAGCCGTACGCTGACGCCATGCGGATGATCGTGCGGGGCGCCCGGCTGCTGACCCACCACGGCACCGGCCACGGCACCGGCCACGGCACCGGCCACGGCACCGGCCACGCCGCCGTGCACCCCACCGGCCACGACGGGCTCAGCGACGTCGAGGTCGCGGAGGACGGCCGGATCGCCCGCGTCGTCCCGTACGACGACCAGAAGGAACCCCCGGCGACCGGTGTGCTGATCGAGGCGCACGGCGGCCTGCTGACGGCCCCCTTCGTGGAGCCGCACATCCACCTCGACACCGCCCTGACCGCCGGCGAACCGCGCCCGAACGCCTCCGGCACCCTCTGGGAGGGCATCGCCCGCTGGAGCGAACGCAAGCGGACCCTGACCCGCGAGGACGTCATCGCCCGCGCCACCGAGGTGCTGCGCTGGCAGGCGGCCCAGGGCGTGCTGCACGTACGGACCCACTGCGACACCACCGACCCGGAGCTCACCGCGCTCGACGCGCTGCTGGAGGTCCGCGACCGGGTGCGGGACGTCATGACCCTGCAGATCGTGGCCTTCCCGCAGGAGGGGATCGTCTCCTTCCCGGACGGGGAGGCCCTGCTGCGCGAGGCGGTGCGGCGCGGAGCCGACGTCGTCGGCGCGATCCCGCACTTCGAGGACACCCGGGAGGACGGGATCGCCTCCCTCGGGACCGCCTTCGCGCTGGCCGAGGAGCACGGCCTGCGGGTCGACGCGCACTGCGACGAGATCGACGACGAGCAGTCCCGCTTCCTGGAGGTACTGGCCACCCTCGCCCTGCGCTCGGGGCTGCGCGAGCGCGCGACGGCCTCGCACACGACGGCGATGGGCTCCTACGGCGGCGCGTACAGCTTCAAACTCCAGCGGCTGCTGTCCCGTTCCGGGATCAGCCTCGTCTGCAACCCCTTCGCCAACCTCAACCTCCAGGGCCGCTTCGACGCCTACCCCAAGCGGCGCGGCCTCACCCAGGTCAAGGAGATGCTGGCCGCGGGGGTCAACGTGGCCTTCGGCCACGACGACGTGATGGACCCCTGGAACGCCCTGGGCACCGGCAACCCGCTCCAGACCGCCCTCGTCGGCCTCTACGCCGCCCAGCTCACCGGCGCCGACGAAATCCCGCTCGCCTTCGAGATGGTGACGGGGCGTGCGGCCCGGGTGCTCGGCCTGGGCGCCGACGAGTACGGCATCACGCAGGGCGCGCCCGCCTCCTTCGTGCTGCTTCCGGCCGAGTCGCCCGCCGAGGCGATCCGCCGCCAGGTCCGTCCCCGGTACGTCGTCTCGCGCGGCACCGTCCTCGCGGAGACCCCGCCCGCCCCGGCCCGGCTGCTGTCCTGGCCCGGGGAGACGGGGCCGTCGGAGGTGGACTTCAGGCGCCCGTGAGGCGGCTGCGGGGCGGCTGCCGGACGCCTGCGGGACGGCTGTGGGGCGCCCGCGGGGCGCCCGCGGGGCGCCTGTGGGGGCCCCGCGAGCCTTCCGCGCCGCCGGCCCCGCGGGTCACGCACATCCGCCACCGCGTCGGATAGCGTGCCCGCATGTCCTGGGACGAGACCGGATCACCGCACCCGCTCGCACAGCGCCGCACCGGACGCAGCGAGCTGGAACCGGAGCGGCTGCCCGAGGTCCGGGAGCTGGAAGTGCTCGGCTGGGAGCTCGCGGACGAGCACGCCCTGTGGGTGTTCCTCCCCTACGTCTGGCCCCCCGAGGCCCGCACCTGGATCCCGGACCGCGGCACCCGCTGGGCCGTGGAGAGCTCCCTGGACGGCCACGGCCACATCACGCGCGTGCAGTGCGCCCCGCTGTCGGCGCAGGACCTGGACCTCCTCGACACCGAGGCCGCGGCAGGGCTCTCCGCCCTGGGCCTGCCGCCCCACCCGCGGGGTCGCCTGTGGCTGCTGCGCCCCGTCGGCCCCTTCGACTCCGTCGACGCGGTCCTCGGCCATCTCCTCGCCCTGGCCGAGGACCGCTCGGTGGACACCCGGACCCCGGAGTTCGTCACCCTGGTCCGCACGGAACTCGCCGCCCTCGCGGCGCCGGGATCCTGACCCGGCCGCTCAGGCGAGCAGCCGCTCTTTTGCCTTCTGGAACTCCTCCGGGGTGAGGACACCGTCGTCCTTGAGCCTCACCAGCCGCTCCAGGGCGTCGACGTGACGGCCGGCGGGGGTCCCCGGGTCGCCGCCGCCGGCGTCGCCCGGGCCGCCCGCGGCATCACGGATGTACGACTTGAAGGCGGCCTCCGCCTTCTTGGACGCCTCCGCGTCGCGCTGGGCCATCGATCGGCCGCGGACGATGAGGTACACGAGCACGCCGAGGAACGGGATCAGGATCAGGAAGATCACCCAGGCGGCCTTGACCCAGCCGTTCATCTCGTGGTCCCGGAAGAGGTCCGTGAGGATCTTGAAGAGCAGGAAGAACCACATGACCCACAGGAACAGCATGAGCATGGTCCAGAACACGTTGAGCAGCGGGTAGTCGTACTCGTACTCATCCACCGGCGTCTCCGAAGGTCGGGCCGAGCCACGGCGGCAGGGCTCGATCCATGCTTGTCGGCAGCGCCCGGGCACCGCACCCGCTGTGGGCCGAACAGGTCACGCCGAGTCCCTCAGGACCCGTCGACGCACACCACCGGCACCCGTTGGACCGCGTTGTTGCCGAAGCCGCCCCGGTTCCAGGGCGGTCCGAGCGGCTGGACCCGCCCCCCGGCGTCCGTGGCCCGTACGGCGAGCGTGTGGGCGCCCGGCGTCGCCGTCCACACCCCGCGCCAGGCCTGCCAAGCGCACCGCTGCCCGTCCGGCGCCGCCAGCTCGGCGTCGTCCCAGGTCAGCCCGCCGTCGCCGCTGATCTCCACCCGTACGACGGGCCCGTACCCCGACCAGGCGCGGCCCTCCAGCGGTACGGGGCCGGGGCGTACGACGCGGGTGCGGGACATGAAGTCCGGGTACCCCGGCGGCACCATCAGGGCGCGCGGCGCGATCAGGGTCACCGCCTCGCCGGGCTCGTCGGGGGACTGCCGGTACCGGTAGGCCACGGCCTGCTGGAACCCGGTGAAGGGGGCGTCGACCAGCGTGATCTCCCTGAGCCACTTCACATGTGCCATGCCGTACCAGCCGGGGACCACCAGCCGCAGCGGATGCCCGTGCTGCGGCGGCAGCGGCCGCCCGTTCATCTCGTACGCGAGCAGCACGTCCGCGCCGACCGGCAGCGGCAGACTGCGCCGGTAGTCCTGCTCGACCCCGCGCTCCACACCGTGGTCGGCGCCGGTGAACACGGCCTCGACCGCGTCCGGCTCCACCCCCGCCTCGGCGAGCACCCTCAGCAGCGGCACTCCGGTCCAGTCCGCGGTGCCCACCGCCTCGACCAGCCAGGGCTGGCTCACCGGCCGCGGCGACAACCGGGCCCGCCCGTTCCCGGCGCACTCCATGGTCACCCGCCGCGTGACGGCCGGGTACCGGCGCAGCTCCGCCAGGCCCAGCGACAGGGGGCTCCGCACCCGCCCCCCGACCGCGAGGCGCCACCCGTCCGCGTCGGCGGCCGGGATGTCGTAGTGCACCAGTACGTAGTGCAGCCCGGGCGGAGTCACCTCGTACCGCAGCGCCTCCAGGGGCAGCCCGTGATTCCGCGCGGCCAGCGCCAGCTCGTCCGGCCCGATCCCCTCCCCGGCCGCGGCCACCCGCGCCGGCCCGCTGACACCCCCCAGGGACGCCTGCTCCATCCCTCCATGCTCCCCCGAAACCGACCGAGGGGCTCGACGCAGCCACCCTGGGGGGCGGCGATCGGAGTGGCGGGCCGGTGCGGGCGCCCGGGGGGGCCTGGCGTCAGGACACTTCGGCGCGGATCGCCTTGCCGATCAGGCCGTCCGTGTACGTCACCGTCTTCGCGGTGAACGCACCCTTGCCGGTGATCGCACCGGTCACGTTCTCACCCGGTGCCAGCTCCACGGTGGCGATCTGATCCTCGTCGACCGCGAGTTCGGCCGTGTGCTTGGTCCCGTTGGTGTCGGTGATCGTGCAGTACAGCGGATTGACGTCGATCGGCTTGGACGAGTTGTTCGTGATCGTGACGGACACGCTCGTGTAGGCGTCGCCCTGCGCGAGGATGCTCTTCTTGAACTCGGCCTTCTTCGCGACGACGTCGACCGCGGCCTTCTTCTCCGGCGCGGCGGAGGACGGCTTGGGCTCGGGGGCCTTCACCGGCGCGGACGCCCCGGCGGCCGCAGGCGCGGGCCCCTTCGCGGGCTTGTCGTCGCCCGAACCGCCGACGACCGCGCCGATGACGCCGAGCAGCACGACGAACCCCACGATGCCCAGACAGGAGAAGCCGACGATCTTTCCCGCGTTGGACTTCCCCGGCTGCGGCGGGGGCGGGTAGCCGTATCCGGGCTGCGGCTGACCGGGCGGCGGGTACCCGTATCCGGGCTGCTGGGGCTGCTGGGGCTGCTGGGGCTGGCCGGGCGGCGGGAACTGTTGAGACACGATGAACCCCCACAGGAACGAGGAACGGGTGCGAATCCGGTCACCGTATGGGGACATCGCGGTCCAGGTGCGGCTATATCCGAACCGTGACATTCGGCGGCATACGGCAGGGCGTCACGCGACGCGGATCAATCCCGCCCGAGGACTCACCCCACGATCAGTCGCAGCGCTCGGTGACGTCCGGCGTGACCGCACGGTGGCAGCCGCGGCGGCGTACGGCTCTTCAGCTCCCGCCGGCGAGCTCGCCGGTGAGGGTCCCGTGCAGGTGGGCGCTGGGGCCGTTCAGGCCGGTGATCTCCACGCTCTTGCCGCGCTGGGCGTACCGGTGCTCGATCGCGTCGAGGGCGGCCACGGAGGAGGCGTCCCAGATGTGCGCGGCAGAGAGGTCTATGACCACCTTGTCGGGGTCGCCGGCGTAGTCGAACTGCTCGACCAGGTCGTTCGTGGAGGCGAAGAACAGCTCGCCGGTCACGCGGTGGACGACCCGGCCGCCGTCCGGATCGCGGACGGAGGTGACGTCCGCCAGGTGCGCGACCCGCTTCGCGAAGATGACCGTCGCGGTGACGGAGCCCACGACGACGCCCACGGCCAGGTTGTGGCTGACGACCACGCACACGACGGTGACGACCATGACGGCGATCTCACCGGTGGGCATGCGCTTGAGGGTCTTCGGTGCGATGGAGTGCCAGTCGAAGGTCGCGAAGCAGACCATGACCATGACGGCCACGAGGGCCGCCATCGGAATGTCGGAGACCACCGGCCCGAAGGCGATGCACAGCACCATCAGGAAGGCGCCGGCGAGGAAGGTCGACAGCCGAGTCCGGGCGCCCGACACCTTCACGTTGATCATCGTCTGGCCGATCATCGCGCAGCCGCCCATGCCGCCGAAGAACCCGGTGACGATGTTCGCGATGCCCTGGCCGATGGATTCCCGCGTCTTCGAGGACCGAGTGTCGGTGATCTCGTCGACCAGCTTCGCCGTCATGAGCGACTCCATCAGCCCGACGAGCGCCATGGCCAGCGCGTACGGGGCGATGAGGGTCAGCGTGTCCAGGGTGAGCGGCACGTCCGGCAGGCCCGGCACCGGCAGCGCGGACGGCAGCGCGCCCTTGTCGCCGACGGTCGGGACCGCGATGCCCGCGGCCACGGTGATCACGGTGAGGATGACGATGGACACGAGCGGGGCGGGGACCGTCTTCGTGACCTTCGGGAAGAACACCATCAGCGCCAGCCCGGCCGCCATCAGCGGGTAGACGGCCCAGGGAACGCCGAGCAGCTCGGGGACCTGGGCCATGAAGACCAGGATGGCCAGCGAGTTGACGAAGCCGACCATCACCGAGCGCGGGATGAAACGCATCAGCTTCGCCACGCCCAGCGCGCCGAGCACGATCTGGAAGACGCCGGCCAGGATCACCGCCGCGACCAGGTAGCCCAGCCCGTGCTCCCGGTTCAGCGGAGCGATCACGAGCGCCACGGCGCCCGTCGCGGCGGAGATCATCGCCGGACGCCCGCCGACGAACGCGATCACGACGGCCATCGTGAACGAGGCGAACAGCCCGATCGCCGGATCCACCCCGGCGATGATCGAGAACGAGATCGCCTCGGGGATCAGCGCCAGCGCGACGACCAGACCGGCGAGGACCTCGGTCCGCAAGACCTTCGGCGAGAGCCAGGCCGGCCGCGGCGGACGACGAAAGCCGGGCAGCCGTTCGGACATGGGCGCGGGTGAAGAAGACATGGGGCACGGACCTCGGGCTCGGGCGGGCTGGCGCACCCGAACCGGCAGGCGGGTGCGCGGAGAAGACGCGAAGGGCGAGGTCGGTCAGGACGCCTGGGAGAAGCCGATCAAGATCTTCTCCCAGACTTCTTCCGAACGATCGCCGGAGACGCAGGAAGGGCCTGATCCGCGATGCGGATCAGGCCCTTGACCTGGTCTTACGAAGTCGGGGTGGCGGGATTTGAACCCACGACCTCTTCGTCCCGAACGAAGCGCGCTGCCAAGCTGCGCTACACCCCGATTGTTGCCTTGCAGCGCTTGCTGCCGTGGCGACATCGATTACTTTAGCGGACCTCTCGCCGGAGACGAAATCCGGTTTTCGCGAGGGGCCCGGCCAGGGCGGGAGGCAGGCCCCGGCCGGCTCAGGCCTTCGGGGTCAGCGTCAGCAGTGTCGCCTCGGGCGGGCAGGCGAAGCGCACGGGCGTGAAGCGGTTGGTGCCGCAGCCCGCCGAGACGTGCAGGTACGCGCGGTTCCCGCCGCTCTCGTGCGTGGAGAGCCCCTTCACCCGCTTCGTGTCCAGGTCGCAGTTGGTGACCAGCGCCCCGTAGAAGGGGATGCACAGCTGCCCGCCGTGCGTGTGTCCCGCGAGGATCAGCGGGTAGCGGTCGGCGGTGAAGGACTCCAGCGTGCGCAGGTACGGGGCGTGCACCACGGCCGTCGAGAAGTCCGCGTCCGCCTCCGGACCGCCCGCGACCAGCTCGTAGCGGTCGCGCTTGATGTGCGGGTCGTCCAGGCCGGTGAAGGCCAGCTCCAGCCCGTTCAGCTTCAGCCGCGCCCGCGTGTTGGTGAGGTTCAGCCAGCCCGCCTCGTCGAAGGCGTCCCGCATCTCCTCCCACGGGTTGTGGACGGCGCCGACGACCGGCTTGTTGCCGTTCAGCCCGTGCCGGCCCTGGGTCTTCTCGATCAGGTAGCGCCCGGGATTGCGCAGCCGCGGCCCGTAGTAGTCGTTCGACCCGAAGACGTACACGCCGGGGAACTCCATGAGGGGGCCCAGCGCGTCCAGCACCTCGGGCACGCCCTCCGTGTCGGAGAGGTTGTCGCCGGTGTTCACGACGAAGTCCGGGCGCAGCCCGGCCAGGGACTGGAGCCAGGCGCGCTTCTTGCGCTGGCCGCCGACCATGTGGATGTCCGACACCTGCAGGACGCGCAACGGCCGCATCCCCCGGGGCAGGACGGGCACAGTCACCCGGCGCAGGCGGAACGACCTCGCCTCGAAACCGGCGGCGTAGGCCACACCCGCGGCCCCCGCCGCAGCGATTCCGGCCGTGACCTTCAGGGGTACTCCGTAACGCGCACGCATGCCCCCATCGTCGCACCCCCGGTGGCCCGCAAGGAAAACCGGCGGGCGCCACCGCCCCCGCACCTGGCAGACTCAGGTGCATGACCACGCTCAAGGCCAAGCTTCAGGAAGACCTCACCGCCGCCATCAGGGCGCGCGACGAGCTCGCCTCGTCCACGCTGCGACTGACCCTCTCCGCCATCACCAACGCGGAGGTCGCGGGCAAGGAAGCGCGCGTGCTCTCCGACGACGAAGTCCTCAAGGTGATCGCCAAGGAGGCGAAGAAGCGCCGCGAGGCCGCGGACGCGTTCGCCCAGGGCGGCCGTACCGAGTCGGCCGCGCGCGAGACCCTGGAGGGCGAGTTCCTCGACCGGTACCTGCCCAAGCAGCTCACCGACGAGGAGCTCGCAGCGATCGTGGCGCAGGCCGTCGAGGAGGCCAAGGCGGCGGGCGCCGAGGGGCCGCGGGCCATGGGTGCGGTCATGAAGATCGTGAACCCGAAGGTGGCCGGTCTCGCGGAGGGCGGCCGCGTCGCCGCCGTCGTGAAGAGGCACCTTTCTTGAGTACTGGCTGACAGGACAAGAGGGAGGGGCCCCAGCCGGATCCGGCTGGGGCCCCTCCCTCTTCTACGTCGCCTCCTGCGCGGCTACTGGTCCTCGCGGCCGCCGATCAGGCCCGGGGGGAAGCCGATCCCGCCGGGGGTGCCGTCGCCCGGGTCGCCGCCGATGGTGCCGCCCGGGCTGCCGCCGGTGGCTCCGGCGACGGTCTGCCCGCCGGGCCGGCCGGTGCCGGGCTTGCCGTCACCGGGCTTTCCCGGCTTGCCGGGCCGGTTCGGGGCCGGCGTGCTGGGCTGGTTCGGCTTGTTGGGGCGCGAACCGGCCGCCGGGGCATCGGTCTCCGGGAGGGAGACCGTGGCGAAGTTCATGGACTCGCGGCCCGAGAGGGCGCCGGCGACCGCCTGCTTCCAGATCGGGCCGGGCAGCCCGCCGCCGTAGACCTTGGGGTAGTACTCGCCGCCGATGGTGATGTTCTCCATCGACACCTGCTTGGCCCCGCCCGAGCCGACCCAGGTGGCACCGGACATGTTCGGGGTGTACCCCACGAACCAGGCGTTCCAGCGGTTGTCTGTGGTACCGGTCTTGCCCGCGCTCTGCCGGTCGGTCAGACCGGCCGCCGCACCGGTACCGCCGGTGTCGACCACGCCGAGCAGCAGGGCGTTGATGGTGTCGGCGGTCTTCTCCGACATCACGCGCTCGCACTTGGACTTCGGCACGGCCAGGGCCTTGTTGTGCGCGTCGGTGATCGACTCGATGGCCACCGGCGTGCAGTACGTGCCCCGGTTGGCGAAGGTCGCGTAGGCGTTGGCCATGGTCAGCGGGGACATGCCCTCGGTGCCGAGCGCGATGGCCGGGACCTCCGGCAGCTTGGTGCCGTCCGCCGGGTTGACCCCGAGCTTGGTGGTCATCTCGGTGACCGGGCAGAGCCCCGTCTCGGAGATCATCTCCACGAAGTAGGTGTTGACCGACTTGGCCATCGCCTCCCTCATGCCGTACGGGCCGACCTCGGACTCCGACTCGTTCTCCACCCGGTCCTTGGAGGTGTTCACCCAGGGCTTGTCGCCGCAGGTCTGCACCGGGCTCGGGTACTCCATGTCGTGCGGGGACCCGTACGTCTTGGTCGGCGCCACGCCCCGCTCCATCGCCGCGGCCGCGACGAACGGCTTGAACGTCGAGCCGGTCGGGAAGCCGAAGTTGGAGCCGCCCATCCGCTTGTCCACGGAGAAGTTGATCTGGGTCTCGTTCTTGCCGAAGCCGTACGGCTTCGACTGGCCCATGCCGAGCACCCGCCCGGTTCCCGGCTGTACCAGGGTGACGGCCGTCGCGACCTTGTCCTCCTGGTCGACGTGGTCCTTGATCGACTCGTTGACGGAGTCCTGCGACTGCGGGTCCAGCGTCGTACGGACGGTCAGGCCGCCCTGGTTCCAGACCTTCGCCCGCTCCTCGCGGGTCTTGCCGAAGACGGGGTCGGTCAGGAAGCTGTTGCGCACGAAGTCGCAGAAGAAGCCCGCGCCCTTCACGGCCGTGATGCAGCCGTTCTTCGGCCGGGTCACCTTCAGCGTGACCGGCTTCAGCTTGGCCTCGTCGGCCTCCGTCTGCGAGATGTCCTTCATGTCGGCCATCCGCTGGAGGACGACGTTGCGGCGCTTCATCGCCTCCTGGGAGTCGTTCACCGGGTCGAACCGGGTCGGCGACTGCACGACGCCGGCCAGCAGGGCCGACTCCTCCAGCGTCAGGTCCTTGGCGGGCTTGCTGAAGTACCGCTGGGCGGCGGATTCGATTCCGTACGCCTGCTGACCGAAGTACGTGATGTTCAGGTAGTTCTCGAGGATCTTCTTCTTCCCGAGCTCCTCCTCGACCTGAATCGAGTACTTCAGCTCGCGGATCTTGCGCCCGAGGCTCTTCTCCTGGGCCTCGCGCACCTTCGTCTCGTCGTCGCCGGCTTCCTCGACGAAGACGTTCTTCACGTACTGCTGCGTGAGCGTGGAGGCGCCCTGTGCGGCGCCGCCTTCCTGTGCGTTGCGGTTGACCGCGCGCAGGATGCCCTTGAGGTCGACCGCGCCGTGCTCGTAGAAACGCGAGTCCTCGATGGCGACGATCGCCTTCTGCATGTACGGCGAGATGGCCGTCAGGGGCACCACCTGACGGTCACGTGAATAGACCGTGGCGATCAAGCCACCCTCTGCGTCCAGAATCGTGGTGCGCTGGCTCAGCGGAGGTGTCTTGAGATTGGCCGGGATCTCGTCGAAACCCTCGACCGTCCCCTTGGCCGCGAGCCCCAGGGCGCCGGCCCCCGGGATCGCGATACCGGCCAGTACGACTCCGGAGAGGACAGACACACCGAGGAACTTGGCGGCCTGTTGTGGCCCCGTGAGCCCGCCGCCCGAGCGCTTCTTTCCCATAGAGGGCAGCCTACGTTCTCATTCGCCGGACACACGCGAATGCCTTGGCCTAAGCTGTCCCCAACTGTCACAGCAGCGCGGCACGACATCAACCCCTCGGCTTGATTTTCACCCTTCCCGAATGGGGTGGACTGATGTCCGAATCTCGCCGCTCGCCCTGATGGTCCGCCGCCGATTTCACCCGAATCGCCGGAATGGCCGGGCATGTCGCCGGATCACTCCGTCGGGTGATCTGCCGCTTACCCATAGTCCGTTCGGACCATTCAAGATTGGGCCCAGCGGGGGTGTTGCACTGTGTCCTCCTTCCGTAACGTCCTCAACTGGCAGCGGTGAATATGCCGCTACCGCCGTGGGGGAGCCTCGATTCGGGAGAGGACGGCGCCGGGATGGGCTGGGTTACCGACTGGAGTGCGCAGGCAGCCTGCCGCACTACCGATCCGGATGAACTGTTCGTTCAAGGAGCGGCACAGAACAGGGCCAAGGCGGTGTGCACCGGATGTCCGGTGCGGACCGAATGCCTGGCCGACGCGCTCGACAACCGTGTCGAGTTCGGAGTGTGGGGCGGAATGACCGAGCGGGAACGTCGCGCATTGCTGCGCAGGCGTCCCACCGTCACCTCGTGGCGACGGCTGCTCGAAACCGCCCGCACTGAGTACGAGCGCAGTACAGGCATCCTCACCGTGGATGTCGATGCGGAGATCGACGTCCCGTACGAGACGTACGCGGCCGCCGGGTAGATCACCCGCGCGGTACCGCCTACGGACGCCCCCGCGCGGGGTGTTGCGTACGAAGACCTACGCTCCGGCCGGAACCCCGGCCGCGAGTCGCTCTCCGATGGCCCGCAGCCCGGCGAGGTCGTGTACATCGCCGGGCAGGGCGGCCACTTCGGCCACCGCCACCTCGGGGTGCAGCGAGGTGAAGCGATCGCGTGTGCGCTGTTCGCGCGCGATCACCTGCATCCGCTCGGCGTGCAGGCGCAACAGGCCTGCCGTGATCTCGTCGATCTCATCGATTCCGTCGATCTCGTCCACGTCCACGTCGGCGTTGGTGTCGGTGTCGGTGCCGGGGGAGCCGGTTCCAGGAGTCTGCGGGTCCGCGGCGGCGGCCTCCGCGGCCGAGCCACGAAGTCCAGCTTTCCCGGACTCCTGATCGACAATGCCGCCTTCTTCAAGATTCTCTGCGGCGGCCAACGCCCGCTCGGCGGACAGCTGGTCGGCGCCACTGCCGTGCACCCGGTTGAGCACCAGGCCGGCCAGCGGCATGCGCTCCGCCGCCAGCCGCTCGACGAAGTACGCGGCCTCGCGCAAGGCGTCCGGTTCGGGCGCGGCGACCACGAGGAAGGCCGTACCGGGAGCCTGGAGCAGCCGGAAGGTCGCGTCCGCGCGCGTGCGGAAACCGCCGAACATCGTGTCCATCGCCGCCACGAAGGTCTGTACGTCCTTCAGCAGCGAGGCACCCATCAGCTTGCTCAGCGTGCCCGTCATCATCGACATGCCGACATTCAGGAACTTCATCCCGGCCCGCCCGCCGACCTTGGCCGGAGCCATCAGCACCCGGATGAACTTCCCGTCCAGGAAGGACCCCAGCCGCTTCGGCGCGTCCAGGAAATCCAGCGCGGACCGGCTCGGCGGAGTGTCGACGATGATCAGATCCCAGTCGTCCCGGGCCCGCAGCTGGCCCAGCTTCTCCATCGCCATGTACTCCTGCGTGCCCGCGAAACCGGCCGACAGGGACTGGTAGAAGGGGTTCGCCAGGATCGCCTGCGCCCGCTCGCCCTCCGCGTGCGTCTCGACGATCTCGTCGAAGGTCCGCTTCATGTCCAGCATCATGGCGTGCAGTTCACCGCCGTCCCCCGCCACTCCCCGCACCTTGCGCGGGGTGTTGTCCAGCGAATCGATGCCCATCGACTGCGCCAGCCTGCGCGCCGGGTCGATGGTGAGCACGACGACCTTCCGGCCGCGCTCCGCCCCCCGGACGCCCAGCGCCGCGGCGGTGGTGGTCTTGCCGACCCCGCCCGCGCCGCAGCACACGATGATCCGGGTCTGCGGGTCGTCCAGCAGCGCGTCCACCGCCAGCTGCGGCGGCGTGTCCATGCCCGTGCCCGTGCCCCTGTCCGTGCTCGCGCCCATGGCCCCGCTCACTCCTCGCCCGCCTGCTTGCGCAGTTCCGTCGCCAGCTCGTACAGCCCCGCCAGATCCATCCCCGCGCCGAGCAGGGGGAGTTCGTACGTCGGCACGCGCAGCCCCTCCAGTACGGTGCGCTGCGCGCGCTCCAGCTCCACCCGGCTCGCGTGCTCGGCGGCCTGCGTCAGCAGCGGCTCCACCAGCCGCTCGGCGAGCCCCCCGCGCCGCGCGCCGCCCAGCCCCGCGCGGGACAGCGCCTTCGCCACGTCGGCGCGGCGCTTGCCGGCCGCCGCGCGCAGGGCATCCTCGTCCAGGTGGTGCGGGCGCACCATGTTCACGACGACCCGGCCCACCGGCAGCCCCGCCGCCTCCAGTTCCGCGATCCCGTCGGCGGTCTCCTGTACCGGCATCTCCTCCAGGAGCGTGACCAGATGGACGGCCGTCTCCGGGGACTTGAGCACCTTCATGACGGCCTGCGCCTGGTTGTGGATCGGCCCGAACCGGGCCAGCCCCGCCACCTCGTCGTTGACGTTCAGGAAGCGGGTGATCCGCCCGGTCGGCGGCGCGTCCATGATCACGTGGTCGTAGACGTACCGCCCGGCCTTGTCCTTGCGCCGCACCGCCTCGCACGCCTTGCCGGTCAGCAGCACGTCCCGCAGACCCGGCGCGATCGTCGTCGCGAAGTCGATCGCGCCGAGCTTCTTGAGCGCGCGGCCGGCCGAACCGAGCTTGTAGAACATCTGGAGGTAGTCCAGAAGCGCCCGTTCCGCATCGATGGCGAGCGCGTACACCTCACCGCCGCCCGCACCGGGCGCGACGGCGATCTTCCGTTCCTCGTACGGGAGCGCCTCCGCCCCGAAGAGCTGCGCGATCCCCTGCCTGCCCTCGACCTCCACCAGAAGAGTCCGCCTGCCCTCGCGTGCGAGGGCGAGCGCGAGTGCGGCGGCGACCGTGGTCTTGCCGGTGCCGCCCTTGCCGCTGACCACCTGGAGCCTGCTCACAGCGTCCGAGCCTAACCACTCGCGCTTCGGGTCGCGCATGAGCCCTGTGCCTCAGGCACTACGCTCGCTCCCATGACCAAGAAGTTCGAATACGCGACCGTCCCGCTGCTGGTCCACGCCACCAAGCAGATCCTGGACACCTGGGGCGAGGACGGCTGGGAGCTCGTCCAGGTCGTGCCCGGGCCGAACAACCCCGAGCAGCTCGTGGCCTACCTGAAGCGGGAGAAGTCGGCATGAGCGGGATCGTCGAAGCGAGGCTGGCCGAGCTCGGCCTGACGCTGCCGGAGGTCGTCCCGCCGCTGGCCACGTACCAGCCGGCCGTGCGGTCGGGCGTGTACGTGTACACCGCCGGCCAGCTCCCGATGGTCAAGGGCAGCCTGCCGGTCACCGGCAAGGTCGGCGCCGAGGTCTCGGCGGAGCAGGCCAAGGAGCTGGCCGCCACCTGCGCGCTGAACGCCCTGGCCGCCGTCAAGTCGGTGGTCGGTGACCTCGACAAGATCGCGCGTGTCGTCAAGGTCGTCGGCTTCATCGCCTCGGCCCCGGACTTCACGGGTCAGCCGGGCGTGCTGAACGGTGCGAGCGAGCTGCTGGGTGCGGTGCTCGGGGACAAGGGCGTGCACGCCCGCAGCGCGGTCGGCGTGGCGGTCCTGCCGCTGGACGCGCCGGTGGAGGTCGAGTTCCAGGTGGAACTGACCCCCGACGCCTGACCCTCCGGGGGTCGGTGGGGTCGGGTTGCCCCTGCCGGGCCGGGCCTGTTCTGCAGCTCGGCTGCTGCGTGTCGCCTCAATCGCCGGCGGGGCTGGGGTGGTGGGTCGGGTGTCTTTCCCCCACCCCGACGGCGCCACCGGCACCCCGCCCAACCCGCAGCCCAACCCAGCCCCGCCGGCGCTTGAGGCGCCCCGCAGCAGCGGAGCTGCAAACCAACCCGGCCAGGGCGGGGGCAGCCCGAGCCGCGACCAAAGCCCGGCCAGGGCGGGGGCAGCCCGAGCCGCGACCGAAGCCCGGCCAGGGCGGGGGCAGCCCGAGCCGCGACCGAAGCCCGGCCAGGGCGGGGGCAGCCCGAGCCGCGACCGAAGCCCGGCCAGGGCAGGGGCAGGCCGAGCCCCGTCAAACGACCCGGCCAGGGCACCGGTCTCGAACATCGGGCCGGATCCCCGTAGCATCCCGCCATGCCGAACGGTGAGCACGGACAGCAGACCCCCACCGGCCCCACCCCCGCCGGAGGCCAGTGGTACCCCCCGGAGTGGCCCGACCGCATCCGGGCCCTCGCGGACGGCTCCCTCACCCCCGTCCCGCCCAAACGCGCCGCCACCGTCATGCTGCTCCGGGACACCGACACCGGCCCCGCCGTGCACATGCTCCGCCGCCGGGCCTCCATGGCCTTCGCGGGCGGTGCCTACGCCTACCCCGGCGGCGGCGTCGACCCCCGCGACGAGGAGCACCTCATCGGCTGGGCCGGCCCGGGCCTGGAGGACTGGGCGGCTCGGCTCGGCACGGATCCCCGTACCGCCCAGGCGATCGTCTGCGGAGCGGTCCGGGAGACGTACGAGGAGGCCGGCGTGCTGCTGGCCGGCGAGGCCCCCGACCGTGTCGTCACCGACACCACCGGCGACGACTGGGAGGCCGACCGGCAGGCCCTGGTGGCCCGGGAACTGTCGTTCGCCGAGTTCCTCGACCGCCGCGGCCTCCTGCTGCGCTCCGACCTGCTCGGCGCCTGGGCCCGCTGGATCACCCCGGAGTTCGAGCCCCGCCGCTACGACACCTGGTTCTTCGTCGCCGCCCTCCCCGAGGGCCAGCGCACCCGCAACGCCTCCACCGAGGCCGACCGGACCGTCTGGATCCGCCCCGCGGACGCCGCCGCCGGCTACGACAAGGGCGAGCTGCTGATGATGCCGCCCACCATCTCCACGCTGCGCTCCCTGGAGCCGTACGAGAGCGCCGCGCAGGCCCTGACCGGTGCCACGGGCCAGGACCTGGCCCCGGTGCTCGCCCAGGCCGCCCTGGTGGACGGTGAGCTGGTACTGAGCTGGCCGGGCCACGACGAGTTCACCAAGCGCGTCCACCTCGGACACCCCGGAGGAGCCCCCGCATGACCGACGCCGCCGCACTGCCCGGCCAGCCCCGCGGAACGGTCGTCTCCGGACCCGCCACCGCCCGGGCGGTCAACATCCTGGCCCCGAACGCGTCCGCCATGACCCTGGACGGCACCAACACCTGGCTCGTCTCCGAACCGGACTCCGACCTGGCCGTCGTCATCGACCCCGGCCCGCTGGACGAGGCGCACCTGCGGGCCGTCGTGGACACCGCGGAGAAGGCCGGCAAGCGGGTGGCGCTGACCCTGCTCACCCACGGCCACCCCGACCACGCCGAGGGCGCCGCGCGCTTCGCCGAGCTGACCCGTACGAAGGTCCGCGCCCTCGACCCCGCCCTGCGCCTGGGCGACGAGGGCCTGGCCGCCGGGAACGTGATCCGGGTCGGCGGTCTGGAGCTGCGCGTGGTCGCGACCCCCGGCCACACCTCGGACTCGCTCTGCTTCCACCTGCCCGCCGACCGGGCGGTCCTGACCGGCGACACCGTCCTCGGCCGCGGCACGACCGTCGTCGCGCACCCCGACGGGCGGCTCGGCGACTACCTGGACTCGCTGCGCCGGCTGCGCTCGCTGACGGTCGACGACGGGGTTCACACGGTGCTCCCCGGCCACGGCCCGGTCCTGGATGACGCGCAGGGCGCGGTCGAGTTCTACCTGGCCCACCGGGCGCACCGGCTGGCCCAGGTCGAGACCGCCGTGGAGAACGGGTTCGTCACCCCCGAGGCGGTGGTCGCCCAGGTCTACGGGGACGTCGACCGCTCCCTGTGGCCGGCGGCGGAATGGTCCGTCCGGGCGCAGCTCGAGTATCTTCAAGATCACGGATTGATCCCTGGGGGCCCTGAATGACCACGCTGTTTCTTCTGCTCGCGCTGATCGCCACGGCCGGCTGGATCACCTCCACGGTGACGCTGCGCATGAAGGCCCTGGAACGCAGGGCGGAGCGCCTGGAGCGCCGCCTGGGCCTGGTCCTGGAGCACTTCGACATCGAGGAGCCGGAGCGCGCCGGGCTGGACGAGGTCCGGGCGCTGGTCCGCGACGGCCGCGAGATCGACGCCATCCGCGTCTACCGGCGCGTGACGGGCGCGGGCCTGCTGGAGGCCAAGCAGGCGGTCGAGGCGCTCACCGCCCAGGCCGTCCCGAAAGAGAAGGCCTAGGCTCCGGTCAGGGCCTGGCGCGGCGTCTTCGGTCCGTACCGGGCGGTGTACTCGTCCGCGAGCCACGGCCCGAGGTCCTCGGTGTACGCCCGCACGACCTCGGGGTCCGCGACCGGGTCCAGTGCCACGGCCGCCGCGGCCCGCATCTGCGCCGCGCGCTCGGGGTAGTACCGGCCGAAGATCTCCGCGGACTCGGCGAGGTCGCTGGTCCAGCCGCCCCACCGGGGCATGACGAGCGTGAACCCGGTGCGCACCAGGTGCCGCGCGAAGAGCCGGCTCAGTCTGCGCTGCTCCGCGGGGGTCGAGGCCGCCCGCGCCCGGGACCGCCAGCGGGGGAGCAGCTCGGCCAGCCCGCCGTTGGTCTCCCGGGCGAGCACGGCGTCCGGCCGGTACCGGGGCAGGTGCTCGGCCAGGTCGGCGCCGAGCAGCGGGGTGCACAGGCAGGCGAGGAACCATCCCAGGTCGTAACGTTCCTGCTCGCTCAGCAGGGTGTCCTTGCCGTACAGCAGGATGCCCACGCCGTCGATCTGCGGGAAGTCCTCGTCGAGGCTGCGGCCGAGCACCTCGGCGGTGTCCCGGTCCTCGTCCCCGGGCTCCCGGTGCAGGGCGAGCAGCAGGTCCAGGTCCGAGCGCCCGGGCCGGGCCGTCCCGCGCGGGACGGACCCGTACAGGTAGGCGCTGTGCAGCCGCTTCCCGTACGCCTCGGCGATCCGCTCGCGCGCGGCCGCCACGACCGGCGCGAACCCGGCCTGCACCCGGCCGAGCGAGCCCTCGCGTTCGAAGCAGCCGTACGGGTCCAGCCCTCTGTGCTCCTCCATGTGTCCACTCCGCCCTTTCCCCCGGCCGGGCTTCTCGCGATCGACAGGACGGCCGCCCCGGTGCCCGTGGCGCCGCACCCGGAAACGGCGGAGGGGCCCCGCCGGCACGGCAGGACCCCTCGGAGCACGGTTCGGACGGCGTCAGCGGGAGCGCTTGGCCAGCCGCTCCACGTCCAGCAGGATCACCGCACGCGCCTCCAGCCGCAGCCAGCCGCGGCCGGCGAAGTCGGCCAGCGCCTTGTTCACGGTCTCGCGCGAGGCGCCGACGAGCTGGGCCAGCTCTTCCTGCGTGAGGTCGTGCACCACGTGGATGCCCTCCTCCGACTGCACGCCGAACCGGCGCGACAGGTCGAGGAGCGCCCGGGCGACGCGCCCGGGTACGTCGGAGAAGACCAGGTCGGACATCTGGTCGTTGGTCTTGCGCAGGCGCCGGGCGACGGCGCGCAGCAGCGCCGTGGCCACCTCGGGCCGGGCGTTCAGCCACGGCTGGAGATCGCCGTGCCCGAGGCCGAGCAGCTTGACCTCGGTCAGGGCGGTCGCGGTGGCGGTGCGCGGGCCCGGGTCGAAGAGCGAGAGCTCGCCGATCAGCTCACCGGGGCCGAGGACGGCCAGCATGTTCTCGCGGCCGTCGGGGGAGGTGCGGTGCAGCTTCACCTTGCCCTCGGTCACGACGTACAGCCGGTCGCCGGGATCGCCCTCGTGGAACAGGGCGTCACCGCGTGCGAGGGTCACCTCGCCCATGGAGGCGCGGAGCTCCGCGGCCTGCTCGTCATCGAGCGCCGCGAAGAGCGGGGCGCGCCGCAGAACGTCGTCCACGAGTCTCTCTCCTATGTCGACCAGCCAGGGGACCGCTCCCCATTTTGCCGGACGGCTCAAACAGTGCGATCAATCACAAGGATGCCGGACGTACGGGTGTGCTGTGCGGCGAGGGACCAATCGGGGTGGTGTTACCTGAGGTCCGGGCGGGTGTCAGCGCCCGGCCTTAGGCTGGCCGGGTGTCCAATAAGCCGGTGAGAGCACAGGCCAAGGGGTCCGCAGCAGTGACGGCGGCCCAGAATTCAGCCGTGGGCGAACAAGCCCCCATGGAGGTGTCCTCGGAGGCCCCGCCCCGCGCCGAGGGCAAAGCTTCGGCCAAGAAACCCGCGTCTGCGAAGGTCCTGAAGGCGCCGAAGCCGGAATCCCGCCTCTCCATGGTCCGCAGAGCCCGCCGGATCAACCGGGAACTGGCCGAGGTGTACCCGTACGCCCATCCGGAGCTGGACTTCCGCAACCCCTTCGAGCTGCTGGTCGCCACCGTCCTGTCGGCGCAGACCACCGACCTGCGGGTGAACCAGACGACCCCCGCCCTCTTCGCCGCCTACCCGACCCCCGAGGACATGGCCGCGGCCGCTCCCGAGGATCTGGAGGAGCTCATCCGGCCAACCGGGTTCTTCCGTGCGAAGTCGAGGTCGCTCCTGGGCCTCTCCAAGGCCCTGTCCGAGAACTTCGGCGGTGAGGTGCCCAACCGGATAGAGGACCTGGTCACCCTGCCCGGAGTGGGCCGCAAGACGGCGAACGTCGTCCTCGGCAACGCCTACGGGGTGCCGGGCATCACCGTCGACACCCACTTCGGCCGCCTCGTGCGCCGCTGGAAGTGGACCGAGCAGGAGGACCCGGAGAAGGTCGAGGCGGAGATCTGCGCGATCTTCCCGAAGAGCGAGTGGACGATGCTGTCCCACCGGGTCGTCTTCCACGGCCGCCGGATCTGCCACGCGCGCAGGCCGGCCTGCGGCGCCTGCCCCATCGCCCCGCTCTGCCCGGCGTACGGGGAGGGCGAGACCGACCCGGAGAAGGCGAAGAAGCTGCTCAAGTACGAGAAGGGCGGCCAGCCGGGCCAGCGGCTGAGCCCCCCGCCGGACTACCCGGGCCTCCCGGCGTCCCCCCTGGGCGCCCCGGCGCCCTGACAGCACGGCAGCACGGCCCGGGTCCCGCACGGGGCTCGCGGAGGAACGAATCCGGCGGCGGAGCGCGTTGTGCCGAGTGTCGCCGGTGCCGGGAACGGCAGGGAGCAGGGATGCCTATGACGCGGGGTACGAGGGACGAGAGCATGGCGGGCACCCCGCTGGGCGCGCCGCCCGTGCAGCACGGCGAGCACGGCGAGCACGGCGAGCACGGCCAGGGCCCGCAGGCCCGGCACGGCGAGCCGTACGCAGCCCCGCGCGACGGCGTCACCATCAGCACCCAGGGGCTTCCGGCATGGCTGGAGCCCGTGGTCGAGGCCGCCCGCACGGTCCGGCCCCCCCAGCTGAGCCGCTTCCTGCCCCCCGAGGACGGCCGGGGCCGCCAGTCGGCCGTGCTGATTCTCTTCGGCGAGGGCCCCCGCGGCCCCGAACTCCTGCTCCAGGAACGCGCCGGCAGCCTGCGCTCGCACGCGGGCCAGCCGTCCTTCCCCGGCGGCGCCCTCGACCCCGAGGACGGCGATCCGCACACCACCGGCCCGCTGCGCGCCGCGCTGCGCGAGGCCGAGGAGGAGACCGGCCTGGACCCCGCCGGGGTCCAGCTCTTCGGGGTGCTGCCCCGCCTCTACATCCCGGTCAGCGAGTTCGTGGTGACCCCGGTGCTCGGGTGGTGGCGCGATCCCAGCCCGGTCGGCGTGGTGGACCCGGCGGAGACGGCCCGGGTCTTCACGGTTCCCGTGGCGGATCTCACGGATCCCGATCACCGGGTCACCGTGGTCCACGCGGGCGGCTTCCGGGGCCCGGCCTTCACCGTGGAATCGGCTCTGGTCTGGGGTTTCACGGCCGGGGTCATCGACCGGATCCTGCACTTCGCGGGCTGGGAGCGCCCGTGGGACCGCTCACGTCAGGTCCCGCTCGACTGGCGCGCATGAGACGGTGACCCTCGTGAACGTGCTGGACATCCTGTTGCTGGTCGCCGCCGTGTGGTTCGCGATCGTCGGCTACCGCCAGGGGTTCGTCGTCGGCATCCTGTCGGTGATCGGCTTCCTCGGCGGTGGTCTCATCGCCGTGTCCCTGCTGCCGCTGATCTGGGACCGCGTGACCGACAACGGCACCCAGGTGACCACCACGGTCGTGGTCGTCGCCGTCGTCGTGATCATCGTCTGCGCCTCGATCGGCCAGGCCTTCACCACGCATCTGGGCAGCAAGCTCAGACGCCACATCACCTGGTCCCCGGCCCGCGCCCTCGACGCGACGGGCGGGGCGCTGGTCAACGTCGTCGCGATGCTGCTGGTGGCCTGGCTGATCGGGTCCGCGCTCGCCGGCACCTCCTTGCCCACCCTGGGCAAGGAGGTCCGCAACTCCAAGGTGCTCCTCGGCGTGTCGCGGGTGCTGCCCGCGCAGGCGAACACCTGGTTCTCGGACTTCAGTTCCACCCTGGCGCGCAACGGCTTCCCGCAGGTGTTCAGCCCGTTCTCCAACGAGCCCATCACCGAGGTGAAGGCGCCCGACCCGGGCCTCGCCCGCAGCCCGGTCGCCGAGCAGGCCAAGCGCTCGATCGTGAAGGTCGTCGGTACCGCGCCCAGTTGCAGCAAGGTGCTGGAGGGCACCGGCTTCGTCTTCGCCCCCGGCAAGGTGATGACCAACGCGCACGTCGTCGGCGGCGTCGGCGAGCCCACCGTGCAGGTCGGCGGCGAGGGCAAGCTCTACGACGGCAAGGTCGTGCTCTACGACTGGGAGCGCGACATCGCCGTACTGGACGTGCCCAAGCTGAAGGCCCCGGTGCTGGAGTTCACCGAGAAGGACGCGTCGAGCGGCAGCGACGCGATCGTCGCTGGCTTCCCGGAGAACGGCGCGTACGACGTCCGGGCGGCCCGTGTCCGCGGCCGCATCAACGCCAACGGCCCCGACATCTACCACCGCGGCACCGTCCGGCGCGACGTCTACTCGCTCTACGCGACCGTCCGCCAGGGCAACTCCGGCGGTCCGCTCCTGACGCCCGACGGCAGGGTGTACGGGGTCGTCTTCGCGAAGTCGCTGGACGACCCGAACACCGGCTACGCCCTGACGGCGGACGAGATCCGCGACGACATCCGGGTCGGGAAGAGCGCCGAGCGGCGGGTCGACAGCCAGGGCTGCGCCCTCTGAGCCGAGCGGGCGCGGGTATCCGTACACCTCGTACGGGTACCCGTACGCCCGGGCGGCGGGAGCCCCCACAGCCGTGGGAGCTCCTACATCCGTGGATGGCGCAGGCGCGCCGATACCCAGCGGGCGCGGCGGCGCAGGATGCGCGGAATCCCGAGTCGGAGGTCGTGGCCTTCCCGGCCCGCCCTCTCGTGGGTGCCCGGCGCTTCGGCCGAGCGGCGTTCGTGTGCGGTGTCACCGTAGTCGTGCGTCCAGCCCATACCTCGAGCTGTGCCCGGGGCCCAAGGTCGGTAATCCCGTCAGGGGCGGCCAATTGGCCTATGCGCCGGGCAATTGAATGTTCGTAGGACGAGCACACTGGAAGGCTGCCGGTCCGTCAGAACGCCGATCAGCGGTCGGGTTCGGGGTCCTTGAGCCAGTTCACCAGCTCCGCCGAGAACGCGGCCGGATCCTCCTCGTGCGGGAAGTGCCCGAGCCCGTCGAACAGCCGCCAGCGGTAAGGGGCTTCGACGTACTCCCCCGAACCGGCCGCGCTGCGCGTGCGCATCACCGGGTCCAGCGAGCCGTGCAGGTGCAGCGTCGGCACCCGAACCGGCCGCTTCATGCGCCGGTTGAACTGGAGCCCGTCCGGCCGGGCCATCGACCGCATCATCCAGCGGTACGGCTCGATCGAGCAGTGCGCGGTGGACGGGATGCACATCGCCCGCCGGTACACGGCCAGGTCCTCCTCGGCCGGAGGCACCGGCCCGGACCAGTCCTGGATCAGCTGCCCCACGAGCGCCCCGTCGTCCGCGACCAGCTGCCGCTCGGGGATGAACGGCCGCTGGAATCCCCAGATGTGGGAGCTCGCCCGGGTCTGTCCGAAGTCCGCGAGCATCGCCGAGCGCCAGCGCCTCGGATGCGGCATCGACGAGACCACCAGCCGGCGCACCAGCTTGGGCCTCATCACGGCCGCCGTCCAGGCGAGGTAGCCGCCCAGGTCGTGCCCGACGAGCGCGGCGTCCGGCTCGCCCAGGGACCGGATGACCCCGGTGACGTCGAGTGCCAGGTTCGCCGGGTCGTAGCCGCGCGGGGTGCGGTCGCTGCCGCCCACCCCGCGCAGGTCCATCGCCACGGCGCGGTACCCGGCGTCGGCGAGGGCGGTCAGCTGGTGCCGCCAGGTCCACCAGAACTGCGGGAAGCCGTGCAGCAGGAGCACCAGCGGCCCGTCGCCCAGCTCGGCCACGTGGAACCGCGCCCCGTTGGCCGCGACGTCCCGGTGCGTCACCGACCGTCCGCCGGGGAGGTCGAGCCGTACCGCCGAGGCAGCCGTGGGCGGGGTGCCGGAGTCCGGCGAGGGCGCTGTCATGAGGACGAGCGTGCCACACCCACAGCGTTGTCACTCACCGCGCGCGGATGCGGCTTGACGGTCCCGACCAGCGCCGCGGTCTGCTTGACGGAGGCGATGGACTTCTCCGGCGGCTTGACCTTCTTGAACTTCGAGACGGCCATCAGCGCCAGCAGGCCCGCGAGCAGCAGGAACGCGACGCCGACGATGAGGAAGGACCACGCGAGCCCGAGCCCGAGGTTGTGGATCCCGTAGGCGGCGGCGAAGCTCAGCACCGGCAGGGAGAAGAGCGCGAACACTCCCGCGATCGAAATCGCGGCGCCGCCGATGCCCGCGCGCTTGACGTCCTGGCGCAGCTCCGCCTTCGCGAGGGCGATTTCGTCGTGCACCAGGGCGGACATCTCGGCGGTGGCCGAGGCGACCAGCTGGCCCAGCGTGCGCTCGGCTCCTTGCGGCCCTTGGTCCACTGCGCTCATCGCTCTCTCCCTAAGTCGTCCGTCATGCGTCCGTCGTCGACGGCTGTCCTCCGTCAGTCAGATCATGCCGGACGGTCGCCTCCGGTGCGGCCCCCGGTGCCCGCTTCGGCCGCGCCGGTCGTGGCGGAGTCCGCTGCCGAGAGCGCCGCCTCCTCGGCCTTGCGGCGGTGTTCCGCGGCCTTCTCCTCGTGGATCCGCGCCATCCGCAGGTGGTATTCGGGGTTGTCCTGCTCGTAGATGTCGGGGATTCCGTCGAGGTCGTCGTCGCGTTCCTCCGCCTCGGTGAGCGCCCTGTACTTGCGGTTGCGCATCTTCAGCATCACGCCCGAGACGATCGCGGCGATGAGCGAGCCCAGCAGGACGGCGGCCTTGACCTCGTCGGTGAGGGTGGCGTCGCCGGTGAAGGCGAGCTCTCCGATCAGCAGGGAGACGGTGAAGCCGATGCCGGCGAGCGAGGCCACGGCGAGTACGTCGGGCCAGGCGAGGTCCTCGTTCAGTTCGGCCTTGGTGAACCGGGCGGCCAGCCAGGTCCCGCCGAAGATGCCGACCGTCTTGCCGACGACCAGGCCGAGGACCACGCCGAGGGTCTCGGGCCGGGTGAAAACCTGGCCGATGGACTCGTCGGAGAGGGAGACGCCGGCGGACAGGAGGGCGAACATGGGCACGGCCAGCCCGGCGGAGACGGGCCGTACGAGGTGCTCGATGTGCTCGCCGGGGGAGTGCCGCTCGCCCTCCCGGCGGGAGCAGCGGAGCATCAGGCCCATGGCGACGCCGGCGATGGTGGCGTGGACCCCGCTGTTGTACATCAGGCCCCAGATGACCAGGGCGAGCGGGACGTAGACGTACCAGCCGTGGACCTCCATGCGGAGCAGGAACCAGAAGAGGACCAGGCCCGCGGCGGCCCCGCCGAGCGCGAGGAAGTTGATGTCGCTGGTGAAGAACACCGCGATGATCAGGATGGCGAAGAGGTCGTCGACGACCGCGAGGGTCAGCAGGAACGCGCGCAGCGCGGACGGCAGGGAGGTGCCGATGACCGCGAGGACGGCGAGCGCGAAGGCGATGTCGGTGGCGGTGGGGACGGCCCAGCCGTCGGTCGAGCCGTCTCCGAGGACGTTGACCAGGACGTAGACCAGCGCGGGCACGGCCATGCCGCAGATCGCGGCGATCACGGGGAGGGCGGCCGCCTTGGGGTCGCGCAGGTCGCCGGCGACGAGTTCGCGCTTGAGTTCGATGCCGGCGACGAAGAAGAAGACGGCGAGCAGCCCGTCGGCCGCCCAGTGCTGGAGCGAGAGGTCCAGGCCGAGGGAGGCGCTGCCGATGTGGAAGGACCGGACGCTGTCGTAGCTGTCCGAGAGGGCGGGGATGTTCGCCCATATGAGGGCGGCGATCGCGGCGATCAGCAGCAGGACGCCGCCGACGGTCTCGGCGCGCAGCGCGTCGGCCACGAAGCGGCGCTCGGGCAGTGAGAGCCGTCCGAGCAGCTTGCGGCCGGGAGTAGGCGTAGGCGTGGGCGGCGTGGGCGTGGCCACGATGGGACACCTCCGGGTGGTCGACGGCATGACGAACGCTGTTGCCGACCAGACTTCCCGGCGCACCCTGAGAGCTTTGAAGCTTGAGAGCATCAAATATTGACGCTTCTCTTACTTTACAGGGTCCGCAGTCGTATCGGGTGATCTTCACCTTAAACGGGCGGAGGGCGCCCGGCGCGTTGTGCGCCGGACGCCCTCCGCGATGCGGGAGCGGTCCCCGTCAGTCCTCGCTGGAAGCGGCGGGCAGCTTGCTCTGGATCAGGTCCATGACCGAGGAGTCGGCGAGCGTGGTGACGTCTCCGACCGCCCGGTTCTCGGCCACGTCGCGCAGCAGCCGGCGCATGATCTTGCCCGAGCGGGTCTTCGGCAGCTCCTGCACCGGCAGGATCCGCTTCGGCTTCGCGATCGGGCCCAGCGTCGCGCCCACGTGGTTGCGCAGCTCCGCGACCAGGCTGTCGGTCTCCGAGGCGGTGCCGCGCAGGATCACGAAGGCCACGATGGCCTGGCCGGTGGTCTCGTCGTTCGCGCCCACCACGGCGGCCTCGGCGACGGCGGGGTGCGAGACCAGCGCGGACTCGACCTCGGTCGTCGAGATGTTGTGGCCGGACACCAGCATCACGTCGTCGACCCGGCCGAGCAGCCAGATGTCGCCGTCGTCGTCCTTCTTGGCGCCGTCGCCCGCGAAGTACTTGCCCTCGAAGCGCGACCAGTACGTGTCGATGAACCGCTGGTCGTCACCCCAGATGGTCCGCAGCATCGACGGCCACGGCTCGGTGAGCACCAGGTAGCCGCCTCCGCCGTTCGGGACCTCGTGCGCCTCGTCGTCGACGACGGTGGCCGAGATGCCGGGCAGCGCGCGCTGCGCCGAGCCCGGCTTGGTGTGGGTGACGCCCGGCAGCGGCGAGATCATCATCGCGCCGGTCTCGGTCTGCCACCAGGTGTCCACGATCGGGCAGCGGTCGCCGCCGATGTGCTTGCGGTACCAGATCCAGGCCTCGGGGTTGATCGGCTCGCCGACCGAGCCCAGCACGCGCAGGCTCGACAGGTCGAACTTCGCGGGGATGTCGTCGCCCCACTTCATGAACGTACGGATCGCCGTGGGCGCGGTGTAGAGGATGGTGACGCCGTACTTCTGCACGACCTCCCAGAAGCGGCCCTGGTGCGGGGTGTCCGGCGTGCCCTCGTACATGACCTGGGTCGCGCCGTTGGCGAGCGGCCCGTAGACGATGTAGGAGTGCCCGGTGACCCAGCCGATGTCGGCGGTGCACCAGTAGACGTCGCTCTCGGGCTTCAGGTCGAAGACCGCGTGGTGGGTGTACGCGGCCTGCGTCAGGTAGCCGCCCGAGGTGTGCAGGATGCCCTTGGGCTTACCCGTGGTCCCCGAGGTGTAGAGGATGAACAGCGGGTGCTCGGCGTCGAAGGCCTGCGGGGTGTGCTCGGCGGACTGGCGCCCGACGATCTCGTGCCACCAGACGTCCCGGCCCTCGGTGAAGGCGGTCTCCTGGCCGGTGCGCTGCACCACCAGCACGTGCTTGACCTGCGGACACTTGCCGACGGCCTCGTCGATGGCGGGCTTGAGCGCGCTCGGCTTGCCGCGGCGGTAGCCGCCGTCGGCGGTGATCACCAGCTTGGCGTCGGCGTCCTGGATGCGGGAGGCGACGGCGTCGGCGGAGAACCCGCCGAAGACCACCGAGTGCGCGGCGCCGACGCGGGCGCACGCGAGCATCGCGACGACCGCCTCGGGGATCATCGGCAGGTAGACCGCGACGCGGTCGCCGGCCACGACGCCCAGCTCGGTCAGGGCGTTGGCGGCCCGGGAGACCTCGTCCTTGAGCTGGGCATAGGTGATCGACCGGCTGTCGCCGGGCTCGCCCTCGAAGTGGATGGCGACGCGGTCGCCGTTGCCGGCCTCGACGTGCCGGTCCACGCAGTTGTACGCGACGTTCAGCTTGCCGTCCGCGAACCACTTCGCGAAGGGCGGGTTGCTCCAGTCGAGCGTCTCGGTCGGCTCCGTGTCCCAGGTCAGCCGCCGGGCCTGCTCGGCCCAGAAGCCCAGCCGGTCCGCATCGGCCTGTGCATACGCAGCCTCGGTCACATTGGCGGCGGCGGCCAGATCGGCAGGCGGTGCGAACCGCCGCTCCTCCTTGAGCAGATTGGCCAGGCTTTCATTGCTCACGACATCTCCCTTTCCCAGGGTGTCCGTTGTGTCCCCGGGCATAGCTCATCAGTCAGCGGCCCAGGTGACAAGGGGTAGCCGAAAATTGGTTTAGACCTATAGCACGGCTGGGTCGACGCGCAAGTGGCCCCTTCCCGCTGCAGGGTGCGGAAAGGGGCCACTCCGTGGCACGGATACCGGAGGGTATCGGTTCAGTCGTACCGTTGATCCAGAACGGCGCCGACGGCGATTCGGACCGCTGGCGTCAGACCGGCGGCATCAGGGCGGCGGCGATTCGGACCAGCGGCGATTCGGACACGCCGTCCGATGGTTCAGGCACGCTGCCCGACGCTGCCGAAGACCCGGCAGTCGAAGAAGTCCTCCCCCTCCGACAGCAGGTACGCCTGCGCCTCGCCCACGTGGAAATACATCCCGTGGAGCTCCAGCGTGCCCTCGGCGAGCCGCCGCGCCACCGACTCGTGCGCCCGCAGATGGTCCAGCTGCTGCACCACATTGGTCAGGCACAGCTGCTCCACGGCGTCCGCCGGGAGCCGGCCCGCGATCCGGGCCCAGGCGTGGTGCCGGCTGGCCATCCGCTCCAGGCTGGGAAGGCCGTGCCGCAGCCAGCGGCGCAGCGGTGTCATCGGCGCCCCGGGGTGGGAGTTCAGCAGGGCCTGCATGGCCCCGCAGCCCGAGTGTCCGCACACCGTGATGCTGTCCACCTTCAGCACGTCCACGGCGTACTCGATGGCCGCCGCGACCGAGTCGTCCGTGGATTCGGCGCCCGGCAGGGGCACCAGATTGCCGACATTGCGGACGGTGAACAGATCGCCCGGCCCGCTGGCCGTGATCATGCTGGTCACCAGGCGGGAGTCCGCGCAGGTGAGGAAGAGCTGCGAGGGCCGCTGCCCCTCCCGGGCCAGCCGGGCCAGCTCGTCGCGGACGTGCGGCGCGGTGTCGCGCTGGAAGGCGCTGATGCCGTTGGCCAGCTGGCCCGCTCCGCGGCGCCGGGGCTCGGCCGCGGGAGCCGCCGCGGTCCCGCCGGGAGCCGTACGGTCTTCCCCGCCACCGGCGGCGGCGCGGTGGTCGCAGTGGTTCTGCCAGGGCGTCCAGGGGCGGCAGCACTGGTGGGTCCCGCGCTGGCCTCCGCGCTGTTCGGGATCGCCGCCGTCGGCGCGGCCCGCGCGGCCCGTCGCGGGGGTCCCGGCGACGGCACGGCCGGTGACCTCCAGCGAGCCGCCGTGGGCCAGATGGGAGACCTGCCAGTCCTGGAGCGTCTCGTACGCCGCGTGGTCCATGAAAGAGCCGTCCAGCTCGATCACGGCGTGTCCGTCGTGCGGGATCTGGTTCAGTACCCGGCTGAGCCGGGGGACGGCGAGGAAGGTCAACTGCCCGCGCGCCCACACCCGGTGAACCCCGTCCAGCTCCTCCACGGTGATCCTGGTCCTGGCCAGCCGGTGCAGGGCCATCGCGACGGCCACCGCGATGCCGATCGCGACGCCCTCCAGGACTCCACCGAGGACCACGGCCGCGATCGTCGACGCGTAGACCAGGACCTCGCGGTGCCGGGTGACGGCGCGCAGGTGTGTGGCGCTCACCATCTGCACGCCCAGCGCCATCACCAGCGCGGCCAGCGCGGCCAGCGGGATCAGGTCGAGGAGCGGGACGAGCAGTCCGGCCGCGAGCAGGATCCAGACTCCGTGCAGTATGACCGAACGGCGGCTTGCGGCACCGGCCTTGACGTTCGCCACGCTGCGGGCGGCGCCTCCTGCGACGGGCAGCCCGCCCAGCAGGCCGGAGACGATGTTCGCCGCGCCCTGCCCGCGCAGCTCACGGTCGAGATCGGCGCGCGGCGGGCGCTGGTCCGCGCTGCGCTGGGCGGCGATCAGCTTGTCGGTGGCGATCGCGGTCAGCAGGGACTCCACGCTGCCGACGAGCGTGACCGTCAGTACGGCGGCGATGAGGCCGAGAACCGGGCCCTCGGGCAGCTCGGGCAGGGCGTGGCTGCGCCAGGACGGCAGGTCCACCCGGGGCAGGCTCAGCCCGGCGAAGGTCGCGAAGGCGGTGGCCGCGGCGACGGCGGCGAGCGCGGCGGGCACTCTGCGCAGGGCGCGGCCGGCCCGACCGGGCAGCCGGGGCCAGCCGAACAGCACGGCCAGGGTCAGGACGCTGACGCCGAGGGCGGCCGGATGCAGTTCGGCCAACTGGGCCGGCAGCCCCAGGACGTTGGCCACGGCGGAGCTTTGCGGAGTGCCCCCGAGCACGATGTGCAGCTGGGCCAGCGCGATCGTCACGCCGACGCCGGCCAGCATGCCCTGCACGATGGCCGGGCTCACCATGAGCGCGGAGCGGGCGGTGCGCAGGTAGGCGAGCCCGAGCTGGCAGCAGCCGGCGAGCACGGTGATGGCGCAGGTGGTACGCCAGCCGTAGTGCTGGACCAGTTCGGCGGTGATGACGGTGAGTCCGGTGGCGGGGCCGCTCACTTGGAGCGGTACGCCGCCGAGCCGCCCGGCCACGATCCCGCCGACGGCCGCGGCCACCAGCCCCGCCTGGAGGGGGGCGCCCGTGGCCAGGGCGATGCCGAGGGAGAGGGGCAGGGCGATCAGGAAGACGGCGAGAGAGGCGGACAGGTCGGCGGGGAAGTCTTTGGCGGCGCTTTTGGAGGTGGCTGTCATGGGGTCCCGTCTCCTCGAGGGAGGGATGAAGCGGCGGGAGTCTCAACACTCGGTAAATGAACGGTAATGGAGAGTAAAGGGAAGTGATAGGGAATAGGGGCAAATGGCCTAGAAATTAGCACTCAAGAGTGATTAAGCATTTTGTCCGGCTTGTCATACCTTCCTCAAAGCTGACCGCGTGGGACGTTGCGGCGCGGAAGTCCTGCGATGGAACTGCGAGGGAGAGGTGTGCGGATGATCGCCGCCACGAAGAAGATCGCCGGCGGCCTGGTCGCCACGGCCCTGGCCCTGGGCGTTGCCGGGTGCAGCACCTCGGAACCCGCCAAGCCGGGCGGTCAGGGCGCAAGGAAGGGCGCCGCCGCACCGGAGGCCCCGGGCAGCGTCAAGCGTCTCATCGGCGACGGCTCGACCGCGTACACCGGCCTCCAGCCGAACGTGCAGCAGCCGCAGAAGCTCAAGCCCGGTGAAAAGCCCCCGCAGTTCGTCGTCTTCTCGTGGGACGGGGCCGGCGAGGACAGCCAGAAGCTCTTCTCGCACTTCCGGGAGGTCGGCAAGCAGTACAACGCCCGTATGACCTACTTCCTCAGCGGCGTGTACATGCTGCCGGAGGAGAAGCGTTCCCTCTACACCGCTCCGCAGCACTCCTCCGGCCGCTCCGACATCGGCTTCGGCGACCTCCAGGGCATCAAGGACACCGCCACCCAGGTCCGCGCCGCCTGGATGGAGGGCAATGAGATCGGCACCCATTTCAACGGCCACTTCTGCGGCCCCGACGGCGGCGTGGGCACCTGGTCCGTCGACGAGTGGAAGAGCGAGATCAACCAGGCCAAGTCCTTCGTCAAGAACTGGAAGACGAACACCCCGGCCCTCAAGGACCTGGAGCCGCTCCCGTTCGACTACGACAAGGAGCTGATCGGCGCCCGCACCCCCTGCCTCGAAGGCCAGAAGAACTTCATGCTGGCCGCCAAGGACATGGGCTTCCGCTACGACTCCAGCGGCATCAGCAAGCAGATCTGGCCCAAGAAGACCGACGGGCTCTGGGACCTGCCGCTGCAGCTGGTGCCCATGCCGGGCCGCGCCTTCGACACCCTGAGCATGGACTACAACTACATGGTCAACCAGTCCGGTACGACCACGCAGGGCGACCCCTCGCAGCACGCCTACTGGGGCGAGCAGATGCGCGACGGGCTGCAGAAGGCCTTCGACCGGGTCTACCAGGGCAACCGTGCGCCGCTGATCATCGGCAACCACTTCGAGTCCTGGAACGGCGGCACCTACATGACGGCCGTCGAGGACTCCATCAAGTCGATGTGCACCCAGAAGGAGGTCCGCTGCGTCCCGTTCCGCGAGCTGGCCGACTGGCTGGACGCCCAGGATCCGAAGGTCCTGGAGTGGATGCGCACCCTCGACGTCGGCGAGGCGCCGAAGGCCGGCTGGGCCACCTTCCTGACCGCGGGGCCGCCGGCGGCGCCGAGCGCCCCCGCGGCCCCGGGCGGGGTCAAGCCGGCTGCGGAGCAGGCTGAGTCAGGGTCGGACGAGGGCTGACCACCCCCGCGGGCGCGGCCTCGCGGAGGACGAAGCCGGGGTCGACCTGTCCCGACAGGTCGGCCCCGGTCTTGGCGTTGCCCCAGCTCTCGGCGTTCCGCAGGTGGAAGTGCACCATCTGCTCGGTGTACCGGGCCCAGTCGCGGTCGGCGTAGGAGTCCTCGGCGGCGTCCTGGAGCGTCTGCAGCGCGAGCCGGTTGGTCGCCTCGAGCAGCTCGAACCTGGCCGGAAGGCCCTTCTCCATCGACCGCACCCAGTCGGAGTGCCCGACGGTGACCAGCAGGTCCTCGCCCACCTCGTCCTGGAGGAACTCGATGTCCTCCGGGCCCTGCACCTTGTTGCCGATCACCTTGAGCGCGACCCCGAAGTCCCGGGCGTACTCCTTGTACTGGCGGTAGACGGAGACGCCCTTGCGGGTCGGTTCGGCCACGAGGAAGGTCATGTCGAAGCGGGTGAACATGCCCGAGGCGAAGGAGTCCGAGCCGGCCGTCATGTCGACGACCACGTACTCGTCCGGGCCGTCGACCAGGTGGTTGAGGCAGAGTTCGACCGCGCCGACCTTGGAGTGGTAGCAGGCCACCCCCAGATCGGCCTCGGTGAAGGGGCCGGTCGCCATCAGCCGGACGGGCTCCCCGTCCAGCAGGACCGTCCGGGCGCAGGCCTCGTACACCGGGTTGTCCTCGCCGACCCGCAGCAGGCGCGAACCGGTGCCGGGCGGAGTGGTCTTGATCATCGTGTCGGCGGACTCGATGCGGGGGTTGCTCCCGCGCAGGTATTCCTTGATCAGGGGCAGGTGCGCACCCATGGCGGGCAGCGCGGCGGCCTCGTCCTCGCCGAGCCCGAGGGCGACGCCGAGGTGCTGGTTGATGTCGGCGTCCACCGCGACGACGGGGGCTTCATTGGCGGCGAGGTGGCGGATGAAGAGGGAGGACAGCGTGGTCTTCCCGCTGCCGCCCTTTCCCACGAAAGCGATCTTCATGTTCACCAAGCGTAGCGGGTTGGTCGCGGTGTGTGCTCTACCTGAGTGAAGAAGACCACTCCAAGGAGGGGTCGGTGCTACGGGTGCGCAGTGCGTAGGCTCCCTACTTATGAGTAGCGCTGCTGACCCGCTGGCCCCACTGGCCGGGCTGCCGGGTGTCTCCGATTCCGTGGATTCCGTACGCAAGGCCGTGGACCGGGTCTACGGGCACCGCGTGATGCGCCGCCGCGCCGGGGAGATCACCTCGGAGGCGGCCCTGCGCGCGGCGCGGGCGAGCGCGGCGCTGTCCGGGGCCGACTGGGCCCTGGAGGAGGTGCGCCGCCGGACCGACTTCGGTGCGGAGTCGCAGGCGCGCACGGTGGGCGCGGCCCTGCGGCTCACGGCGGAGGCCGGGCAGCTGCTGAGCATCTGGCGCCAGTCGCCGCTGCGGGTCCTGGCGAGGCTGCACCTGGTCGCCTCGGGCGGGGCGGGCGTGGCTGGTTCCGCCGCCGCTTCGGCCGGGCAGGGCGACACGGTCGGGCGCCCGCGCCTGGCGGGAGAGCCGGTGGACGAGCCGCTGATCGACCTGCCGCTGCCGAGCGCCGAGGAGGTCGCGGCCCGGCTGGACGGCCTGTCCGGGCTGGTCATCGCGGGCGGCTCCGCCCCGGCGCTGATCACGGCGGCGGTGGTGCACGGAGAACTGCTGGCCCTGCGCCCCTTCGGTACGTACAACGGGCTGGTCGCCCGTGCGGCCGAACGCATCGTGCTGATCAACAGCGGGCTCGACCCGAAGGCGATCTGTCCGGCGGAGGTCGGCCACGCGGAGCAGGGTGCGGAGGCCTACGTGGCGGCCTTCGAGGGCTACGTCTCCGGGACCCCGGAGGGGATGGCGGCCTGGATCGCGCACTGCGGCCGGGCGGTCGAGCTCGGAGTCCGCGAATCGACCGCGGTCTGCGAGGCGCTCCAGCGCGGCGCGGCCTGAGGCCGGGCCCTGCGTCTGGCGCGCCAGACGGGCTGCTCCGCCTGGGCAAAGGGTTGCGGCGACACCGTCTTGCACTGGTGTCGCCGCTGGCATTCACACCCAGCTACCAAGCGTCCTCGAAAGTTGCCCATCAGGTCGGGAGCTTTGCCCGTCACCTGGTGCGGCTGGCCCGTAATCGACGGGTCGACGTCGCGTGGGTACTCGGCGTTCCTGCTTCGGTCCGTGGGCCTTACTGCGTTTTAAAGATGATCCTCTCGGATGTTCTTTGGTCTCGCGGGCCGTTGACTCCTTTGTACTCCGCTTCGGAGACAAGCGAAACCCCTGGCTCCACTTCTTTACTTTCCGGGACGTCTCGGGGTGATCCGGACATCGGAAACCCGCGTGATGTCGGCCCGCCCCAGCCCTGTGGGTGGGGCGGGGGCGGGGGCGGGACCGTGGTCGGGGTGGTGGGCTCTCCGGGCGAGGGCGTTGCCCCCCGGCTTGGGCTCGTCAGGCGAGGGCGTTGGCCCGTCGGCGGCTCGCGTACCAGACGAGCCCGGCCGTGGCAGCGGCCGCTCCGACGGCCGCTGCGGCGATCAGCGCGGGCCGGGAGGTCATGGACAGCTCCGGCAGCCGCTTCTTCAGCCGCACCGGCCGGTTGAAGACCAGTACGGGCCACTCCCGCGCGGTCGCCTCGCGGCGCAACGCCCGGTCGGGGTTCACGGCATGGGGGTGCCCCACCGCTTCCAGCATCGGCACGTCGGTGATCGAGTCGCTGTAGGCGTAGCACCGCGCGAGGTCGTACCCCTCGGACTTCGCGAGCTCGCGGACGGCTTCCGCCTTCGTCGGTCCGTAGGCGTAGTACTCGATCTCGCCGGTGAAGCAGCCGTCCTCGCCGACCACCATGCGGGTGGCCACGACACGGTCGGCGCCGAGCATCTCCCCGATCGGCTCGACGACTTCGGCGCCGGAGGTCGACACGATGACCACGTCACGCCCGGCGGTGTGGTGGGCCTCGATGAGGGACGCGGCCTCGTCGTAGATGATCGGGTCGATGAGGTCGTGCAGCGCTTCGGCGACGATCTCCCGCACCTGCTGGACGTTCCACCCCTTGCAGAGGGCGGACAGGTACTCCCGCATCCGCTCCATCTGGTCGTGGTCGGCGCCGCCGGCCAGGAAGATGAACTGGGTGTACGCGGTCCGGAGTACGGCCCGCCGGTTGATCAGGCCGCCCTGGTAGAAGGACTTGCTGAAGGTCAGAGTGCTTGACTTCGCAATGACCGTCTTGTCCAGGTCGAAGAAGGCAGCGGTCCGAGGCGAGGAGTGCGGCAAGGGCTGATTTTCCACGCCCCGAGCATATGCGCCCACCATTCGGCGTAAGGTGTGGCGCGTGGGTTTGCCTGAGAAGGCTCTCGGGTACACCATGGAAGTCACGGATCGTTCGCGACCGTGCTAACCCGGTCTGGCTCCTCCCCCCCCGAGTCGGACCGTGGGGACGACCCCCGCTCTCCCCCCCGGCGGGGGTCGTCGCATGTCCGGACGCGGTTTGCGTCCCTTGCCTTCGGCCCTCAGTGACCATCCCCCTGGCCTTCCTCTTCGGTGGGCCCGCGTGGCGAAGGCCCCTCATCCCATCGAACTCGTGACTGTGCGTAGTGGTTCCGCCGCGCTCCGAACTCACACGATGGGGTTGCGGAGTTATTCACAACCGCCTTCTTGTCCACAGTTTTCAAGCAAGATCCACTTCTTTTTCCGGATCGCTGCACGGTGATTCCAGCCGCGAAGTCCGCGGCCTGTGGATTTGCAGTGGAAGGGGGCGGAGATCGTGGCTGGATCGAAGTCGTGTGAAGTGCCGGAGACCGTGGTGGCCCGTGGGCAGGGGCGGCCCTCCCGTGCGGGGGCGGCCGGGGCCGGTGGCGGGCGGCCGCTGATCATCACCGAGGATCCCCTGCTGCTCGACGACCTGCTGCGGCTGTGCGCCGCCGCGGGCGCCGAGCCGCATGTGCAGTACGCGGTGCCCGAGCAAAGCGGAGCCGACGGTGACGCGAGGGGCGGGGGTGGCGGCGCCGTTGAGGGGCTCGGGAGCGTCGGGTGGGATTCCGCCCCGCTCGTGCTCGTCGGGGACGACGCCGCGCGCCGGGTCCGCGGGGCGCCGCGCAGGGACGGGGTGTTCCTCGTGGGCCGGGACCTGGACGACCCCCTGGTGTGGCAGCGGGCGCTGGAGATCGGCGCCGAGGAGGTGCTGAGGCTTCCCGATGCCGAGAGCGGGCTGGTCGACCGCATCGCCGACGTGGTGGAAGGGGCCGGGCGGCCTGCCCTCGCCGTCGGTGTCATCGGCGGCAGCGGCGGGGCCGGCGCCTCCACCCTGGCCTGCGCCCTCGCCGTACGGGCCGCCCGGGCCGGGGAGCGGACCATCCTCATCGACGGAGACCCCCTCGGCGGCGGTATGGATGTGCTGCTCGGCGGCGAAGGCGCCGAGGGACTGCGCTGGCCGGACTTCGCGGGCTCGCGTGGCCGCGTCGGGGCCGGGGCGCTGGAGGAGTCCCTGCCCGAACTGCACGCGCTGCGGGTCCTCAGCTGGGATCGCGGGGACCGGGTGGTGGTGCCGCCCGCCGCGATGAGGTCGGTGGTCGCGGCGGCTCGGCGCCGGGGCGGGGTGGTGGTCGTCGACCTGCCCCGGCGGGTGGACGAAGCCGTGGCCGAGGTGCTGGCCCAGCTGGACCTGGTGCTGATGGTGGTGCCGGGCGAGCTGCGGGCGGTCGCCGCCGCCGGGCGGGTGGCCGCCGGGGTGCGGATGGTGGCGCGGGACGTGCGCGTGGTCGTGCGGGGCCGCTGTCCGGACGGGCTCGACGCCGAAGCCGTGGCGGGGCTGCTGGGGGCCCCGCTGGCCGGGGAGGTGCCGGTCGAGGTCGGGCTTCCGGGGCGGGTCGCCGAGGGGGAACCGCCGGGTGCGCGGGGACGCGGCGCGCTGGCCCGCTTCTGCGACGGCTTCTGGCAGCGGGTGCTCGGCGCCGCCCAGGGGGTGGCGGCATGAGCGCGGTGCTGCTGGACGCGGTGCGGCAGCGGCTCGCGGAGAGCGGGGCGGAGCCGACCCCGGCCAGGGTCGCGGCGGCCCTGCGGGCCCAGGGCCGACTGCTCGGGGACGCCGAAGTGCTGGGTGCGGCCGTGGAGTTGCGGTCCGAGCTGGTCGGTGCCGGTCCGCTGGAGGCGCTGCTTGCCGACCCGGAGGTCACCGACGTGCTGGTGGCGGCCCCCGACCGGGTGTGGGTGGACCGCGGGAGCGGGCTGGAGCTGACCGGGGTGACCTTCGCGGACACCGCGGCGGTGCGCAGGCTCGCCCAGCGGCTGGCCGCGGTCGCCGGGCGGCGCCTCGACGACGCCCGCCCCTGGGTGGACGCCCGGATGCCGGACGGCACCCGGCTGCACGCCGTACTGCCTCCGGTTGCCGTCGGGTCCGCGTGCCTGTCGCTGCGGGTCGTGCGGCCCAGGGCGTTCACGCTGGACGAGCTGGTGGCCGCCGGGACCCTGCCGCCGGGCGGGCAGAAGCTGCTGAGGGCGATGGTCGAGGCCCGGCTGTCGTTCCTCGTCTCCGGTGGGACGGGGACGGGCAAAACCACGCTGCTCAGCGCCCTGTTGGGGCTGGTCGGACCGGGTGAGCGGATCGTGCTGGCCGAGGATTCGGCCGAGCTGCGCCCCGACCACCCGCATGTGGTGCGGCTGGAGACCCGGCCCGCCAACCAGGAAGGGGCGGGCCTGGTCACCCTCGCGGACCTGGTCCGGCAGGCGCTGCGGATGCGGCCCGACCGGCTGGTGGTCGGGGAGGTCCGGGGCGCCGAGGTGGCCGACCTGCTGGCCGCGCTGAACACCGGGCACGAGGGGGGATGCGGCACCGTGCACGCCAACGCGGCGGGGCACGTCCCGGCCCGGCTCGAGGCGCTCGGGACGGCCGCCGGGCTCGACCGGGCCGCCCTGCACAGCCAGTTGGCGGCCGCGCTGACCCTGGTGGTCCACCTGGTCCGGGACCGGGCCGGGCGGCGCAGAGTGGCCGAGGTGCATGTCCTGGAGCGGGATGCGGCCGGACTGGTGGTGACGGTGCCCGCGTTGCGCTGGTCCGCGCGGGGCTTCGTCCGCGAGCGGGGCTGGGCGCGGCTCGGCCCGCTGCTGGGGGTCGTCCGATGAGCGCCGGGGCGCAGGGGCCGGCGGGATCCCTGGCGGTGTTCGCCGGGGTGCTGTGCGCCGGGGCGGCCGCCTGGACGCTGGCCGGGGGAGACCAGGTGTCCCGGCGGGCCCGGCTGCTGCTCGCCGGCGGGGGCCCGGTGGCGCAGGGCGGTCCGGTGCGCTGGGAGCGGCTGGTGACCGCGGTGCGGGTCCGGGCCGCGCGGTGGCGGGAGTGGGCCGGAGCCGGGGCCGGGCTGCTGGTCGCGGTGCTCGGGGGTTCGGTGGTCCCGCTGGTACTGGGGGCGGCTTCCGTGCCGCTGGTGAGGCGGTGGCTGCGGGCCAGGGAGCGGGAGCGGGCCCGGGGCGCGAGGGCCGCCGAGGTGGTGGCGCTGTGCGGGGCCGTGGTGGGGGAGTTGCGGGCCGGCGCGCAGCCCGGGCAGGCCCTGACCGCGGCGATACGGAGGACGGTCGCGGGGCCGGGAGGCCCCGGTGTGGCGGAGGCCGGGGTGCTGGCCGCGGCGGCGTTCGCCGGGGATGTGGCGGGGGCGCTGCGGGAGGCGGCCCGGGAGCCGGGCGCGGAGGGGCTGGCCGGGATGGCGGCCTGCTGGCGGGTCTCGGTGGACGGGGGTGCGGGCCTGGCGGCCGGACTGGACCGGCTGGAGGGGGCGTTGCGGGCGGAGCGGGACCGGCAGGAGTCGCTGCGGGCCCAGTTGGCGGGGGCCAGGTCGACGGCGGTGGTGCTCGCGCTGCTGCCACTGGTGGGGCTGTTGATCGGTACCGGGCTCGGTGCGGATCCGCTGAGGGTGCTGCTGCACACCCCGATGGGGTGGGGCTGCCTGTTGGCGGGCGGGGTGCTGGAGGCGCTGGGGCTGCTGTGGTGCCGGCGGATCGTACGGGCGGGGGAGCGGTGATGGGCGGAGCGGTGGTCCACAGGCTGGGGATGGCGGTGTGCGTCGCGGCGGCGGTGCTGTGCGTGGGATCGGCGGTGGTGGCCCGGGTCCGGCGGCGGGCGGCCCGGCGGCGGGTCGCGGCGCTGCTGGCGGTGGGGGCGGCGCGGCGCGGTCGGGAGTTGGGCTCCCGGATACGGGGGGCGGCTTCCGCCTGGGCGGGGCCGGCCGGTGCGCTGCTCGCGGGCTGGGTGCTGGTCGGCGGGGTGGCGGGGGCGCTGGTCGGGTGCGCGGCGGCGTTCGGGGTGCGCCGCTGGCTGCTCCGGGCCGGGCCGCCGGCCGGGGTGGATCCGCGGGAGGTGGAGCGCCAGTTGCCGTTCGCCGCTGATCTGTTGGCCGCGTGCCTGGCGGCCGGAGCGGGGCCGGTGGAGGCCGCCGAGGTCGTCGGGGAGTCGCTGGGCGGCCCGGTGGGTGAGCGGCTGGCGCGGGCCGGCGCCGAGCTGAGGCTCGGGGGTGAACCGGGCGTGGCGTGGGGGAGGTTGGCGGAGATACCGGGGGCCCGGACGCTCGCGGAGTGCCTGGAGCGCGCCGCCCGTACGGGGGCGCCGGCCGCCGATCCGGTCTCCCGCCTCGCCTCGGCCCTGCGGGCGGACCGGGCCAGGCAGGCCACGGCCAGGGCGCAGCGGGCGGCGGTGCTCGTCACCGCGCCGGTGGGGCTGTGTTTCCTCCCCGCATTTCTTGCGGTGGGAGTGGCGCCTGTGGTGATCGGGATGGCTTCCGGTCTCCTCGCGGGCGGGTGAAAACAAGACCTGAAATCACATCAAGAACGTAATCCAACGGGAGGTTGTCATGAGGATCATCTGGGTTCGAGTGCGGTCGGTGCTGAGCGGTGGCCGTCGGGATGCCGGGATGTCGACTTCTGAATACGCCATGGGCACGATCGCGGCGTGTGCATTCGCGGCCGTTCTGTACAAGGTGGTGACGAGCGAGGTGGTCTCGACGGCACTCCAGTCGACCATCGGGAAGGCCCTCGATGTGCCGTTCTGAGGGAAAACCGAGGGGAAAGGACGACCGGGGATATGTGACGGCGGAGGCGGCCCTGGTGATCCCGGCGCTGGTGCTGTTCGCGGCGCTGCTGGTGTGGGGGCTGATGGCGGCCGCGGCGCAGATCCGGTGTGTGGACGCGGCCCGGGCCGGGGCGAGGGCCGCGGCCCGTTCGGAACCGGCGGAGGTCGCGCTGGCGGCGGCGCGGGCGGCCGCCCCGGCAGGGGCGGAAGTGGAGGTGCGGCGGGCGGGGGACCTGTGGCGGGTCCGGGTGGCGGCTCCGGCGCCGGGGCCGGGTGGGCTGCCCGTACGGCTCGGCGCGCACGCGGTGGCGCTGGCGGAGGACAGCGTGGGGCCGCCGCCGTGAGCAGGGACCGGGGTTCGGCGACGGTGTGGGCGGTGGTGGTGGTGACGGTGCTGGGCGCGGTGTTCGGGGGTGTCCTGCTGCTCGGCCAGGCCGTCGTGGCCCGCCACCGGGCCGCGGCGGCCGCCGACCTGGCGGCCCTCGCGGCGGCGGCGACCTGGGCGCACGGCCCCGAGACCGCCTGTGCGACGGCGGGCAGGGTGGCCGGGGCCCAGGGCGCGGCGCTGACCGCGTGCCGTCTCGAAGGTGAGTCGGCCGAAGTCACGGCCCGCACCGAGGCGGGCCCCTACGCCCCCGAGATCCGCTCCCGAGCGGGCCCACCCCCGCCCCCGCCGGGCACCCTGCCCCCGCCGGGCACCCCGCCCCCGGCTTGAGGCGTACCGGCCCGGCTTCGTCCTGGACCCGCCCCGTCCCGGGCCGACCTTGTCCAGGTCGGCCCCGTCCGGGCCCGGCCCCGACTCGCCCGGGCCGGGACGACTACCGAGTGCCGTGAGCCGGAGCCGGAGCCGGAGCCGGGGGCAGGGGCAGGGACAGGGGCGGGGGCGTGGGCCGGGTCCCGCCCCCGGCTCCGCCGACGGTTCGACGCTGCCGCCTGCCGCCTGCCGCCTGCCGCCTGCCGCCTGCCGCCTGCCGCCTGCCGCCTGCCGCCTGCCGCCTGCCTGGCACGGGCGGGCCGCCTCCTGGGCCTTGGCCGGTTCCGTCACCGGACTTGCCCGCCCCGGGGCCGGTCGGGGTGGGCGGCTCCGAGGGAGGGCAGGGCAGCTGGCTCGATCTGGTGGTTCTGGGGGTAGTGGGTCGGCCACGGAGGTTCGGCGCGCGCTGCCGGACTCCGGCCTGCGTCGCCGGCGACACTCTGGCCTCGGGCCGGGTGGGAATGCCCGTCCGCCCGGGGCCAGTGCCTCTGAGCCTGGGCAGGGGGCCCGGCTCCGGGCCGACCCGCAGCAGGCCCGTCTGCCGCGGGTCCTGGTGCCTCTGGGGGCGGGCTCTCGGCTCCGGGGGCGGGTGGGGCTACGTCTGCGGGCTCCGGCCCTCGGGGCCAGGGGCTGGCGGGTTCGCTGTGGGGCGGGCACCCAGCCACGCTCGGGTGTCCTCGGGGCGGGGGGCTGGGGGGCCGGCTGGGGGGGGGGCGGGTGCCCAGCCTCGCTCGGGTGCTCTCGGGGCGGGGCTCCCTGCCTCCGTCCGGTGTGCCTGGGGCAGGGGGCTGGCGGGTCCGCTGCCGGGGCGGCTGCCCTGCCCGGTCCGGAGTGCCCCCCGGGCGGGGCTGGGGGGTCCGCTGTGGGGCTGGGGCGGTGTCCGGGGGCCCCGGGGGTCAGGGGGGTGGGGCTTGGGCCAGGAGGCGGGTCAGGAGGCGGATGGCGCCGCGTTTGTGGAGGGGGTCGTTGCCGTTGCCGCACTTGGGGGACTGGATGCAGGACGGGCAGCCCGCGTCGCACTCGCAGGCGGCGATGGCGTCGCGGGTCGCCGTCAGCCAGGCGCGGGCCGTGTGGAAGGCGCGTTCCGCGAAGCCGGCTCCGCCCGGGTGACCGTCGTAGACGAACACCGTGGGCAGCAGGGTGTCGGGATGCAGGGGCACGGAGACCCCGCCGATGTCCCAGCGGTCGCAGGTGGCGAACAGCGGGAGGAGGCCGATGGAGGCGTGCTCGGCGGCGTGCAGGGCGCCGCCGAGGATCTCCGGGTTGATCCGGGCCTCGTCCAGCTGGTCCTCCGTGACCGTCCACCACACGGCCCGGGTGCGCAGCGTACGCGGCGGCAGGTCCAGCTTGGCCTCGCCCAGCACCTCGCCGGTGATCAGTTTGCGGCGCAGGTAGGAGACGACCTGGTTGGTCACCTCGACAGAGCCGAAGCAGAGCCTGGCCGGACCCCAGGGGATCTCGGTCTCGGTCTCCAGGACGGAGATGGAGGTGGTGTCGCGGGCGGTGGTGGAGAAGGGCGGGCTGGCCTCCTCCACCAGCGCCACCGAGTCCTCCAGGTCCAGGTGCCGCACGAGGTAGGTGCGGCCCTGGTGGAGGTGGACGGCGCCGTCGTGGACGGCGGTGTGGGAGGCCGACTCGTCGACCGTGCCCAGCAGCCTGCCGGTGGCGGCCTCGACGATCTGCACCGGGCGGCCGCCGCCGCCCCGGATGTCCGTCAGGTCCGAGGCCCGCTCCCGCCGGGTCCAGTGCCAGGCGGTGGCCCGGCGCCGCAGCAGCTTCGCCGCCTCCAGCTGCGGCAGCAGCTCCGCCGTGGCCGGCCCGAAGAGCTCCAGGTCCGCGTCCGTCAGCGGCAGCTCCGCCGCCGCCGCGCACAGGTGCGGGGCCAGCACGTACGGGTTGTCGGGGTCCAGCACCGTGGCCTCCACCGGTTGGCGGAACAGCGCCTCGGGGTGGTGGACCAGGTACGTGTCCAGCGGGTCGTCCCGGGCGATGAGCACCGCCAGGGCGCCCTGTCCCGAGCGGCCGGCGCGCCCGGCCTGCTGCCACAGCGAGGCCCGGGTGCCCGGGTAGCCGGTGATCAGCACGGCGTCCAGTCCGGACACGTCGACGCCGAGCTCCAGGGCGGTGGTGGCGGCGAGCCCCAGCAGTTCGCCGGAGTGCAGGGCGCGCTCCAGGGCCCGCCGTTCCTCGGGCAGGTAGCCGCCGCGGTACGCGGCCACCCGCCGGGGCAGCGACCGGTCCACCTCCGCGAGCCGCTCCTGGGCGATCAGGGCGATCAGCTCGGCCCCGCGCCGGGAGCGTACGAAGGCCACCGTACGGACCCCCTGGACCACCAGGTCGGTCAGCAGGTCGGCGGTCTCGGCGGTGGCCGTGCGGCGTACCGGAGCGCCCTTCTCGCCCTTCATCTCGGTCAGCGGGGGCTCCCACAGGGCGAAGACCACCTCGCCGCGCGGGGAGGCGTCGTCGGCCACCTCCACGACCTTCAGGCCGGTCAGCCGGGACGCGGCGGCCGCCGGGTCGCTCGCGGTGGCGGAGGCGAGCAGGAAGACCGGTTCGGAGCCGTAGCGGGCGCACAGCCGCCGCAGCCGGCGCAGCACCTGGGCGACGTGGGAGCCGAATACCCCGCGGTAGCTGTGGCACTCGTCGATGACCACGTAGCGCAGCGCCTTCAGGAACGAGGACCAGCGCGGGTGGGCGGGCAGGATGCCCCGGTGCAGCATGTCGGGGTTGGTGAGGACGTAGTTCGCGTACTGGCGCACCCATTCGCGTTCCTCCACCGGCGTGTCCCCGTCGTAGACGGCGGGGCGGACCGCGTGGCCCAGGGGCGCCGCGAGCTCGCGTACGGCGCGCCGCTGGTCGGCCGCCAGAGCCTTGGTCGGGGCCAGGTAGAGGGCGGTCGCACCCCTGCCGTTGGGGGCCTCGGCGCCGTCCGCGAGGGCCGACAGCACGGGGGCGAGGTAGGCCAGCGACTTGCCGGAGGCGGTGCCGGTGGCGACGACCACGGACTCGCCGTCCAGGGCGTGCTCGGCGGCCGCGGCCTGGTGTTCCCACGGATGTTCGATCCCGGCGGCCTGGATCGCGGCTACGACATCAGTTCGGATGCGGTCGGGCCAGACCGCATGACGACCCGCCCGAGGGGGCAAGTGCTCCGTATGAGTGATGCGCGCAGCTCGGGAAGGCCCCCGTGACAGCCGGTCCAGGACCGTGCTCGGGGTGGGTCGAGGGTCCGCGGGAGCCGTGGGCCGACCGGGGCGGTGAGTATTGGCCATTGGAACCGAGTGTGTCACTGGCGTGCGGGACAATGGTCCCAAGGCGTCGTGATCGCCTGCCGGTAAGTGATTGAATGCCATCGCGGCAGCCGATCCCTCCTCTACCTTCGGGTGGGGAGGCCCCTGGGGGGCGCCGCTCGATAGCAAGGTGCTGGAGGATCCGTGGACCTGTCCCTGTCGACTCGCACTGTCGGCGACCGCACGGTCGTAGAGGTCGGTGGCGAGATTGATGTGTATACCGCGCCCAAGCTGCGCGAGCAGTTGGTGGAGTTGGTGAACGACGGCAGCTACCACTTGGTTGTCGACATGGAGCGAGTGGACTTCCTCGACTCCACCGGCCTCGGTGTGCTCGTGGGAGGCCTCAAGCGCGTTCGCGCGCACGAGGGCTCGCTGCGTCTGGTCTGCAACCAGGAGCGCATCCTGAAGATCTTCCGTATTACCGGTCTGACCAAGGTGTTCCCTATCCACACCACTGTGGAAGACGCCGTCAACGCCACCGACTGACGGCTTCCGGCGGCTTTCCGGCCGCCCGGAAGCCGACGAGGAGCGGGGGGTACCGGACCACGGCTGGTCCGGGCCCCTGCCAAGGCGCGCCCGCTGGTCCGCGCCCAGAGTCCGAGGGGGACGCGCATGGCCACCGTTGAACTGCGCTTCAGCGCCCAGCCCGAACACGTCCGGACGGCCCGCCTGGTCGCGGCCGCCGTGGCGCGTCGGGCCGGTGTGGAGGAAGCCGTCCTCGACGAGGTCCGCCTCGCCGTGGGTGAGGCCTGCTCGCGCGCCGTCGGGCTGCACCGCAGCAACGGGCTGACCGCGCCCGTCCGGGTCGTGCTGACCGAGGAGGAGAAGGTGTTCTCCATCGAGGTCGGCGACGACGTGCCCGGCCCGGCCGGCGGTTCCGCCGAGACCGTGCCCGGCATCGCGGCCGCCCTGGACCCGGACAACGAAGGCGAGGACGAGATGGGCCTCGCGGTGATCAGCGGGCTCGTCGACGACGTCGAGGTGACCACAGGGGAGGCGGGCGGCACCATCAGGATGAGCTGGCCCGTCTCGGGGGCCTCCGGGCCCCGGTAGCGGCAGTCCGACGTCGATTACCGGCCACGGCTACCGCCCATCCAGGCACCGGCCCGCGGCTCGCCCAGGCACGTGCCACGACCCCACGGGGCCGCGCGGCTGCCTGCCGCGGCGCACCCCCCTGCCTGCACCGCGCGCCCAGCCACCTGACACGGCGCGCCCAGGCACCGGCCACCGCGCGCCCCAGGCACCCGCTGCCGCTCACCGGGCGCCTTCGCCGCTCACCAGGTGCCGGACCACCGCTCGCCACGTGCCGATCGCCGCTCACCGGGCGCCTTCGCCGCTCACCAGGTGCCGGGCCGCCGCTCATCATGCGCCGATCGCCGCTGCCCCGCTTCCGGCTGCCCTGATCGCAGCCGCCCGGTCGTCCTCGGGCCGGCCCGGGCCGGTCCCAGCGGGCCCGGGCCGCGGCGCGGAGTGCCTCCGAGCCCCCGCCGCACGTAACTTCGTATCGTCCGATCGTTTTAAAAGCCCTGCTCCGCGGGGCTTTTTTTCATGCCCCGGCACAAATACCTAGATCAATGAGCATGCGTCAATGCCTTTGCCCCATTACTACTTTCGGGGGTAATGGAGTGACGTGATCTATTGCTGAGGAGCAAGAGCAGGCCAATTCCGTTTCCCGCCCACTGTTTTGATCAGGTCGCGCTCCCTACAATCCGTCCACATCTTGAGCTCATCACGTCAAGGAGGACGAATGACGGGGCTCTTCACCCCCAACGCGCCGATCGGGAACTCCGATCTGGCAGCCGCAGTACTCACCGATGACAATCGGCTCATCGTGATCGTGATTGCCGCGGTCGCACTCGCCGCGCTCGTCGTCGCGCAGATCCTGGTCCGCCAGGTGCTCGCCGCCGACGAGGGCACCGACAGCATGAAGAAGATCGCCGCCGCCGTTCAGGAAGGCGCCAACGCCTACCTGGGACGGCAGTTGCGCACCCTCGGCGTCTTCGCCGTCGTGGTGTTCTTCCTGCTCTTCCTGCTCCCCGCCGACGACTGGTCGCAGCGGTCGGGACGATCCGCCTTCTTCCTCGTCGGCGCCCTCTTCTCGGCCGCCACGGGCTACATCGGCATGCGCCTCGCCGTCCGCGCGAACGTCCGCGTCGCCGCGGCCGCCCGCGAGGCCACCCCCGCCGAGGGCGAACCGGCCAAGGACCTCACCGAGGTCTCCCACAAGGCCATGAAGATCGCCTTCCGCACCGGTGGCGTGGTCGGCATGTTCACCGTCGGCCTCGGCCTGCTCGGCGCCTCCTGCGTCGTGCTCGTCTACGCCGCCGACGCCCCCAAGGTGCTGGAGGGCTTCGGCCTCGGCGCCGCGCTGATCGCGATGTTCATGCGTGTCGGCGGCGGCATCTTCACCAAGGCCGCCGACGTGGGCGCCGACCTGGTCGGCAAGGTCGAGCAGGGCATTCCGGAGGACGACCCGCGCAATGCCGCGACCATCGCCGACAATGTGGGCGACAACGTCGGCGACTGCGCCGGCATGGCGGCCGACCTCTTCGAGTCGTACGCCGTGACCCTCGTGGCCGCGCTCATCCTCGGCAAGGCCGCCTTCGGCGACCTGGGCCTGGCCTTCCCGCTGATCGTCCCCGCCATCGGCGTCATCACCGCCATGATCGGAATCTTCGCGGTCGCCCCGCGCCGCTCCGACCGCAGCGGGATGACCGCCATCAACCGCGGCTTCTTCATCTCCGCGGTGATCTCCCTGGTGCTCGTCGGGATCGCGGTCTACGCGTACCTGCCGTCCACCTACAAGGAGCTCGCCGGCGTCGAGGACGCCGCGATCCTGGCCCACTCCGGGGACCCGAGGATCCTGGCGGTCGTCGCCGTCGCCATCGGCATCGTGCTGGCCGCCCTGATCCAGCAGCTGACCGGCTACTTCACCGAGACCAACCGCCGTCCCGTCCGGGACATCGGCAAGTCCTCGCTGACCGGCGCGGCCACCGTCGTCCTCGCCGGCATCTCGGTCGGCCTGGAGTCCGCCGTCTACACCGCGCTGCTCATCGGCCTCGGTGTGTACGGGGCCTTCCTGCTCGGCGGCACCTCGATCATGCTGGCGCTCTTCGCGGTGGCCCTGGCCGGCACCGGCCTGCTGACCACCGTCGGCGTCATCGTCGCCATGGACACCTTCGGCCCGGTCTCCGACAACGCCCAGGGCATCGCGGAGATGTCCGGTGACGTGCAGGGCGCGGGCGCGCAGGTCCTGACCGACCTGGACGCCGTCGGCAACACCACCAAGGCCATCACCAAGGGCATCGCCATCGCCACCGCCGTGCTGGCCGCGGCCGCGCTCTTCGGCTCGTACAACGACGCCATCGCCACCGCGGTCAAGGAAGTCGGCGCCAAGGCCGGGGAGATGAACCTCAGCCTCGACATCGCGCAGCCCAACAACCTGGTCGGCCTGATCCTCGGTGCGGCCGTCGTGTTCCTGTTCTCGGGCCTGGCCATCAACGCCGTCTCCCGCTCCGCGGGCGCCGTCGTCTACGAGGTGCGCCGGCAGTTCCGCGAGCACCCCGGGATCATGGACTACACCGAGAAGCCCGAGTACGGGCGCGTGGTGGACATCTGCACCAAGGACGCGCTGCGCGAACTCGCCACGCCCGGCCTGCTCGCCGTCCTCACCCCGATCGCGGTGGGCTTCTCGCTGGGCGTCGGCGCGCTCGGCTCGTTCCTCGCCGGCGCGATCGGCACCGGCACGCTGATGGCGGTCTTCCTGGCGAACTCCGGCGGCGCGTGGGACAACGCGAAGAAGCTCGTCGAGGACGGCCACCACGGCGGCAAGGGCAGCGAGGCCCATGCGGCGGTCGTCATCGGTGACACCGTCGGCGACCCGTTCAAGGACACCGCCGGTCCGGCCATCAACCCGCTGCTCAAGGTGATGAACCTGGTGGCGCTGCTGATCGCCCCGGCCGTCGTGCAGTTCAGCTTCGGCGACGACGCCAATGCGGCCGTGCGGGCGGTCGTCGCCTTCCTGGCCATCGGCGTCATCGTCGGCGCGGTGTACATCTCCAAGCGCCGCGGCATCGCCGTCGGCGACGAGAGCGAGGGCGGCGCCGCCGAGCGGGTGGCGCAGTCGGCCGACCCCGCGGTGGTCTCCTGATCCGTCCTTGATCCCTCCCTGACGGGCTTTCGGGCCCGCTCCGGCCGGGTCCCCCGACCGGTTTCCGGAGCGGTGTTCCGAAGGGTTCGAGGGTGCGCCCGAACGGCGGACAGGCGACGCGGACTGACGCGTCGTCTGTCCGCCTTTGCATGTCCACGGAGGACGGGCGTGTATCTTCCGGGCCGAGAGCCTTCGAAGGGACCAATCCGGTGAACAAGAAGTTTGCGGCCGCAGTGTCCGGCGGTGCGGTACTGATGCTCGTGCTGTCCGGGTGCGGCGGGGACGACGGGGACAAGAAGGCCGACGCCTGGGCCAAGAAGGTCTGCGACGCCTGGGGACCCGAGCTGAAGAAGATCGAGACCGCCAACGTCGACATCAAGCGCGTGGCCACGGAGAGCAGCAAGCCGGAGGAGGTCCAGCAGACCGACTCGGCGGCCTTCCAGGCCATGTCCGACTCGTACAAGTCGATGGGGACCGCCCTGAACGGCGCGGGAGTTCCCCCGGTCAAGAGCGGCCAGGAGACGCAGGAGGCCGCGATCAAGGGCTTCGAGGCGACCTCCAAGGGCTACGCCGACCTGAAGACGAAGATGGACGCACTCGACGTCAAGGACCAGACGAAGTTCGCGGAGGGCCTCAAGGAGGTCGCGAGCGGACTCGAAACGGCGACCCAGGGCGGCAAGGAAGCGCTGGACAAGCTGAAGACGGGAGGCCTGGACAAGGCGATGAACGCCCAGAAGGGCTGCCAGGTCCAGACGCAACCGACGTAGCGCCGACGCGGCGGGGCCGGTGAAGTGGCCCCGCTCCCCGTCCTCATGGCTGTACGTCGACCAGGGCGGCCGGGGTCCTCAGCGGACCCCGGCCGCCCTGTCGGCTCCCGACGCCCCTCCATGGCCCCGCCGCCGGCCGACGACAGGCCCGGTTCGGCCGGAGGGGGGCCCGGTCCGGTCCGGCAGGCCCCGCTTCGGCCGGAGGGGCCCGGTTCGGTTCGAGAGGGCCGGAGGCGCGGGCGCGCGGCGCACGGATTGCCGGTGTCAGCGGCCACAATGGAGGCGTGAGTACCACCAGCCTTCCCTCGCCCGACCGCGCCGCCGAGCTCCGCACCGCCCTGCTGGCCGCCGGCTTCACCGCCGACGGGCTGCTCGACCTGCTCGGCGCCCCCGCCTATGCCGCGCTGGCCCGCAGCGAGACGGTCCCCGCCCTGCGCGCCACCCGTGGCCGTGGGGACGACCCGCTCGCGAGCCTGGTCCGGCTGTTCCTGCTCCAGCAGCCCGTGCCGTACGTGCACGCCCGGGCCGCGCTGCCCGTCGAAGCCGCGATCGAGGACGGCTGGCTGCGCCGGGAGGGCGACGAGGTGCACGCCACCGTCGACGTGCGCCCGTACAGCGGCCCGGACGGCGAGGACTGGTTCATCGCCTCCGACCTCGGCTGCGCCGTGGGCGGGGCCGGCGGCATCGGCAGCCGGGAGGAGGGCGTGGTCCTCGGCGTCGGCGGCGCCTCCACCACCCTGGCCGGGATCACCGTCCGCGCCCCCGTCGGCTCGGCGCTCGACCTCGGCACCGGATCCGGCATCCAGGCCCTGCACGCCGCCCAGCACGCCACCCGGGTCACCGCCACCGACGTCAACCCCCGGGCACTGGAGTTCACCCGTTTGACGCTGGCGCTGTCCGGGGCGCCCGAGGCGGAGCTGCTCACCGGGTCGCTCTTCGAGCCGGTCGGCGACGCCGCGTACGACCTGATCGTGTCCAACCCGCCCTTCGTGATCTCCCCCGGCGCCCGACTGACGTACCGGGACGGCGGCATGGGCGGGGACGACCTGTGCCGGACCCTGGTCCAGGAGGCCGGCGCCCACCTCAACCCCGGCGGGTACGCGCAGTTCCTCGGCAACTGGCAGCACGTGGAAGGCGAGGACTGGCACGAGCGCGTCCGTTCCTGGGTGCCCCGCGGCTGCGACGCGTGGATCGTGCAGCGTGACGTGCAGGACGTGACGCAGTACGCGGAGCTGTGGCTGCGGGACGCGGGCGACCACCGCAGCGACCCGGCCGAGTACGAGCGGCGGTACGAGGACTGGCTGGACGAGTTCGAGGCCCGCAAGACGAAGTCCGTCGGCTTCGGCTGGATCACGCTGCGCCGGACGGACGCGGCCGAGCCCTCGATCGTGGTCGAGGAGTGGCCGCACTCGGTGGAGCAGCCGCTGGGCGAGACCGTGCTGGCGCACTTCGCCCGCCAGGACTACCTGCGGGAGCACGACGACGCCGCTCTGCTGGCGGGGTACTTCGTACTGGCCGAGGAGATCGTCCAGGAGCAGGTCGGCTCGCCCGGGGCGGAGGACCCCGAGCACGTGGTGCTCCGGCAGAACCGGGGAATGCGCCGGGCCACGAAGGTGGACACGGTCGGGGCCGGATTCGCGGGAGTGTGCGACGGCTCACTCAGCGCGGGCCGGATCCTGGACGCGATCGCCCAGCTGATGCAGGAGGACCCGGTCGTACTGCGGGACCGCACGCCGGACGCGATCCGGCTGCTGGTGGAGCAGGGCTTCCTGGAGCCGATGCGGCCGCCGGCGCAGTAGTCCGGCGGCGCGCCGCGAGGGTCCGCCGCGCCGCGCCGCGGTGGCCGGAACCGTGATGTAACCCGGGGTTCGCCTGCTGTACGCCCTCGGCTGGCAGGCTCCCGGGAAGCGGGATCCGGGGGGATCCCCGAGCGGCTCCGGGGACGAGGGGAACGGCATGGAAAGCGGTCCGGCGATCTTCGCGGCGGCCGTGTTCCTGCTGTTCGGAGCCGCTCTGCTCATCTGGACGGGGGCGCGCGCCCTGCACCGGGCGCCGGTGGCCGAGGGCGTGCGCCCCGTCGTGGCCGTACCGCTCGCACTGCTGGCCGGATCCGGTTCGCTGGCCCTCGGGATCTGGTGCCTCGAGCGGTTCTGAAGCGGCCGTCCCGCAGGATGTACCTCCGGGTGGGAAACCCGGTGTGGCCAGGCCCGGGACGGGGCGCGGCCGCGGGGCCAGACGGCCCTTCGGCCACACTCCCGGAGTGACCGGGAAGCGGCCGCCGAGGCATCCGGGCGGCAGAAACGGCACTTGTCGGGTTACCGTTCGAGTGGCCGTTGCGGGCTTGTGCCGTTTGACACGGGGGCGGGTTGTACCGTCACACTCCGCAGCGTCGCCGTACTGCGACCGAGTGCCGACCGGAGAGAAGAGCCAAGTTGTCCCCGACTAGCGAGACCGCAAAGGGCGGCCGCCGACTCGTCATCGTCGAGTCCCCTGCCAAGGCGAAGACGATCAAGGGCTACCTCGGCCCGGGATACGTCGTCGAGGCGAGCGTCGGGCACATCCGCGACCTCCCCAGCGGCGCGGCCGAGGTTCCCGACAAGTACACCGGCGAGGTCCGTCGCCTCGGCGTGGACGTCGAGCACGACTTCCAGCCGATCTACGTCGTCAACGCGGACAAGAAGGCCCAGGTCAGGAAGCTCAAGGAGCTGCTGGCCGAGTCCGACGAACTCTTCCTCGCCACCGATGAGGACCGCGAGGGCGAAGCCATCGCGTGGCACCTGCAGGAAGTCCTCAAGCCCAAGGTCCCCGTCCACCGGATGGTCTTCCACGAGATCACCAAGGACGCGATCCGCGACGCCGTCGCCAACCCGCGCGAGCTGAACCAGCGCATGGTCGACGCCCAGGAGACCCGCCGCATCCTCGACCGCCTCTACGGCTACGAGGTCTCGCCGGTCCTGTGGAAGAAGGTCATGCCGAAGCTGTCGGCGGGCCGCGTCCAGTCGGTGGCCACCCGCCTCGTCGTCGAGCGGGAGCGCGAGCGCATCGCCTTCCGCTCCGCCGAGTACTGGGACCTGACCGGAACCTTCGGCACCGGCCGCGCCGGTGACGCCTCCGATCCCTCGACCCTTGTCGCCCGCCTGAACACGGTGGACGGCAAGCGCATCGCGCAGGGCCGCGACTTCGGCTCGAACGGGCAGCTCAAGAGCGAGGTGCTGCACCTCGACGAGGCGAACGCCCGGGCGCTCGCCGCCGCGCTGGAGGGTGCCTCGTTCGCCGTCCGCTCGGTCGAGTCCAAGCCGTACCGCCGTTCCCCGTACGCGCCGTTCCGTACGACCACGCTCCAGCAGGAGGCCTCGCGCAAGCTGGGCTTCGGGGCGAAGGCGACGATGCAGGTGGCGCAGAAGCTGTACGAGAACGGCTTCATCACCTATATGCGTACGGACTCCACGACGCTCTCCGACACCGCCGTGAACGCGGCGCGGGCGCAGGTCACCCAGCTGTACGGGGCGGACTACCTGCCGGAGAAGCCGCGCGTCTACGCCGGCAAGGTCAAGAACGCGCAGGAGGCGCACGAGGCGATTCGCCCTTCGGGTGATCGTTTCCGCACCCCCGCCGAGACGGGTCTGACCGGCGACCAGTTCCGCCTGTACGAGCTCATCTGGAAGCGGACCGTCGCCTCGCAGATGAAGGACGCGGTCGGCAACTCGGTGACCGTGAAGATCGGCGGGCGGGCCTCGGACGGCCGCGACGCCGAGTTCAGCGCGTCCGGCAAGACGATCACCTTCCACGGCTTCATGAAGGCCTACGTCGAGGGTGCGGACGACCCGAACGCCGAGCTCGACGACCGCGAGAAGCGGCTGCCGCAGGTCGCCGAGGGCGACGCGCTGTCGGCCGAGGAGATCACGGCCGACGGCCACTCGACCAAGCCGCCGGCCCGCTACACCGAGGCCTCGCTGGTCAAGGAGCTCGAAGAGCGGGAGATCGGCCGCCCGTCGACGTACGCGTCGATCATCGGCACGATCCTCGACCGCGGCTACGTCTTCAAGAAGGGCACGGCCCTCGTGCCGTCCTTCCTGTCGTTCGCGGTGGTCAACCTGCTGGAGACGCACTTCGGGCGGCTCGTCGACTACGACTTCACCGCCAAGATGGAGGACGACCTCGACCGCATCGCGCGGGGCGAGGCCCAGTCCGTGCCGTGGCTGAAGCGGTTCTACTTCGGCGCCGAGGACGCGTCGGAGGTCGTACCGGCCGACGGCGACCACCTCGGCGGCCTGAAGGAACTGGTCACCGACCTGGGCGCGATCGACGCCCGGGAGATCTCCTCCTTCCCCGTCGGCGACGGGATCGTGCTGCGCGTGGGCCGCTACGGGCCGTACGTGGAGCGCGGCGAGAAGGACGCCGAGGGCCACCAGCGCGCCGACGTGCCGGACGACATGGCTCCGGACGAGCTGACCACGGAGTACGCGGAGGAGCTCTTCGCGAAGCCGAGCGGCGAGTTCGAGCTGGGCAAGGACCCCGTCAGCGGGAACGAGATCATCGCCAAGGACGGCCGCTACGGGCCGTACGTGACCGAGATCCTCCCCGAGGGCACCCCGAAGACCGGCAAGAACGCGGTCAAGCCGAGGACCGCCTCGCTGTTCAAGTCGATGAACCTGGACACCGTCACGCTGGACGAGGCGCTCAAGCTGATGTCCCTGCCGCGCGTGGTGGGCGTCGACGGGGAGGGCGTGGAGATCACGGCCCAGAACGGCCGCTACGGCCCGTACCTGAAGAAGGGCACGGACTCGCGGTCGCTGGAGACCGAGGACCAGCTGTTCTCGATCACCCTCGACGAGGCGCTGGCCATCTACGCGCAGCCCAAGCAGCGCGGCCGGGCCGCGGCCAAGCCGCCGCTGAAGGAGCTGGGCACCGACCCCGTCAGCGAGAAGCCGGTGGTGGTCAAGGACGGCCGCTTCGGGCCGTACGTCACGGACGGCGAGACGAACGCGACGCTGCGGCGGGACGACGACGTCGAGACGATCACGCCGGAGCGGGGCTACGAGCTGCTCGCCGAGAAGCGGGCGAAGGGGCCGGCCAAGAAGACGGCCAAGAAGGCCACGGCGAAGAAGGCCCCCGCCAAGAAGGCGACGGCGACGAAGACCGCCGCCGCCAAGAAGACGGCCGCGAAGAAGACGACGACGGCGAAGAAGGCCACCGCGGCCAAGAAGACCGTCGCGAAGAAGACGGTGGCGACGAAGACGGCGGCCGCCCCGGCGGCGTCGGACGAGTAGCCTCCGGCGACTTGGGCATGACGGACAGGGCTCCGCGCACGGCGCGGGGCCCTGTCCGTTCATGTCCGGACCGCCCGGCGGGGCCCGCGAGGTGGGTGCGGGGTCACACCGGGGTTGTCCACAGGCTCCCGCAGCTGCCAAGCGCAGCGGATAGGCTGGGCGGATGACGCGAACCGAGCAGCCAACGGTCGTGACCGCCACCGAGAACCCCACCTACGACGAAGCCCTGGCCGCGGACTCCCGCGAGCGTGCGGTGCGCGCACTGCTGCGCACTCCGAGGCTGCGCCGGCTGTGGAGCGCCCAGCTGGTGAGCGGCATCGGTGATGCCCTCGCCCTGCTGGTCCTGGTGTTGCTCGCCCTCCAGGCGGCCGGCTCCGAGGGATCATTCGGCGGCGGCTACCGCGGAGCGGCCTTCGCCGTCGCCGCCGTGTTCGGCGTCCGGATCCTGGCCACCGTGCTCTTCGGCGCCGTGCTGCTCGGACCGCTGGCCAAGCTCACCGCCCCCGGCGGCAAGCTCGACCGCCGCTGGACGATGGTCGGCGCCGACGGGGTCCGGATGGGGCTGTTCGTCGTCGCCCCGCTCTGGCTGGACTGGATCCCGGCGCACGCCCTGACCGCGCTGCTGGCCACCGTCTTCGTCTCCGGGGCCGCTGAGCGGCTGTGGACCCTGGCCAAGGACAGCGCGGCCCCCGCCCTGCTGCCCGCGCCGCCGCCGGAGGGCGCCACCGTACGGCCGCTCCCGGACCACCTCGACACCCTGCGGCGCCTGACGCTGCGTACGGCCTTCGCGGCGCTGCCCGTCGCGGCCGCCGCGCTGCTCGCCGCGACCCTGGTCGGCCGGGCGCTGGGCCTCGGCGTGGACTGGTTCGCCGCGAACCAGGCGGCGCTCGGCTCGTACGTGGCCGCCGGCCTGTTCGCCGCGTCCGTATCGCTGCTGCTGCCGCTGGCGCTGCCCGCCACCCGGACCCCGCGCCCGCGCTCCCCGCTGGAGGGGCTGCGCGCCCCCAAGGCGGGGGACCGGCCCGAGAAGGGCCGTACGGGCGCCATCCCGCTGCTCGTGCTCGCCTCGGCCGCCGTCGCCGGGGCCGTGGCCTCCGCCGCCTCCGTGTCCGTACTGCACGCCGTCGACCTGGGCGGCGGCCCCTCCTCGTACGCCCTGCTCGTGCTCGCCCTGGTCGGCGGAACCGGGCTCGGCATCCGCGCCGGCCAGGCCGGGAAGGTCCTGCCCGGGCTGTCGCGGCGCCGGCTGCTCGCCCTCGCCATAGCGGTCACCGGGTTCGCGCTGCTGCTGGCCGGGCTGGTCCCGGACACGGCGACCGTGCTGTTCCTGGCGCTGCTCGCCGGGACCGCCGCGGGCACCGCCGCCAACACCGGCCACACGCTGCTGGACCAGGAGACCGAGGAGTTCCGCCGGGCCAGGGTCACCGAGCACCTCCAGGCCGTCGTCCGGGTGGCCGTGGCCGTCGGGGCCGTCGCCGCGCCGCTCCTGGCCGCGGCGATCGGCCCGCACCGGCTGACCGGCGGCGAGGTCGTCTTCTCGCACGGCGGCGCGGCCTTCACCCTGATGCTGGTCGGCGCGCTGCTGCTGCCGGTCGCCGTGGTGGTGCTGGCCAAGGCCGACGACCGCAGCGGGGTACCGCTGCGCCGCGACCTGCGCGAGGCGCTGCGCGGCGGGGAGCCGGTCCAGGCCGCCTCCGCCACCGGCTTCTTCATCGCCCTGGAGGGCGGCGACGGGGCCGGCAAGTCCACCCAGGTCGAGGCGCTGGCCGACTGGATACGGGGCAAGGGCCACGAGGTCGTCGTGACGCGCGAGCCCGGTGCCACCCCGGTCGGCAAGCGGCTGCGGTCGATCCTGCTCGACGTGTCCTCGGCCGGGCTGTCGAACCGCGCCGAGGCGCTGCTGTACGCCGCCGACCGGGCGGAGCACGTGGACACCGTGGTCCGGCCCGCGCTGGAGCGGGGCGCCGTGGTCATCACCGACCGCTACATCGACTCCTCGGTGGCCTACCAGGGCGCCGGGCGCGACCTGTCCCCGACCGAGATCGCCCGGATCTCCCGCTGGGCCACGGGCGGGCTCGTACCGAACCTGACCGTGCTGCTCGACGTGTCGCCGGAGGCGGCCCGGGAGCGGTTCACGGAGGCGCCGGACCGGCTGGAGTCGGAGCCGGCGGAGTTCCACCAGCGCGTGCGGGCCGGATTCCTGACGCTGGCCGCGGCCGACCCCGGGCGCTACCTGGTGGTCGACGCGGGCCAGGACCCGGGCTCGGTCACCACCGTCGTACGGCACCGCCTGGACCGGATGCTGCCGCTGTCCGAGCAGGAGGTCGCGGCGCAGCTCGAAGCCCGGCGGCTCGCCGAGGCGGAGGCCAAGCGCAGGGCGGAGGAAGAGGCCGCCCGCAAGGCGGAGGAGGAGCGGCTTCGGGCCGAGGAGGAGGCCCGGCTGGCCCGCGAGGCCGAGGAGGCCCGGATCAAGGCCGAGGCGGAGGCCGAGGAAGCCCGGCGGCTCGCGGCGGCCGAGGCCGCCCGCAAGGCGGAAGAGGCCCGGCTGCGCGCCGAGGAGGAGGCCCGCGCCCGGGCCGAGGCCGAGCGGCTGCGTGCCGAGGCCGAGGAGAAGGCCCGCGCCCTGGAGGCCGAGCGGCTGCGCAGGCAGGCAGAGGAAGAGGCCCGGCTGCGTGCGGAGGCCGAGGAGCGGCGGCTGGAGAAGCAGCGCCGCGCGGAGGAGGCCCTGCTGAGGGCCGAGGAGGCGCGCCGGCTGGCGGAGGCCTCGGCGGCCGCTGCCGCCGCCCGGACGGCTGCCGAGGCGGCTGCTGCCGCGGCGGTGGCTCCGGCGGCTGCTCCTGCCCCGGCTCCTGCCCCGGCTCCGGCCCCGGCGCCTGCTCCGGCCCCGGCTCCGGCGCCCGCCGGGGAGCGCGCGCCCAGGGTCGGGATGCGCAAGGACCCGCACCCGGACGACGCCGTCACGGTCGAGACCCCGGTGGTCAAGCGGTTCGTACAGCCCGACGACGTGACGCAGACGGTCCCGGTGCCGAAGGTCGACCCGGCCGCCGAGACCTCCGTGCTCCCGCCGGTCCGCGACGCCGCTCCGGCGGACGGCCCCGCGCGCCCGGCCCCCGCTTCGGGCGGCCGGAGCTCGTCAGCGCGGCCGACGGCCCGCCGCCCCGAGGAGAACCCGGCCGACCGGGTGCCCCCGGGCATCTTCCGGGACTCCGGGCGCCCCGACGCCGCCGGGTCCGCGGACGGCGGGAACGACGCGACCCGCGAGCTGCCGGTCGTCGGCGACGACGGCCGACCGCGCCGGGCGCCGTCGGACTGGGCCGAGGCCACACCACTGGACGATCTGCCGACCCTGGCGGACGAACTGCTGGGCCGGCGCCGGGACGACGAGGACGACGCGGACGACGAGGGCCGCCGTCGGGGCCGCCGCCGCTGAGCGGTGCCCCGCGGGCCCGGCCGGTGGTGCCGCCGAGCGCTGCGGCGTCGTTGTCAGTGGGGTCCGCCAGAATGTGAACAGGTACGCACGGACAGTGAAAGGCGGTGGGCGGGATGCCCGTATGGGACGACCTGGTGGGACAGGAGCGTGTGCAGACACAGCTGGCCGCCGCCGCCCGTGACGCCGACGGCCTGGTCACGGCCATCTCGGACGGGACACCGCCGCCGCCCCAGTCCAAGATGACCCACGCCTGGCTGTTCACCGGGCCGCCCGGCTCCGGGCGGTCCACCGCCGCCCGGGCCTTCGCCGCGGCCCTGCAGTGCACCAGCCCCGACCGCGCCCTCGGCGGGGAACCGGGCTGCGGCTTCTGCGACGGCTGCCACACCACCGTGATCGGTACGCACGCCGATGTGGAGATCGTCCGCACCGATCTGCTGTCCATCGGTGTGAAGGAGACCCGCGACCTGGTCCGCCGGGCCCAGCTGTCTCCCGCCGTCGGCCGCTGGCAGGTCATCGTCCTGGAGGACGCCGACCGGCTCACCGAGGGCGCCGGCAATGTGCTGCTCAAAGCCGTGGAGGAGCCCGCCCCGCGGACGGTGTGGCTGCTGTGCGCGCCCTCCCTGGAGGACGTGCTGCCCACCATCCGCTCCCGCTGCCGGCATCTGACCCTGCGTACCCCGCCGGTGGCGGCCGTCGCCGAGGTGCTGGTGCGCCGTGACGGCATCGAGCCGGAGGTCGCCGCCGCGGCCGCCCGCGCGACCCAGGGGCACATCGGCCGGGCCCGCCGGCTCGCCACCGACGCGTCCGCCCGCTCGCGCCGGGCCGCCGTGCTGAAGCTCCCGCTCCGGGTGGACGACGTGGGCGGCTGCCTCAAGGCCGCGCAGGAGCTCGTCGATGCCGCCGCCGAGGACGCCAAGCAGATGGCGGAGGAGGTCGACACCAAGGAGACCGAGGAGCTGCGCGCCGCGCTCGGCGCCGGAGCGGGCGCGGGCAGCAGGATGCCGCGCGGCACGGCGGGCGTGATGAAGGAGCTCGAGGACCGGCAGAAGCGCCGCCGCACCCGTACCCAGCGCGACAGCCTCGACCTGGCGCTGACCGATCTCACGGGCTTCTACCGGGACGTGCTGGCCCTCCAGCTCGGCTCGGGCCTGGCCATCGCCAATGAGGAGATACGGGCGGACCTGGACCGGATCGCCCGCGCCTCGGGCCCCGAGCGCACGTTGCGGCGTATCGAGGCGATCATCGCCTGCCGCAGCGCCCTCGACCGGAACGTGGCGCCGCTCCTCGCGGTCGAGGCGATGACGATGTCGCTGCGCGCGGGCTGAGAGGGCTGCTCAGGACATGTCCGCGGTTCGACGCTCGTTGACTCGTTGACTCGTTGACCCGTTCACCCGTACGAGCGTTACGGCGGGCCGTGCCGGGAGGCCCCGGTCCGGGCGGGGCGGTGGGCCGTCCCCGGGCGGCGGGCGGCCGGCCGGACCGCGCGGGCCCGCTGGCGGCCACCGGCAGGCCGTAGGCTCGCAACATGGACACCAGTCGCCTGCTGCGTACCACCGGAATCGTGATCGCAGCCGCCGGGCTGCTGCTTTCCGGGTGCACCTCGGACGGTTCGGGGGGACCCCGGGCCGCCGCGTCCTCCACCTCCCCCTCCGGCGGCTCCGCGCTGTCGGCGGAGCCGACCGCCGTGCCGGCCGCGCTGCGCCCGTACTACGAGCAGAAGCTGAGCTGGCGTGACTGCGGTGTCCCCGGCTTCCAGTGCTCCACGATGAAGGCGCCGCTGGACTACGCGAACCCGGGCACCCCCGATTCGCCTCAGGCCATCGACATCGCGGTGTCCCGCCGCGTGGCCACCGGCCCGGGCAAGAAGCTCGGCTCGCTGATGGTCAACCCGGGCGGGCCCGGCGGTTCGGGCATCGGGTACCTCCAGGCGTACGCGGGCATCGGCTACCCGGCGGCCGTACGCGCCCGGTACGACATGGTCTCCTTCGATCCGCGAGGGGTGGAGCGCAGCAGTCCGGTCGAGTGCCTGAGCGGGCCGGCGATGGACAAGTTCACGCAGGTCGACCAGACGCCGGACGACAAGGCGGAGGAGGCCCTGCTGGTGGCGGCGTTCAAGGAGTTCGCCGCCGGGTGCCAGGCGCGCTCGCAGCGGATCCTGCCGCACGTCTCCACCGTCGACGCCGCCCGCGACATGGACATGCTCCGTGCGGTGCTGGGCGACGAGAAGCTGTCGTACGTCGGAGCCTCGTACGGCACCTTCCTCGGGGCCACGTACGCGGAGCTCTTTCCGAGCCGTGTCGGCCGGGTGGTCCTGGACGGGGCGATGGACCCGTCGCGGCCGGCGCTCGAACTGAACCGGGACCAGACGGCGGGCTTCGAGACGGCGTTCCGCTCCTTCGCCAGGGACTGCGTGAAGCAGCCCGACTGCCCGCTGGGGAAGGGGGATCCGGACGCGGTGGCGCAGCGGCTGAAGGAGTTCTTCCGCAAGGTCGACGCGCAGCCGGTGCCCAGTGGTGAGGCGGACCGCCCGCTCGGCGAGTCCCTGGCGACGACCGGGGTGATCGCGGCGCTGTACGACGAGAGCGCGTGGCCGCAGCTGCGCGAGGCGCTGGGCTCGGCGATGAACGGCGACGGTTCGGGGCTGCTGGCGCTGGCCGACAGCTACTACGAGCGCGAGGCGGACGGCACGTACGCGAACCTGATGTACGCGAACGCGGCCGTGAACTGCCTGGACCAGCCCCCGGCCTTCAACGGGCCGGAGGGGGTCCAGGCGGCGCTGCCGTCCTTCGAGAAGGCCTCGCCGGTCTTCGGCCCGGGGCTGGCCTGGGCCTCGCTGAACTGCACGTACTGGCCGGTGAAGGCCTCCGGCTCGGCGGCCCCGCTGGCCGCGAAGGGCGCCGCGCCGATCGTGGTGGTCGGCACCACCCGCGACCCGGCGACCCCGTACAAGTGGGCGCAGGCGCTGGCGGGCCAGCTCGACTCGGGGACCCTGCTGACGTACGACGGCGACGGCCACACCGCGTACGGGCGCGGCAGCACCTGCATCGACACCGCGATCAACCGCTACCTGCTGGAGGGCAAGGCCCCGAAGGACGGCACGAAGTGCTGACCGGCGGGCCGGATCAGGTCCCTCTCAGTGGCCCGATCCGGTGGCCGTGAACTCCTTGGGCACCATCCACACCACGAGCAGCAGTACGGCGGCCGTGATGCCGACGGAGACGTACGAGGTGGTGGTCAGGGCGCTGTCGAAGGCGTCCCGCGCCCGCTCCAGGACCCCCGCGCTCTCGGCGGGCGGCAGGCCCTCGGAGAACTCCTTCGCCCCGCCGATCGACTCGGCGGCCTGGGCCGGGGCGCCGGCCATGTGGCGGGCGTACGCGGCCGCGTGGATGGAGCCGAGCAGTGCGACGCCGAGGCCCACCCCGAGCTCGTACGAGGTCTCGGACACGGCGCCCGCCTGCCCGGCCCGCTCCGCCGGGACCGCCGAGACCAGCACGGAGGCGGCGGTGGTGACGGCGAGGCCGTCGCCGAAGCCGACGGCGACGAGGAACACGGCGACGTAGGCGTACGAGGTCGGCTGCGGGGCCAGGGCCAGCAGGGTGAAGCCGACGACGAGCCCGGCCAGCCCGAGTGCCATCGAGGCGCGCACGCCGAGCCGGTGCATCAGCGTCGGCGCCAGCAGGGAGCTGACCAGCATGGCGAGGGCGGTCGGCAGGGTGCGCAGGCCGGCCTCGAAGGGGGTGTAGCCGTGTACGTACTGGAGCCACAGGGACACCAGGAACAGCGCGGCGCCGGCGGCGAGCATGGCCATCAGGGTCGCCAGCGCGGCGGCGGTGAAGGGCCGGTTCAGGAAGAGCCGTACGTCGAGCAGCGGATCCTTCAGGCCGAGCTGGCGGCGGGCGAACCAGAACAGCAGCCCGATGCCGAGCAGCAGGATCAGCAGGTCGACGGCGCCGGGGGTGCCCTTGGCCACGTGCTTGATCCCCCAGGCGAGGGCCACGATGCCGATGACGGACAGCAGGGCGCTGACCCAGTCGAGGGGGTGGCTGCCGGCGGACTTGTACTCGGGCAGCAGCCAGAGCCCGGCGACGACGGTCACGACGACGACGGGGACGTTGACCCAGAAGGCGGCGGCCCAGCCGTAGCGCTCGACGAGCAGCCCGCCGACGAGCGGCCCGATCGCGGCGCCGCCGCCGGCCACAGCGGCCCAGATGCCGATGGCGCGGGCGCGCTCGTGGGGGTCGGTGAAGATGTTCCGGATCAGCGAGAGCGTGGACGGCATGACCATCGCCCCGCCGATGCCGAGCAGGACGCGGCCGGCGATGAGCTGGGTGGAGCTGGTGGCGGTGGCGGCGACCACGGAGGCCACGCCGAACAGCACGAAGCCGGTCAGGAACAGCTTCTTGCGCCCCAGCCGGTCGCTGACGGCGCCGGTGGTGACGAGCAGGCCGCCGAGGACCAGCCCGTAGATGTCGATGATCCACAGCTGCTGGAGCGCGCTGGGCCGCAGGTCGTCGATCAGGGAGGGGAGCGCCACGTTCAGGATGGTGGCGTCCATGGCCACCAGCAGCAGACTGGCGCAGAGCACAGCGAGCATCGCCCAACGTCCGGATCCGGTCGTCGAGCGGCGTTCCGCGGCGGGGCCTGTGGGGTTCACGGCTCGGGCCACGGGATATCTCATCCCTTCGGGGGTCACGCAGCAGAACGATGTGCCGGATATGGCACATCTGCCCCATTATGTGGGTGATTCCGGGCCCTCGCGCAACCCGGTTCGGGGCACCCGGTTTAACCCTGTAGACTTGGCGCCGCTGCTGATGAGAGCCTCCCTCAGGGGAAATTCTCGTCTCCCAGCGGTGCCGCCTTAGCTCAGTTGGCCAGAGCAACGCACTCGTAATGCGTAGGTCTCGGGTTCGAATCCCGAAGGCGGCTCTGTAGAAGCCCCAGGACTCACTCGCCGTGACCTGGGGCTTTTGCTATTTCCGGATCTTGCGGCGCCGGCGGGCTCGGGTCCGCCCGGGTGCTCTCGGTCTCGGTTCTGGCCTCAGACACCGGATCGGGGCCCCGGCATGAACGCCTCGCCCGTGCGGGGCATCGCCTCCCGGGAGAGCTCCGATCGCCCCTTCACGTACCGCCGCGTCTGACTGATCTGCGTGTGGCGAAGGATCTCCGTGAGGGTGGGTATGCCGTCCCCCGGTTCGTGGGCCCATCAATGACCGGTGTGCGGCCGGAGCGCGGGCTGGTGCGCGGTCAAGGACATCGCCGCCGTGCCGTACGAGGTCGTTCTGGCGTGTGAAACCCAACCCCCGTACGCGTGCTGTCCGCTCGCCGCGTACAGCAGGGCAGCACCCAGGTGCGCCTGCGCGCTGCCCGAGGGCCTGCGGGGGATCCCCTCCCCGTCCCGGGGACAGGTTCGCGGGGCGGGGGGCGACCCGTCCCTGGGCGGGGGTAAGTCGCGGCCGGGATCTCTAGCGTTCAGGGGGTCAAGATCATTACGGATCGGCGCGGCCCAGGCCGTGCCGTCCACACGTGAAAGGCGTGAGCCGAATGGCGAACCCGAACGTCGGAATCATCGAAGAGATCAACGACCAGAACCTCGACGCCGTCAGCGCCGCCGGTCAGGGCTGGGGCACGGTCATGTCGACCCTGACCTGCTACGGCGCCAGCTACGTCCTGGGGAACAACGGCAACTTCTGCACCGCCACGGCCGAGTGCCAGAGCAACTGCAAGTGACGTAACCGACGCCGGGACTCCCCTCCCGGCGTCACCTCACCTCACCTCCCCTCACCTCCCCGCCCTGGACCTGGGATTCATGAAGAGCCACGACGATTCACACGGCGCGACCGACGCAGGATCCGACGCAGCCGCCGACGCGCTGCGGACGTACCTGCCGGAGCTGGTCTCTCCCGAGCTCATGGAGCACGTCGGGGAGCGGCTGCGCGCCGCCCGTGCCGCGGACCACGCCCAGGGCGCGAAGCGGCGGCCCGGCCGCCCCGCCGACTACGACCCGGGTCTCGACTCCGCCGGGCTGTTCCACGACTACTTCACGCACTTCGTGCGCCCCTGGGCCGAGCTCGTTCGCGACGCCGTCGAGGCGTCCTCCGTCGTGGCCCCCGCGAACACCGTCGTCGACGACTTCGTCGTCAACCAGACGGGCCTCGCCTCCCGCCTGATGATCCGGACCCTGGTCGAGGAGCTCCACCAGCGCCGTTCCCGCGGCCTTCTCGACGGCGACACCCCCGAGGAGCGGTACGCCGCCTTCCGCCGCTGGACGAACAGCGACGCCGGGCACGGCGAGCTGCTCGCCACCTACCCCCACCTCTTCCATCTGGTCGACTGCCGCGTCGAGGCCTCGGCGCGCTACGTCATCGACCTGATCGCCGAAGTCGGAGCGCATGAGAGGGAGTTGGGCTCGCTCCTGCCCGCCGGTGGCGGCCGCGCTCCCGAGGCGCTGAAGGTCGAGCGCTTCTCCCTCGGCGAGGGCGACACCCACAACGGCGGCAAGTCCGTCGCCCAGGTGGTCTTCACCGGTGGCGGCCGCGTCCTGTACAAGCCGCACCACATCGCCGCCGAAGCGGGCTACGGCTCCTTCGTCTCCTGGATGAACGAGCGGCTCGGCACCGATCTGCCCACGGTCTCCGTCGTGGCCACCGGCCGCGGCGGGTTCGTCGAGTTCATCCCGACGCAGGAGTACGCCGGCGAGCAGAAGGACTACTTCGCCCGGGTCGGGACCGTCGCCGGCATCCTCTTCCTGCTCAAGGCCACCGACATCCACTTCGAGAACATGGTGTCCTGCGCCGCCGGGCCGGTCGTCATCGACACCGAGACCCTGCTGTCACCCCGGCTGCGCGCCCCCGAGGCGTACAACGACGGGGCGGCTTCCGCGATCGGGGCGCGCGTGCTCCAGGAGTCGATCATCGGATCGGGCCTGCTGCCGCTCGTCGTCAGGGCCGGGGACGACGACCGGGGCATCGACATCGGCGCGATCGGCTACGACACCGGCCAGCGCGCCCCGTACAAGTCCCTCAGCCTGCACAACGGCGGCCGGGACGACATGTTCATCGGCATGGTGACGACGGAGACGACCGCGGCCAACGCGAACCTCCCCGTGCAGCGCGCCACGCAGCTCGCCGTGACCGCCCAACGCGACGTCGTCAAGGCCGAGTTCCGCCGGGTCCTGGAGTACGCGGCCGCCCACCCGGACGACGTCATGGACGCCGTCGAGAGGTTTCTCGGCGATGCGCAGTTCCGGCACGTCAACCAGGCGACGATCTTCTACTCGCAGCTTCTGCGCATGGCGACCCACCCGAGCGCGATGGCGGACCCGCTGGTCCGCGCCGCCGTGCTGAACCGTGTCGTCCTGCGCACCAGCGACTCCGTCGAGATCGCCGACGAGGAGGTCCGGCAGATGGCCGAGGGGGACGTACCGTACTTCTCCTACTCGGCCCGGGACCGCGCCCTCCACGCCCATGGCCGTGTCGTACGGGCGGACGCACTGGCCGAGCCGCCGCTGGAGACCGTGCGGGCCCGGGTCCACGGCCTCGACGAGAGCGTCATAGCCCGCGAACTCCGGCTGATCGACTACTCCTTCGTCAACAAGCTGCCCACCGAGCAGGAGAAGACGGGCTTCACGCCGGTGCGCGCCGCCGGCCGGCCCTCCGCGAACGCCGACCGGGCCCGGCTCGTACGGGAGGCCGAGCGCATCGGCGAGCGCCTGCTCGCGACGCTCGTCGACAGCACGGACCGCCGCCACCCCGCGACCTGGATCGCCCCGCAGGTCACCACCGACTCGCAGAGCCAGTGGAGCCCCGGCACCCTCGGCTACGACCTGTACGGCGGCAGCCCCGGCCCCGCGCTCGTCCTGGCCGGCCTCGCGCGCGAGACCGGGCGGCGTGACTTCGCGGACGGCGCGCGCCGCGTCCTGGACCCCGTCGAGGAACAGCTGCGCGGCGGCCTCCTCGCCGAACAGGGCGTCTCCGTCGGCGGGATGACGGGCATGGCCGGCACCGCGTACGCCGTGGCCGTGGCCCGGGAGCTCCTGGACGAGCCGGACGGCGCGCGTCTGGGCGAGCTGGCCGGGGAACTCGCCCGGTGCTCGGGAGCCGAGGTCGGCACCGACTTCCTGAGCGGGATGGCGGGCGCCCTGGCCGTCTCCCTGGCCCTGCACCGGCGTGCGAGCGACCCGGCGCAGAGGGCGGCCGTCGCGGAGGCCGTACGGACCATCGCCGCAGCGGAGGCGAGCGCCCTCGGCGGCATCGACCTCGGCCTCCGGGACGCGGCGGACGCCCGGGTCACCCCGTACACCGGCTACGCCCACGGTGCGATGGGCATCGGGCCCGTACTAATCAGGTACGGCACCGAGTTCGCCGATCCGCGGGTACGGGAGCTGGGCCTGCGCATCGTCGGCGCGGTGCTCGGCGCGTACGACGGGAACGACCGCGACTGGCCGCGCGTCTGGGGCGAGCCCGAGCGCTCGTACGGCTGGTGCCACGGCGCACCCGGACTGCTGCTCGGCGCCCTGGCGGCCACGGACCACGCACCCGACGCGGTGCCGGAGCCGGTCCTGGCCCGGCTGGCCGAGCTCACCCTCAGCCGCGGGTTCGGCAACAACCCGACGTACTGCCACGGCGACCTCGCCAGCGCGGAGGTCGTGGCCCTGGCCGGGCGCAGGCGCCCGGGACTGTTCGGCGAGGGCGCCGACGACATGTATCCGCGCCTGTTCGCCACGGTCGTCGAGCGCTACGAGCAGCGCTTCGACACGAAGTACGCCTACTCCAACAGCCTCATGGTCGGTGAGGCCGGACTCGCGTGGTCCGTCCTCCACCACCTGGACCCGGAGGTCTACCCCTCCATCCTGCGCTTCTCCTAGCGCACCTCGATCGAGGCTCGTCCCGAGCCTTGCCAAGAAGAGCACCACCTAGAGATAAGGAACCGTCATGGGCAACATCGCCATGAACGACGCCACCGGTTACGTCTCCGCCGACGAGCTGGTCGAGCTCGCCGACGCCCCGGAGTCGCTGGCGGCGGGCTTCACGCCCACCATCATCCCGGCCACCGCCATCGCGACCGTCGTCGTGGGCGCCAGCGCCGCGATGCAGGGCGGCTGCCCGACCAGCGGTTGCACCAAGCGCTGCTGACCGGCTGATCCGGCTGGGAACGGGCGCCCTGGAACTGGTACTTCCAGGGCGCCCGGCCCTCAGCATCCCACCCACACCCCCCGACCCGAGAGCAGACCGTGCACCTGAGCGACGCATCCCTCGAAGACCTGGTGAAGCACATCACCGAGGAGCGGGCCGATGTCTTCGGAGGCTTCTACACCCCGTACCTGAGGGACTGCGCGCAGCACATCGCCACGTGCCCGGACGAGGCCGTCGACCTGGAGGCCGTCGTCGAGTCCGCCCTGCGGTCGCTGATGGGCAGCTGTGTCGAGACCGGCGTACGCACCCTCATAGCCGCCTTCCACGCGGAAGGCGGGACGTACGAGGAGTTCCACGCCCGGGTCGCCGGCGAGCAGGGCCGCGGCGAGATACTCGGCCGTTTCCCCGAACTCGACCGGCTGCTGCGACTGGTCACGACCCGCGCCGCGCGGACCGTGCGCGAGGTCCTGGGCGCCGCCGCCGCGGACCGGCACGAGCTCGACGGCGTGCTGGGGACGCGGGGACGGATCACCTCCCTCACCCCCGGCCTCGGCGACTCCCACCGGGGCGGCCGGACCGTCTGCCTGGTGACCTGGGACGACGGCGCGCGGGCCGTGTACAAGCCGCAGCAGGACAACTGCCAGCAGCTCCTCTCCACCCTGCGCACGCTCCTCGACGCGGACGGGGAGTTCTTCGGCCCGCTGCACCCGCGGTCGATCGTCCGGCCGACGCACGTGTGGCAGGAGTTCATCGAGCACACGGACCTCGACGACCTCGCGCAGGGCGCCGCGTACTTCCGGCGCTTCGGCCGGGCCGCCGCGCTGCTCAGCCTGATCGGCGCCACCGATCTGCACCACGAGAACGTCATCGCCGTCCCTGGCGGACCCGTCGTCATCGACACCGAGACCCTGGTCTCACTGCCCAACGGCACCCCGCAGAACAGCGCGTCCGCCGCGGCGGCCCTCAACCTGGACATCGAGCACTCGGTGCTCAACACCCTGCTCTTTCCGGCCCGCTACGCGGGGGCGAAGCTGGACGTCGACATCTCGGGGATCGGCTGCGTACAGCCCGGGGCGTCCGAGCACCTCCAGTCGTACATGGTCGTGGACGCGGGCACGGACGACATCCGCTTCGACCGCAGCGCCGTCGTCGTCGAACACGGATCCAACATGGCCACGGTCGCGGGCGAGCCCCTGGACCCCCGGGACTGGGCCGATGTCATCGTCGCCGGGTACTGCGAGGCGCGCGCCCTGCTGGAGACCCACCGCGAGGGCATCGAGGCGGCCGTACGGGACTCCCGGGACTGGGCGGTGCGCCAGGTGGTGCGGCCCACGTACGTGTACGCGCGCTTCCTGGAGGCCTCCACCCACCCCGTGCACCTGGAGAGCAGCCAGGCGCGGGCCGAGCTCCTCGGCAAGCTGCCCCGGCAGTACCGGGGCGCCGCCGCGGAATCGGCGGACGCACTGCACCGGCAGGAGGTGGCCGCCCTGCTCGATCTCGACGTGCCCTTCTTCACTGTGGACTGCGACTCCACCCTGCTGCGCGGGGACACCGCCCACGCGGCCGAGGAGATGCACAGCACCGCGGGAGCCACCCCCCGGCAGTCCGCGCTCGCCGCGGTCCGCTCCTTCTTCGCGCGCCCGCCGGAGCGCGACCTGACCTACATGCGGTACGCGCTGGCCGGCTCCGTGGACGACGTCTGGGACGCCCGCCGCACCTCGCGCCGCGAGACGTTCCCCGACCTGGCCGACCCCGCGGGCTGGCACTCCACCCTCCGCGACCTCGTCGTCGGCGAGGAATCGGCCCCGACCTGGCTTCTGCCGCGCCTCCAGGGTGACGGGCTGCGCCTGGGCGGGGTCAACGCCCCGCTGTACGACGGCGGCGGCCTGCTCTTCTACCTGGCGCAGGTGGAGGCGCTCACCGGGGTCTCCCCGCTGGGCGTGGACATGGAGGCGGCATCGCGGGCCGCGATGCAGCCGGCGTTCGTGGCGGACGGGACACCGCTGGCGATGTCCCCCTTCACCGGAGCCCTCTCCGAGCTCGTCACCGACTGGGAGGTCCGCAGGCTCCGTACGCCCGGCGCGCCCTTCGCGGTGACCGAGCCCGCGGCCGCCGGGCGGGGGCTCGACGTGGACGGCCTCACGGCGGCGGACTTCGACTACCTCAACGGCTACGGCGGATACCTCGTCCACCTCGCCGCGCATCTGGAGCACGGCGCCACCGAACTGACCGGTGTCGCGCCCGAGCGGCTGCTGCGGCGGCTGGTCGCCGTGGACGGCGACCCCGAGACGCACACGGGGGAACTCGGCCTGGCGCACGGCCGGTTCGGGCGCATCACCGCCATGAGCGCCATGGTGGCCAAGGGTCTCGACGGCGACAGCGGTGCGCGCGAGCACCTGGAGCGGTTCGCCCGGGCCTACGCGTCCCACCGCTGGCAGGACGACAGCCTCCGCGACCGGGCGAGCGGCAACGGCTGGTGCAAGGGGTACGCGGGAGTGGCGTACGCGGCCGGGGAGCTCTTCTCGGCGCTCGGCCACAGCGACGAACGCGTCCGGGCCGACATCGCGCCCGAGGTGGAACGCCTCGTCAGCGGCGAGCTCGGCAATGACATCAGCTTCTGCCACGGCGCGGCGGGCCGCATCGCCGTCCTGTGCCGACTGGCCGACCGCTTCGGCTGGCCGGAGCTGCGTACCGAGGCCGCCGCCCTCCACACCGCCTTCCTCGACCGGTACGGATCCGCCGGTGCCGGTGCCGGTGCCGGTGCTGCCGCCGACGCCGGTGCCGGCGGCTGGACCTGCGGCATCGGGACCGAGCCGCACCTCCCCTCCTTCTTCCTCGGCCTGTCCGGCTGGCACTACGCGCGGCTGATGCTGGACCACCCCCGGGCCGCCCTTCCTCTCTGTCTCGGAGGCCGCTGATGGCTGTGCGTACCCGCAGGGTCCGGAGGGTCCGGGAAGTCCAGCAGTTCGCCCAGTCCGAATGCGGGCTGTGCTGCATCGCGATGGTGCTGTCCGCGCACGGCTCGCGCGACTCGGTGGCCGGGCTGCGGCGCGAGCACGAGGTGGGCCGCGACGGGCTCACCATCAAGGAGATAGCGACGATCCTGCGCGGCCGCGGCTTCACGGTCCGCGCCTTCCGCGCCGGCGCCAACCGCCTCGACCAGCTGGCGCTTCCGCTCATCGCGTACTGGGACGACAGCCACGTCGTGGTCGTCGAGGAAATCACCGACCGCCACGTCACCGTCGTCGACCCGGGCAGCGGGCGACGCAAGTACGGGCACGAGGAATTCGAGCTCCACTACTCGGGCCTGGCGCTCGAAGCCACGCCCACCGCCGACCACCGGCCGGTGCGCCACCGCGAACCGAGCGTGTGGCGCGAATTCCTGCGGTCGCTGAGCGGGGCGCGGTGGCCGCTGATCCAGGCGTTCGTGATGTCGCTGCTCCTGTACGCGTTCACGATCTCCATGCCGATCGCGACCCAGTACGCGGTCAACGACTACGCCGGATACCTGGAGAAGTCGCCGCTCGCGCTGATCCTCGTGGCCTTCTCGGTCCCGATGGCGGTCTTCTTCGTCCTCTCCCTGCTCAGGACGGTCTGCCTGGCCGCGGTGATCCGCGGCCTGGGCGAGGCGATGATGGGCAGAACGTTCAAGAAGCTGCTCGATCTGCCGTACAAGTACTTCGCCAACCGCTCGCAGGGCGAACTCTTCTACCGGCTGTCCAGCATCGCGGCCGTCCGGGACATGATCTCCAGCCAGATGTCGATCGTGCTGCTGGACCTCGGCAGCCTGATCGCGATCTTCAGCTACATGTTCTACCGCTCGTTCACGCTGGGCCTCGCGGCCTTCGCCGTCTTCCTGATCATGCTCGTGGTCGCCGTCTGCACCTACCGGCCGATCCGCCGCATCACCGAGCGGGAGATCAGCGAGACCGCCAAGTCCTCCTCCATCCAGATGGAGGCGCTGTCGTCGATCGAGACCCTGAAGGTCTCCGGAATGACCGACACCTTCTTCCAGGACTGGAAGAAGGTGTACGCGGCGGGCATGGAGCAGACCCAGCGGCGGATCGTCCTCCAGGGCGCGGCCACCAGCGGATACTCCGTGTTCCAGGTGTTCGGGCCGCTGCTGGTCCTCGCCGTGGGGCTGTGGCTGGTCCTGCACGGCAAGCTGGACCTCGGCTCGGCGGTCGCGGCGCAGACGCTCACCGCCACCAGCCTGGGCATGGTGATGTCCCTCTCCGGCGCCTTCACCCAGCTGATCACGGCGAACGCGCAGGTCGCGCGGGTCGGCGACATCCTCCACCAGCCCGAGTCCAAGGGCGCCTTCGGGGAGCGGCCCGTCGTGATGCGCGGTGGTGTCTCGCTGCGCAAGGTGGCGTTCGCCTACCCGGGCGCCAAGTCGCCGGCGCTGGAGGACGTCTCGTTCGACGTACGGCCCGGGGAGCGGGTCGCGATCGTCGGCAGTTCGGGCTCCGGCAAGAGCACCCTGGGCAAGCTGCTCATGGGTCTGTACCCGCTCCACTCCGGCGACGTCGCCTACGACGGCGTGTCCCTCGGGGAGATCGACGCGGAGACGTTCTACCGGGGCGCCGCCTACGTTCCCCAGGACATCGTGCTCAGCAACCGCAGCATCGCGGAGAACATCCGCTTCGGAGTGCCCGACGCGACCATGGAGGCGGTCACCGCCGCCGCCCACCAGGCACACGTCCACGAGGACATCGCGGCCATGCCGCTGGGCTATCACACGCCGGTGCGCGAGATGGGCGGCAGCCTCTCCGGCGGCCAGCGCCAGCGCATCGCCCTGGCCCGCGCGCTCGTGCGGCAGCCGCGCGTGCTCGTACTCGACGAGGCGACGAGCGCACTGGACACGGTCACCGAATCCAAGATCGCCGCCGCGCTGGACCGGCTCGAATGCACGCGGATCATCATCGCCCACCGGCTGTCCACGATCGTCAACGCCGACCTCGTCGTCGTCCTGGAGCACGGCCGGGTCGTCCAGAGCGGACGCCACGACGAACTGCTCTCGGAATCCGGTCCCTACCGGGAGCTGATCCGGTCGCAGGTCGACCTCAAAGGAGTCTGAGCCATGCGTGATCGAGGAGAGGGGAAGCAAGTGTCGGATGAGGAGTACGTGATATCGGTCCGGGGACTGCGCAAGGAGTTCAAGGGCACGAGAGCCGTGGACGGTGTCTCCTTCGACGTGGCGCGCGGGCGCATCACCGGCTTCCTCGGCCCCAACGGCGCCGGCAAGACCACGACGCTGCGGATGCTGCTCGGACTGATCCGGCCCACCGACGGCACGGCGCACCTCTGGGGCCGTCCCTACCGGGAGCTGACGGCCCCCACCCGCAAGGTCGGAGTCGGTCTGGACGGCGGGGCGTTCGTCGGCGGCCGCACCGGACGCGGCCATCTGCGCTGCTACGCGCAGGCCGCCGGATGCGCAGACGAGCGGATCGCCCGTCTCCTCGCCGAGGTGGGCCTCGAAGGCGCCGCGGACCGCCCGGTCTCCGGCTATTCGACGGGCATGAAGCAGCGGCTCGCCCTGGCCGCGGCGCTCCTGGGCGATCCGGAGCTGCTGATCCTGGACGAGCCCAGCAACGGCCTCGACCCCGAAGGGATGCTGTGGCTGCGGCAGTTCCTGCGGTCGTTCGCCGCGTCGGGCAGGACGGTGCTGGTCTCCAGCCATCTGCTCGGCGAGATGGAGCAGACCGTCGACGACGTCCTGCTCATGCACCACGGGCGGCTGCTGTGCAGCGAGCCGCTGAGCGGGCTTCTGGAGACGGACGGCCGTCTGGAGTCGGCCTTCATGCGCCTGACGCAGGCCAGGAACGGAGCATCGGTATGAGCACGGGTACGGGCACGGGTACGGGTACGGGTACGGGTACGGGTATGGCTACGGGGACGGAAACCACGCTGGGGACGCATCTGCGCTCCGAGGTGCTGAAGCTCACCACCACCAGGCTCTGGTGGATCCTGCTCCTCACCATGGCCGTGTGCAGCGCGGGCCTCACGGCCCTGGTCGTCTTCGGCGGTCTCAACGCCCCCAACAGCCCGCTCGGTTTCGACTCGGCGGACGATGCCGTTCCCGCGTACAACCTCGCGGTCGCGCTCGCCTACGTCTTCCCGCTCGCCATCGGGGTCGTCGTGGTCACCCAGGAGTACAACTCCCGTACGATCACGGCCACCCTGCTGTCCGAGCCCCGCCGGATGCGCGTGTACGGGGCCAAGGTCCTGGTCGGTCTGGGCACGGCGTTCGTGTACGGGGCGGTGTCGGTGGCCGCGAGCGCGCTGGTCGCGGCCGCGCTGCTCTCGGGTCACGGCGGGCAGGCGTACCTCACGGACGCGAGCGTGCTGAGCGCCCTCGGCGGCAGCGTGGTCGTGATGACGCTGTGGGGTGCGATCGGTGTGGGAGTGGGTGCGCTGGTACGCAACCAGGTGGTCGCCATCGTCGGCATCCTGCTGATGACGCAGTTCCTGGAGCCGACGCTGCGGCTCATCTCCTCGGCGATGGGCAGCCCTGGCGTGGGCAACCTCTTCCCGGGCGGCGCGGGCGAGGTCGCCGGCGGCGGCACGATCATCACCGCGGCGGCCGGGGCCGGGGACACGTCCCAGGCGTTCGGGTTCCTGGTCCTCGCGTTGTACGCGGTGGCGATCGGCGCGCTGGGCGGCGTGCGGTTCGCACGCTACGAGGTCGCCTGATCCGGCCGGAGACAAGACGCCGGGCCGGCCGCCGCACGGTGTACGGCGGCCGGCCCGGCGTTCCGCTTGTGGCTACGGGGTCATCCCCCGTTGCGGGCCCGTTCGTTCTTCTGCTGCATGACGTTGACGCACGCCAGCACCACGGCGAGAAGCAGCGGAACGACGACGGCAAAGGGGTTGGAACCGAAAAGCGGCGCGCCGAGTGCCAGGAGCAGCAGAACCGCTACCGGAGCCCAGCGGATTATGTCCTTCTTCTGTGCCATCACGGTCTCTTTCTGTTCTCTTCAGCGGGCGGTAGGCAGTTTCACGGGCATACGCGCCGCGAGTTGGCTCCGGTCCCGGAAGCCGGTCTTCTGCAGAATGTTCGACATATGGAATTTGACCGTGCTTTCCGCGATGTAGAGAGCTCCGGCGATTTCGCTGTTGTTCATGCCCTGGCTCACCAGAGACACGACCTCGTGCTCGCGGGCGGTGAGCGCCGGATCGCGGCGGCGTATGCGTGAGGGCGTATGCGCGGGCGGGCGCGACGCTGTTTCCGCGGCCGTGTGAGGGGTCCGGGTGTGCCCGGCATGCGGGCCCCGCAGCAGCGGGCGCACCAGCGTGGGTGAGATCCACCCGTGTCCCGCGGCCACTTCCTGGACCGCCTCCAGGAAAGCCTCGTCGAGGTCGTCCCGGTCGACGATGGCCCGTACATCGGCCTTGAGGGCTCCGAGCTCGCGCACGTCGGTGCCGTAGGTCAGGGCCGCTACGGGCGTCGGCCCGTGCATTTCTTCGAGTCGGTCGATGTCCACGACCAGGACATCGCACGGTGGAATGACACGCGTGTCTTCCACCTCCACCGCATTCCAGCCTCTGCTGGTGAAAAGCCGCTTCAGTCTTCGCCGCAGTGGCATTCTGGCGACGAGCAGTCCGACGGCTATACAGTCGCCCTCCGCTGTTGATTCCTCAACTACTTGACGACGAACCATTGATGCCCTACTTCCCCCGTGCAACCGCCTTGCGGCGTGCGCTGGTCAAGCGCATCGCGATCCTAGCTTTCGCAGGCAAACGACTGCAACTGTCGTTGTACTTCAGGTGTGGTGGGGCGGCTGGCTGGCCATTCAACGGGTCATCCCCCCGCCACTCGGCGGGGGTGGGTGTTGCGGATCTCCTCCTTCCGGATGATATGGATTGCCTTCCGAACATTCCGAACCCCGGCAATACGGGAAAGTTCGCCCGGCCCGCTGTGGCGGAGCGCTGTACGGGGCCGCTGAGCGTTCCGGTTGCTTCTGACGGCAGCTCGGCACCCTGCCGGCGGGCGCGGCCGCCTCCCCTGTCATCGGCTGCGCGTACGGTGCCGGAGCCGTCCCGCGCGGCCTGAAGGCCGCGGCCATCAAGGTGCGGGACGAGGACCACCTGCCCGTCGTGGCCCTCGCCAACGAGATCCTGGCCCTCTGGGACCGGCCCCGGATCGTACGGACGCTCCCCGCGGGAGACCTCGGCCCCGCAGCCTGACCGGCGGGCTCTAGCCGAGGTCCGCGTGCTTCTTCGTGAGTCTGGCCAGCCAGGCCCAGCGGGCGAGGGCGCCGATGGCGAGGGAGATGAGGATCGCACCCCAGTCGATGACGTGGGGGAGGCCGGGGAAGAAGGCGAAGAAGGCGAAGGACACGGCGGCGCCGGCGAGGAAGGCGGCGATGCCGGCACGGCGCCGTTTGGTTTGCCGGGCGGGGTCTTCGGGTGTGGGCTGGCGGGTCATGTGCGGCTCACTTCGTGATGTGGTGGCACTGGCCGGCCCGGCGAACGCCGTTGACGTTGATGTACGCGCACGCTTTGCCGTAGCGGGGGAGTTTCTGGGGTGCGTTGTCCCGCATCGGGTTGATCTTGCACTCGGTGTGGGTCTTGCCGCGGGAGGTGCGGTAGGTCTTGTTGTTCGTGTCCGCGTAGGTGAAGTCGATGCGCCAGTTGCAGAAGCCGGCGTTGAGGGCTCCGACGAAGCCGCAGTCGACGCCGGCGTTCTGGTAGGTGATGTTCCTGCCCTCGCCGCGGATGATGTGGGTGAACATGCAGCCCGTCGGGATCTTCATGGTGACGCCTCCGACCTGGTAGTCGAAGGTGGCCACGGCCGTCGAGCCGATCGCGCCGGCGTGCGCCTCGGCGGGGGGTAAGAGGGCCAGCGCGGCCGTCGTGGCGAGGGTGGCAATGGTTCGGGCCGTGCGGAGCTTGGCCATCGGTGTCCCTTCTCTGGCGGAGTGTGTCCGCAGATCGGAACGCCTGTCGGTGGCGCGGGGGTTCTGCCCCGAGAAGCAGACCACCACGGAGAGTGGTCAGCAGATGGGCATGCTGACCGGCCGTGACCGCCGGCTGCGGGGCGGGGTCAGGACGTGCCGCGGACTCGGCGGAGGGTGCGGGCGTAGAGGGGGCGGCCTACGAAGGTCCAGACGGGGCGGACGGGGGCGGGGAGGCCGGAGAGCATGACGGTGCGTTCGGCCGGGTCGGCGTCCTCCATGACCATGCCGAAGAACTTGAGGAGTTTGGTCTTCGGGGTGCTGGCCACGAAGTGGTCGCCCAGGGCCTGCCATTCCTTGGCCGTCAGGTAGCGCTCGGCGAGGGGGAGCAGTTCGGCCTCCTCGTCGTCGAGGTGTTCCACCAGGACCTCGCGGTGGGCGGTGAGGGCCGTCACCAGGGCGGTGCGGTCCTGCTCGCTCGCGGTGGCGGCCCAGCGGGTGACCAGGGCGTCGACGGTGGCGAGGGTGGAGGCGACCCGTTCGTGCTGCGACTCCATGCGCAGGACGACCTCCTTCTCCAGGCCGACCCGGGCCAGCATCGGCGGCCAGAGCAGTTCGTCCTCGCCCTCGTGGTGGTTGTGGACGCCGAGGCGGACGTCCGCGAAGTGGTCCGCGAGGACCCGGGCGCGGGCGGTGTCGCCCGGGGCGACCGCGCCGATCATCTCGATGAGCAGTCGGGTCTCCCGGCGGAAGGCGCGGTGGACGATGACCATCTCCTGGGCGTCGAACCCGCCCGTCTCACCCTGGGGGACGGATGACTGGGGAGGCTTGGGGGAGGACATGGGCACGGTCCTTTCGGAAGGTTCGGGCTCCGGTGGTCCCGGTGCGCTGTCGGCCGGTGCGCTACAAGCCTGGACCAGGAACCTCGGATACCACCTGGAGTTCCGCTCAAGTGCTGCTGGAGAGCGACCAGTTCGTGTGCGGGCCGCCGTCGTGGACGGCGAAGGCGCGGAGTTCGAAGGTGTGGCGGCCTCCGGCGGGTCCGGGGAGCCACAGGTCCTCGGGGCCGGGGAGCATCTCGCTGACCGACACCGGGCCGGCCGTGCGGGCCGCGTGGCGGTGGAAGACCTCCGTCAGGTGGCGGCTCGTGAAGTCCAGCAGCATCGGCTTCTGTTCCTCGGGGGTGCGGTAGTACACCTGCTCCGGCATCCCGGAGCGCCTGCGCCATTCGCGCGCCGCCCGCAGCAGTTCCCAGCCGCCGAGTCCCGCGTCCCAGGGCAGGCCCGGCACCTGCCAGCGCTCCCGCTGGTAGACCACGCCGCCCACCAGGATGCGCGGGGTGTGTCCCGGCAGGGTGACGGGGTGGTCCTCGACCGCGGGCAGGGCGAGCGGTGCCAGCGGGTCGAAGCCGGCGGCGGGCCGCAGTTGCGGGTACAGGAGCAGCGGGCCCCGGTCGTCGTGCAGGGCCAGCCCGGGGCCGTCGGGGCGTACCCGCAGGGCCGAGGCGGGTACGGCCCGGCCGGAGCGCGGCAGGTGCGGGCGCAGTTCCACGAGGGTGTCCGCGAGCCGGTACGGGAAGATCTTGGTGCCGCGGCCGATCAGGACCTGGCCGACGCGCACCCCGGCCGCGCCGAACACCCCGGACAGGAGCGCCGCGATGGCGTCCTCCCCGCCCTCGGTGCGGCGGAAGTGGTCGGTGGGGAACACGGACAGCAGGGCGGGGGCGTGGGCCTCGCCCACGACGATGCGGAACTCGCCCTGTGCGACGGCGTGCGGGCCGGCCGCGGCGATCATCAGGTCGACCGAGGTGAAGACCGGGCCGTGGGGGACCGGCCCCTGCGCCCCGGTGGCTTCCGCCGTGATGCGGGCGGACAGGGCCGACAGTTCGGCCGGGGAGAGTTCCGCCACGGGGGCGTCCGCCCGGTCGGAGAGCAGTTCGCGCAGGGCCGCGTCGAAGCGGCCCAGCGCGGTCGCGGAGGCGGGCGTGGCCCCGGCCGGTCGGGTGGCCGCCGCGCGCAGGTAGCCGAGCAGCGGCATGCCGTCGGGGCCGGCGCCCGCCGCGTCCAGGACCCGGCGGGCGTGCAGCCGCTGGTCGTGGTGGCGCAGCCGGGCGGCCGTGCGCCAGAGGTCGAGCACGGGCACGAGACCGTCCCCGATGGCCCGGGCGGCGGGTCCGCCGAGGTCGAAGCGGGCCAGGTCGCCGCGGGACTCCTCGAAGACCAGGGTGCGGTCGGTGTACATCCTTCCCGCGCCGCGCCGGGCCTGTTCGCCGGACAGCTCCTCGTAGCGGGCTTCGAGTTTGCGCAGTGCGGCGGTCCCCTCCTCCCGGGGATCGGTGTCGCAGGCGGCCACCAGGTCGGTCAGCTCCGCGACCACCTCGCGCCATTCGCGTACGGCCGCGTCCGCCGCCGGGAGCGAGTCCAGCCACTGGGCGACGGCTTCGAGCGGGTAGGCGGTGTCCGGGGCCGCGGGCGGGGCCACGGCCAGCAGTCCGCGCCGTACCAGGGCGGTGAAGCGCTCGGAGGTCCGCTGCCAGGGCTCGTCCAGCAGCCCGGCCAGTTCCCCGAGGTCCTTCGTGCCGTCGGCCAGCGCGAGCAGCCGGGCGTCGGCTCCGGCGAGGTCGACGGACCTGCCGGTGACGGTGCTGACCGCCCGGCTGCCGTCTTCGGCGGTGCGGTGCGTGACCGTGCGCCGGGGCCGCAGCCGGGGCCGCAAGCGGGGGTCGGCCTGGAGGGCGGCGGTCACCGCGTCGGCCAGCCGGGCCGTGGCGAAGACCGTACGGGAGACCAGCGCCGGGTCGCGCTCGATGCGGACGGCGTCCGGCGCGGCCGGCACCAGGCGCCCGTAGTTGACGGGCCCGTAGAAGCTGTTGGTCTCGTTCTTCGCGGCCAGCCGCTGGAGGTACGTGGCGAGGCGCAGCTCGGTGCTGCGGCTGTCGCGGCCCCCGCTGCCGTCGGCCCCCGGGTGCAGCGGGGCCCCGGCGTACCGGCGCAGGCCGTCGGCGAAGCCGGGACTGAGCAGCAGCGCCGCGTCGCGGATCCGGGGGTGCGCGGCCCGTGCGTGCAGCAGGGCGCGGCACCGGGCGAGCTCGGCGAGGTGGGTGCGGGCGGCCTCCTCGGAGAGCCCGGCCGCCGAGGCCAGCAGGTCGTTCCACTCCCGCAGGGCCCGGGCCACGGCCGGGTCGGGGGCCGCCCCGGGCTCTTTGGCCTCGACGCGGCGCCCGACGGCGGAACGCCGTTTGCTCAGCCACCGGGTCGCGGCCCGGTCCTCGCCCAGGGCCCGTACGGCGGCGGGGAACACCTCGCGCAGCAGCCGCTCGCGGTGCGCGTCGACGGCCTGCGCGGCGTCCAGGACGGTGTCGATCCCGGCGGCGGTGGCGGGGAGCCGGAGTTCTTCGAGCACCTCGTACGGGAATCCGGTGGTCCGTACGACCAGCTGGTCGTGGAGCAGCCAGGTCATCTCAACCCACTTCCATGCGGTCCACCAGGAGGCTGGGGGCCGTGGCGCCCCCGGCCAGGAAGGAACGCGCGGGGTCGTCGCCGACCGCCCGTACGTTCCGCAGCAGTTCGAAGACGCCGAGCGAGATCCGCACCGGGCCGAGGGCGTGGGTGCGCCGGCCGCCCTCGATCCGCCAGCCCAGCACCACCGTGGTGAAGGTGCCGCGCCGGCCCCGGATCCGGCCGGGCTGGAGGACTCCGACGGCCTCGATCCCGTCGCCGAGCAGGGCCCGCAGCTCCTCCCGCGAGGCGGTGCCCGGCGCGAGCGCGATGTGCGCCGGGCTCTCGACCACGGGCTTGTCGGGAGCCGCCCGCAGGGCCGCCCCCGAGGCGGTGACCCCCAGCTCGGCGGCGGAGGCCCGGCCGCTGAGGAAACCGCGCAGGGTGCCGTTCTCCAGCAGGGTGCGGTGCTCCGTCGGGCAGGCCTCGGCGTCCACCGGGGACAGCGGCTCGTCGGTCAGGGTGATCCCGGGCGCGGCTATCCGCCGCCCGACGCGCGACAGCAGCGGCCGCATCCCGGACAGCACGTTCCCGGCGCAGAGCAGGAAGCCCAGGCTGCGCGCCAGGTGCGCGGAGACCTCGGGGTGCAGGAGCACCGGCGACGCGGGGGCGGCTGCCAGGGGCTTCGGGCCCGCCCGGTGGACGGCGCGGAACTCCTCGGCGCGCGCCCGCAGCAGCTCGGGGCGCAGCCCGTCGGCGTCGCGGGCCGTCGTACCGTCCACCATGTGTCCGCCGAGGCCCTCCAGCCAGTGCCAGACGTGCTGTTCGGCGTGCTCGTGGGCGACGGCGGTGCCCGTGCTGTCCGCGACCACCGTCCAGCCGTGCGTCGCGACGTGCTCGGCGCCCAGCGCGGCCGGCCCGCCGGCGGCGGGTGCCAGCAGGGTGCCGAGCAGCTCGCGGGCGGGGGCGGCGGAGCGCGGACCGCGGGGCAGGGGGTGGACGCCGGTGCCCGGGGCGAGCGGGTTCGGGCGGCCCGGTCCGCCCGGGCCGCTGGAGCGGCGGGCGAGTTCGACGGCCAGCCGGGCGGTGGCGCGCGGGTCCTCGGGTGGCGCGCCGAGCAGCAGGGACGCGGCTCCGCCGCCCGCGCGGACGCGCAGTCCGGTGGTCGTGCCGGAGCCGTCCCGTTCGATGTACGAGCCGTCCGAGAAGGCCTGGGTGGAGCGGACGGCGGTCGAGACGCTCTGGAGGTCCGCGTCGTCGGCGCCCGCGGCGAGGACCGCGTCGAGCAGGTCCTGGCAGCCGAGGAGGAGCCGGTCGGTGTCCTTGGCGTCCCAGGCCCCGGCGGGACTCGACGTACCCGTGCTGCGCGTGCTGCCCGTGCTGCCCGTGGTGCCCGTCGTGCCCGTCGTGCCCGTCGTGTCGGTGGTGTCCGTGCCGGTCACGGTCCGCTCACCGCCATCCGTGCGACCCGCAGCGTGGGCTGTCCCACGGAGACCGTCAGGGGGAACTGGCCGAGCTTGTTGCACTGGTATCCGTACGGCATGAAGGCGAGGTCGCTGCCGATCAGGTCGATCGACCGCAGGACGCCCGGCCCGGTCCCCGTCAGGGTGGCCTCGCGCACGGGCGCGGTGAGCCGGCCGTTCTCGATGAGGCGCCCCGCGGTGACGCGCACGCTGAAGCGGCCGGAGCTCATGTCCGTCTCCCCGGAGACGATCGACTCGACGTACAGCCCGGAACGGGTGGCGGCGATGATCTCCTCCGGGTCGGTCGGGCCCGCCGCCACGTACGTGCAGCTCATGCGGGGGAGCGCGGGGTAGGCGTAGCCGATCCTGCGGCCGTGCCCGTGCGGGCCGACGCCCGCGGCCCGGGCCGTGCGGCGGTCGTGCAGGTAGGAGCGCAGGACGCCGTCCTCCAGCAGGGCGACGGGCCGCGCGGGCTCGCCCTCGTCGTCGTACCGGTACAGGCCGGCGCCGGCCGGGGCGCCGGGGGCGTCGATCAGGGTCAGCGGGGAGCCGGCGAGGCGCTCGCCGAGCAGACCGCCGTACGCGGCCCCGTGCTGCCCCGCCACATCGGCCTCCAGCCCGTGCCCGCACACCTCGTGCAGCAGGGCGCCGGGTCCGCCGGGGGCCAGGACGACGGGCATCTCGCCCGTCGGCGGTTCCACGGCGTCCAGGTTGCGCACGGCGGCGGCCGCGGCGTCCCGGGCGGCGGCGCGCACCCGCTCGTCGGACGGCCCGGGACCGGCGGCCTCAGCGCCCACCACCCGCAGGGCGCGCGCGGTACGGCCGCCCCGCCGCGCGGTGGCGTACAGCCGCAGTTCGACGTGGGTGTGCCGGTCCTCGCGGAGCAGCCCGTCCTCGCGGGCGACCAGGGTGGCTCGGTCGACGTGCTCCCCGGTGACCCGGGCCGTCACCACACCCGGGTGGGCGGCTTCGAGGGCGTCGGCCGCCAGGGTGACCAGCCGGGTCAGCGGCTCCACGGCGGCCAGGCCGTCGTCGCCGCGGGGGCGGACTCCGGGTGTTCCGCCGGGGGTTCGGCGCGGGGCGGACGGGCCGGGGTCGCCGTGCAGCAGGGCGAGCCGGTCCTCGTCCAGGTGGGGGACGTGGCGGTGGTGCACCCCGTCGGAGGAGATGCGGGTGAGCCCGGTGCCGGCCCGGTGCCGCTGCTCCAGGTGCAGGCCCTCGGGGTCCGCGGTCACCTTGGAGAGCAGGTACGACTCCGCGAAGACCTCGGCCCTGCGGCCGGGACCCGAGGCGGCGGCGGCCGCGCGCAGTGCCGCGCCGTGGTCGAGCAGCGCGTACGGGGTGTGCAGCGCGTGCGGGGTGTGCGGGGTGTGCGGCGCGTGCGCGTGCACGGGGTGCTGTGCGTGGGGTGTGTTCACCCGCGGGCCTCCTGTGTACCGGCGGGCCGTACCCGGGCGGCGCTCAGCCGCAGTTCGCTGGTGTGCGCCCCGTCCGGCCCGTCGAACCACAGCTGGTCGGGGCCGGGCAGCATCTCCGAGAGGGTCAGCTGCGCCGCGTCCGCGCTCAGGTGGGCCACCAGCTCGGCGAGGAAGAGCCCGCTGGTGTCCAGCAGGACCGGCTTGCGCTCGCCCGGGATCTTGGCGAACACCCAGCGCGGCAGCCCGTGTGCGCGCGCGGTCCGCCGCAGGGCGGTCAGCAGGGCGAAGGAGGTGTCGTCGGCACTGGCGGACTTGGCGGGTACGGGGGCCAGTTCGGCCCGGTCGACGCTCCAGCGCTCGCGCTGGAGCACCGTACGGCCGACCGTGATCCGGGGCGTGTGGCCGCGCTCGCGTCCGCCGAAGGTGACCGGGCGGACCCGCGGCGGGGCCAGCGCGTTGTGCGCGGCGGACTCCAGCTCGCCGTTGTGCAGCTGGAAGGCCGGATGGCCGGGAGCCGACAGCAGCAGCCGCCCGTCCCGTACGACGACGTCGACATCGCCCACCGGGATGGTCCCGCCGTCGGTGCGGTGGCTCGGCTGGGAGGCCTCCACCGTCGGGCCGGGGAACTCAAACGGCACGATCTTGGCCCGCTTCGAGGTCAGCATGTTCGCCAGCGGCCGGTCGGTGTCGAGCCGTGCCAGCAGCCCGGCGCCCGCCTCCTGCGCGGCCGCGGGATCGGCGAGGAACTGCAGGGCCCAGCCCCACAGCAGGACGGTGTCGTGCGATTCGGCGAGCACCAGCGTGAAGTCCCCGGCGCGCACGGCGTCCAGGTCGCGGGCCGCGATCATGATGTCCGGGGAGCAGACGAGCGCCTGGCCCGCCAGCCGCGCGGGGTCCACGGCGATGTCCGCCGGGTCGAGGGCGACGGGTTCCGCACCCGTGAGCCGGTCCTCGACGGCCCGCGTCCAGGGCGTGCGCGGGGCCGTGTCCTCCTCGCTCCAGGGCTTCGCCAGGTAGCGCAGCAGCGGTATCCGGTCGCCCTCGGACAGGCCCAGGGCCGCCAGTGCGTCCGCCGTCAGGGCCTCGTGCCGGGACACCGCCACCGCGGCCAACAGGTCGAGGACGGGGGCGAGCTCCGCGGTCAGCAGCGCCCGTACGTCGGGGCCGAGGCGCAGCGGGGTCTCGTCGCCCAGGCACTCCTCCGTGATGACCAGCCGGTCCGCGTAGAGCTGCCCGCCCGCCCGGCGGGGGTCGAGGCCGGTCAGCTCGCCGGCCTCCTGCTCCAGCCAGTCCAGCAGATCGCGGCGCCGGGTGAAGTCGGTGGTCGCGAACTCCTCCTGGAGGCCGCGCAGTCCGCTGAGCCGGGTCAGCCAGTCGGCGCGCACCGCGCACCCGTCGGGCAGCTCGGTCACCAGGGAGATCAGCGCTTCGAGGGCCCGCGGCTCGGTCACCGGCAGATCGATGCCGCAGGCCACCGCACGCTGCTCCGCGAGGTGCCCGAGCTCCGTGACCACCTCCGCCACCGGTACGGCGAGTTCCCCGGCCAGGGCCGCGGCGGAGCGCTTGCCGTCGATCAGCGGGAGCAGCGCGGCCGCCAGGGCGCCGAGCCGCACGGTCCGGGTCCGGGCGAGGACCACGGACGTGCCGTCGGGCCCCGGGCGGGCCAGCGGGGTCGGCCGGGGCCGCAGGTGGGGACGTACCTCGGGGTCGGCGGCGATCCGGTCGGCCAGGGCGCGCACCACCCAGTAGGCGATGTAGGCGTGCCGGCGCACGACGGTGCCGGCGCGGGGCCGCTCGCCCGCCGGCGCGGTGAAGTCGCCGTAGTTGATCGGGCCGAAGAAGGAGGCCGTCTCGTTCTTGGCGGCGACCCGCTGGAGGTAGCCGGTCAACTGGCGTTCCAGGGACCTGGTCCGGCCGTTGCGCGGGGCCGGGGTGCTCTCGGCGGCGAGGTGCCTGCGCAGGCCGCGTTCGTACATCTGCGGGCTGGAGAGCCAGACGGCCTCCTGGAAGCGCTCGTCGGCGGCCAGCTCGCGCAACGCGGCCCGGCGCACGGGGAGTTCCTCGTCGAACTGCCGCCGCGCGCTCTGCCGGGCCTGATCGAGGCCGGCCAGGGCCCGCGCGTACCGGTCGAGCAGTGCCAGCGACCGGTCCGACAGGGCGCCGGCGAGCTCCTCGCGGGCGGGCAGCGGGCGGCGCCGGGACAGCGACTTCCACAGCTTTCCGCGCAGCCGGCTGTCCGTGACCGCCTCGGGGGCCTTGAGGTGGGCCACGGCGGCCTCGGCCGAGTCGGTCACCTCCTGCTCGGCGTCCAGTGCGGAGTCGATCGCGGCCGCCGACAGCGGGAAGGACACCCGGTCGAGCAGGGCGAAGGGGAAGCCGGTGCTGCGCAGGATGAACTGCGGGTGCAGCTCCCAGCCCGCGGCCGCGGGCTCCGGGAGGGGTGCCTGGGCCTGCGGAGGCGCCTCGGTGAGCGGTGCCTCGCTGAGCGGCGTCCCCGTGCGCGGTGCCCCCGTGGGCCGTGCCTGCGTGAGTGAAGCCTGCGTGAGCGAAGCCTGCGTGCGCGGCGCCCCCGTGGGCCGTGCCTCCGTGAGCCGTGCCTCCGTGCGCGGTGCCTCAGTCATCGGAGCCCGGCCCGTCCGGGGCGAACGCCTCGCACCATTCGTCGTGGCCGCCGTCGAGGAAGGCGGCGACGGCCTGCCCGGTGAGCGCGCCCGTCAGGATGCCCTGGCCGCCGTGCCCCGCCGCGACCACGACGCGTTCGGCGCCCGGCAGCCGTCCGATGAGGGGGCGTCCGCTCGGCGTCGATGCCCGCAGGCCGCTCCACGTCGTACGGACCGGGCCCGCCGCCAGCCGGGGCAGTACCCGGCTGAGGAACGCGCTGAGGATCAGCAGCCCCTCCGGGGTGACCGCTTCGGTGAACCCCGTCTTCTCCTCGGTCGCGCCCACGACGACGGTGCCCGAGGGGCTCGGAGCCGCGTACATGGATCCCGACACCACGTGCCGCAGCGGGATGTCCGGGGTGTCCAGGCGCAGCATCTGGCCGCGCAGCGGGCGGACCGGCAGCGCCGGCAGCCCGGGGATCGCCCCCGACCAGGCGCCCGCGGCGACGACCACCCGGTCGGCGGTGACCGTTCCCCGGGGGGTGGTCAGCGTGACGCCGGTGGGGGTGCTCTCGACGCCCTGGACGGGGGTGCCCCGGCGCAGGACGGCGCCGGCGGAGGCCGCCGCCTGCTGGAGGCGGGTCACGTAGGCGTCGGCGTCCAGGACCAGGCCGCCCGGGTCGTGGTAGGCGCCGTGCACCTTGTCGGAGGCGAGCAGCGGTTCGCGCGCGGCCAGTTCCCCGCCGGCCTGCCACTGACCGAGCCAGCCCGGGTGGGCGGCGACGGCGTTCTCCAGCTCCTCGCGGTGCCGGGCGTCGCGCACCAGGCGCAGCACGCCGGCCTCGGTGCGCAGCCGGCCCGGGTCGCCGCCGGTGAGTTCGTCGAGGTCGGCCACGAGCTGCTTGCGGCCGGCCTCGGCGAACCCGAGCATCAGCGGGTCGGCCAGCAGGCGTACCGACGGCACGCCCACCCCGGCGGCGGCGCGGGAGCCGCGGCCGCCGACGCCGTGCGCGTCGAGCAGGCATACGCGGGCGCCGAGCGCGGCCAGCCGGCGGGCGACGGAGGCGCCCACCACCCCGGCGCCTATGACGGCGGTGTCGTACCGGGTGTCTTCCACGAGTCTTCCTCTCCAAGCGGTCCGGAGTGCGCGCCGGGTCCCTCGTGCGGGAGCGGCGGGCGGGTGCAGTACGTCATGCGCAGTTCCGTGCTGTACGAGCCGGCGCCGTCCGCGAGCCACCAGTCGGCCGGGTCCGGCAGCGGTTCGCCGAGGCGTACCGGGCCGTCGCCGGCGGCGGAGCGGACCATGTGGGCCAGGTGTTCCAGGCTCAGGGGCTCCGCGAGGTCCGCGTAGAACGGCTTGCGTTCCCCGGCGACCCGTACGTAGGCCCGGCCGGGCAGCCCGTACTCCCCGCGCAGCCGGTCGGCGGCGAGCAGCGCCTCGGCGGGGCCCCGGGCCCGCAGCAGCCCGTCGAACGCGGCGGCGGGCAGTTCCCAGCCCCGCCGCCAGGCGGTGGCGCCTCCCACCCGGACCCGGGGGGTGGCCCCGGTGAGCGGGGGTACGGGGAGGACCACGGGAGGCGGTCCGAACAGCCAGCTCGACGCCGACCGGGGGTCGCGCGGCCGTAGGAACAGCGGTCCGCGGACGGGGTGGTGGAGCCCGAGGGTGCCCCGCGCGGTGCGGACGACGGTGATGTCGCCGGCGCGCAGCCGCTCCGCCGGGGGCTTCGCGGACCGGCCGAGCACCTCGATGTCCGGTCCCGGCAGGTCCCGTTCGAAGGCCTTGCCCTGGGTGCGCCGGTGGATCAGGGAGGCGGGCCGCTGCCCGTCGACCTCCAGCAGGGCGGCGAGCGCTTCGGCGAGCGGGCCGCGGTCGTCGTCGGGGAGCAGTGCGCCGAGGTGGGTCCACACCTGGGTCCCGTGGTGGATCTCCCCGACGATCACCTCGGGCTCCCGGTCGCGCAGCGCCTCCTCGTCGGGCGCGGCCAGGAAGATGTCGGGGGACACGCTCAGGCCCGGGGGCAGCGGCCGCAGCAGCGGGGCCAGGTCGGCCTCGGTCAGCTGCACGGTGCCGTCGTCGCCGGTGTCTTCGGGGGACGGGGCGGCCTCGCGGACGAGGGCGGCGAGCCGCTCCAGGTACCCGGCGACGGCGGGGGAGGCGATGACCTCGTCGAGGCGGACGCGGTCGTCGAGGGCGGCGATGAAGCGCAGGAAGCCGACGGAGGCCCCCTGCGCGCCGTCCGCGCCGTCCGTCCCGACGGGCTCCGCGAGTTCCGCGTGGACGGCGCGGGCCCGCCGGCCGATCTCCTCCGCGACGGTGAGGCTGTACGAGGCGGAGAGCCTCAGCACCAGGTCGAGGCGGGCCGTGATCGCGTCGAGCAGCGGGCCGCCGACCGAGGCGTCCGTGACGTCGCCCCGGCAGTCCTCGGTGACGACGAGCCGGTCGGCGTAGATCGTTCCGGCGGCGCGCCGCGCCTCGGAGCCGGTGATCTCGGTGAAGCACTCCTCGGCGGCGCGCAGCGCGGCCTGGCGCTCGCCGGAGCCGGCCTGCGCCACGGCGGCCACCGAGGCCCCGAAGCGGTCGAGTTCGGCCAGCCGCTCGCGGACGGCCCCGGTGGTGCAGGGCAGTGCGGCCACCTGGCGGCGCAGCTGCGCGAGCGGGTCGTCGGCGCTCGTCGGGACGGCCAGGCCGCGGCGGATCACCCCGCGGGCCAGCAGGGCGCGGGCGGCCGCGGTCTCCTCGGCGGAGGCCGTACGGGCGAAGCCGGCCAGGGTCGTGCCGGTGCCGGTGCCGGTGCCGGTGCCGGCGCCGGCGCCGCAGGCGCGTACGGCCGCGGCCGACGCGGGGTCCAGGGCGGCGCCGCGGCCGGAGGGGGTGGTGAGCCGGCGGCCGTCGGGGGAGAGGGCGCAGCCGGGTGCGAGCCCGAGCGGCAGCAGCTCCTCGATCCGGGGGTCGGCGGCGATCCGGGCGCCGAGCGCCTCGGCGGCCCAGTGCGAGGCGCGCAGCCAGCGGGCCTGGAGGGTGCCGGGCCGCCGCTCCAGGCGCAGGGCCTCGGACGAGCCGGGCTCGACGCGCACCGGGTCGACGGGGCCGAAGAAGCTCACGGACTCGTTCTTGGCGCAGAACCGCTGGAGGTAGGCGTACAGCAGACCTTCCTCGCTGCGCACCCGGGAGTTGCGCCGGCCGGGCACCGCCGCGTCGGCGCGTTGCAGGACGCGTTCGTAGGCGCCCGGGTTGGACAGCAGCACCGCCTCCCGGAAGCGGGGCCCGGTGGCCGTCTCCCACAGCCGGGTCCGCGCGTCGAGCAGGGCGCGGTCGGCCGTGCTCGCGAGGTGGGAGCGGCTCTCGGCCAGGCGGGCGTCGGCGGCGCGCACGTCACCGCTCCAGGCGGCGACGCGGGGGCCGAGCGGTTCGAGGGCGGCGAGTGCGGGGGCGGGCGGGCATGCGGCGCGGACGGCGGAGCGGCGGGCCCGGTACAGGGCCTTGAAGACCGCGGCCGGGGCCCCGGCCGCCTCCTGCTCCCGGATCGCGCCGGGAAGGACCTCGTCGGTGAACTCGGCGCACACTGCGCCCAGTTCCTCCTCCGCCAGCCGGCAGCGGTGCAGGGCCTTCGCCACCTCGGGGTCGGCCAGGCGGTCGAGCAGCTCGAAGGGGAACCCGGTGCGGCGCAGCAGTGCCAGCGGCGCGGGCTGCCAGTGGGCTGTGGGATGTGCCGTCATGAAATGGCCTTGTCCATGGGATGGCCTCGCTCCCTTCACGGAAACCTGGGATGGCCCTCGAATTGGCTCCGATTCGCATTGAGAATGGCACAGCGAAAACCGGTGCCGCCATCATTTCCCGGGGCCCGTTTTATGGGGTCGAGCAGTCCTTGAGCGCTTCTCGTCCGCATCTTGAGGGTGATTCGGTTTCATTGGTCGCGAAGGCCAAGACGTCGGTCCATCATCGGCCAAGTGCCCAGGTGAACCGGCATTTCTGAAGGGATGTCCAGCCATGGCCGAAGAGCATGCCGTCGCCGAGAACCTGGCCGAAGCGACCGGGGAAGCCGCGGTCGACGGTGAAGAAATCGACGATCTCGACGATATGGAATTCCTCCTGGAGGAGATAGAGAACCGTATCGCCCCGCTTGCCTGACCCCGAGTCGGGGCCGGTGGGATTCGAAATTCATCTTGATCCGATATTTCCGTAGGGACGAAGGGGAGCCGTGGTGGGTACGGCCGTGAACAGCCTGGCGGGCACCACTGAGCCGCCGCACACGCTGGCGGACCGCGTCAAAGGTCCCGGAGCACCGGACGGCCTCCGAGCCGTCGAGGTGGACATCGGCACCCGGCTCCCCGTCGCCTTCTGCGGGCTGCGGTCGGTGCTGACGGCGCTCGGCGCGATCGCGCCGGAGGCACTGGCCGCGGTCGCGGACCGGCGCCGGCCGGAATGGGAGTGGATCTTCCCCGGTACGTATCCGGAGGCGCCGCTGCTCGCGGACCTCGCGGGCACGCCCTCGGAACGGCGCCTGCACGCCGAGTCGGAGCAGGTCTTCCGGGTCCTGGACACCGCGGCCGAGGCGATAACCGCCGGCCTGCTGGCCACCGGGCGGCCCCTGGTCCTGCGCGGTACGGGCCACGCCGACGTGGTGACCCTGCGCGCCCTGCCGCGCGTGGTGGAACGCCTCGCCCTCGCCGCGGCGCCCGACGGGGTCCGGCTGACGGTGGCCGACGCGGAGCCGCCGGCCCTCGCCGAGGGCCCGGGCCGCGGTTCCGTACGGGCCGCCGACGTACGCGGCCGGGCCCTGGCCGCACTGGCCGAACGGCTGGCCCCGGCGGGCGCGGTGGTCCCCGGTCCGGACCGCTACACGCCCCCCGCCGAGCAGGCGCACGAGCCGGCCGTGGCCGAACACCGCCATCTCGCCGCGGCCCTGGACACGGCCGGCGACCCCGAGCAGGCCGTCGCCGCCGCGCTCCTCGCCGTACGCTCCGCCTTCTTCAGCGCCAACCACGAGGGCGCGATCCTGGCCGCCGAGGAACTGCTCGCCCGTATCGAGGCGCACCCCGGCCTGGACACGGCGAAGGTCACCGCGCACTTCGTCGCCATCGACCCCGGTGACGGCACCCCCGCCATCGGCATCGACGAGGCGTCCGCGGCCTCCCCCGCCCACCTGCGCACCCTCGCGCTGCGCTGCCTGGGCGTCGTACGGGCCCTCACCGGCGATCTCGACGGCGCCCGCGAGGAGTTCGCGGCGGCCCTGGACCAGGCGCCCGACGCGGTCAGCGAGGCGCGCGTCCTGCTGCTGCGGGCCCTGCTCGCCGTCAAGCGGTCGGGCACGCTCCCCGAGGGCGTCGCCGACATCGAGCGCGGGCTCGCCCGGCTCGCCGCCGTGGACACCCCGGTCTCCGCGGTCGAGCAGGCCTGGCTGCGCAACGTACGGGCGCTGGCGCACGTACGGGCCAAGGAGTTCCGGCAGGCCATGGCCGAGGAGAAGCAGGCGGTCGGCCTGATCTCGAAGCTCCACTCGGCGGACGCCACCCACCTCAAGATCAACCTGATCTCGAACATCAGCGTGCTCCAGGAGATGGCCGGGCAGTTCGACGCGGCGGGCAGGACCTGGGGCCAGTTCGCCAGGATCAGCTCGGGCTGGGGCGACAGCTTCTTCAAGCACCACAGCTACCGCGCCGCCGGCCTGCACTACCGGGCCGGACGCCACGAGGAGGCGCTGGCCGGCTTCACCGCGGCCCACGACCTCGCCCGCCGCCTCGACGACGAGCTGCACCAGCAGATCCTCGCCACCGAGATCGGCGGCCTGCTCCTCGACCTCGGCCGCACGGCGGAGGCGGCCCGGTGGTACGGGCGCGCCGAGGCCTCCGCCGCCGTACTCGCCGATCCGTACGCCCTGGCGCTGGCCCGCACCGGCCGGGCGGTCGCGGCCGCGGAGCCGCCCGCGCCCGGCATCCGCGAACTCGCCGCCCGCAGCCTCATGTACGCCGCCGAGGCGGCCGGGCTGGTCGCCGCACTGGAGGCGGGCGGTGAGGCCGTGGCCGCCGCGCTGCCCCGGCCGAAGACGAAGCTCAACCGGCCCTTCCAGCTCGTCAACCTGGATCCGGGGAAGCGGACATGACCGGATTCCGGATGCTCGACCCCTTCGTGCTGCGGCGGGCCGGCTTCGGCCTCGGCATGCTCGACGGCCTCGGCTGCACCGATACGGCCGCGGCCCTGCGCGCGGCCCACGCCTGGCGCGAGAACGCCGAGGAGGCGCGGCGGGAACTGCTCGGGCGGGTCGTGCCGGCCGAGGTGAAGCGGGTGCAGGGCGGCGGCGGGGACCGGACCGCCCTGCGGGCCCTGTCGAAGCTGCGCACCCGGATCGGCAAGCGCGCCGGCCGCGTCGAACTGCCCCCGGGCCCGTGGTCCGAGGAGCTCAAGACCGCGCACCTCGGCTGGACCACCGCCCTGGACGCCGCGGCCGACGCCACCGAACGCGCCCGGCTCGCCCTGCTCGAAGAGGAACCGCGGGTGGCGGTCAGGCTGGAGGAGCTGACCGCCCGGCAGGACGTCCGGGAGGCGGTGTTCCTGCTGTCCCCCGGGTTCCTCGAAGCCCTGGAGCGCGGCGACCGCGACCCCGTGCGCGAGGGCCGGGCCCGCACGGCGGCCGACCGGGCCATGGAGCGGCGCGCGTACGCCTTCCTCCAGCGGCTCGCCGCCAAGAACGAGACCACCAGCTTCTTCGGCCCCGTCTGCTTCGGCCGGGTCGACCCGGCCGCCGACACCGTCACCTCGGGCCCCCAGGCACCCGGCGGGGTGATCGAGCGCGAGGTGTTCTTCGCCTTCTGGGCGGCCGCCGCCTGGGGCCGCGCCGCCGCCGCGGTCCCGGCCATCCGGCGGGAACTCCCTCCCCGCCGCGTCCCGTTGGTGGTCATCGAGGGCGACCGGGCCACGCTGCCGGGCCGCCCGCCCGTCGAGCTCGACGCCGTCGGGGCCGCGCTGCTGCGCGCCGCCGACGGCACCCGGACCCCGTCCGCGCTGGCGGCCGCACTCGGCCTGGGCGCCGCCGAGACCGAACGGCGCATCACCGGGCTGGAACGGGCCAGGGTGCTGCGCCGCGATCTCGAACCCAGCTCGACCACCGTCCACCCGCTGCGCGAGGTGGTGTCCCGGCTGCCCGGGATCCCCGAGTCCGAGCCCTTCAGGGCGGCGGCCGCCGACATGGCCGCACTGCTGGCCCGGTTCGCGGAGGAGACCGGGGTGGCCGGGCGTACGAAGCTCCTCGCCGAGGCCGAGGAGCTGTTCACCTCCGTCACCGGGGTGCCCGCCCGGCGCAACCAGGGCCGTACCTACGCCGACCGGTTCGTGCTCTTCGAGGACTGCCGCGCGGACGGCCAGCCCGTACGGTGGCCCGCCGCCCTGGCCCACCGGGTCGAGTACGCCCTCGACCCCGTCTTCCGGCTCGGCCTGACCGCGGGCCGGGTGCAGCGCGACGGGCTCCGGGCCGTCGCGGCCGGGGTGCTGGCGGAGCGCGGGGGCTCGCTGCCCTTCCTCGACTTCGCCGAAGCGCTGGCCGACCGGCTGGCCGAGGGCGCGCTGGAACCCGTACTCGACAGGTGGGGGAGCTGGCGGCGCGAACTCCTCGGCCGCTTCCTCGCCGCCTCCGACGGCCGCCGGGCGCACCTCGACCCGGCCGAGGTCGCCGACCTCGCGGAGCCGCCCGAGGGCGCGTTCTTCGTCAGCCCCGACGTCATGCTCCAGGCGGACCCGGACGCGCCGCTGGTCCTGGGCGAGATCCACCCGTACGTCTTCGCGTGGGGCCTGCAGGGCCAGTTCGCCCCGGACGCCGAGGCGCTGGCGCGGGCCGTCGACCCGGTGCTGGAGGTGTGGGGCGGGCCCGAGCGCGCGGCCACCGTCCTGCGCAGGCGCCAGCACAAGGGCCTGATCAGCGAGGCCTATCCGGGCCGCTTCATCGAGGTCGCCGGCCGGTCCGGCACCGGACCGGACCGCCGGATCGCGGTCGGGGACATGCGGGCGGTGCTGCGCGACGGCGAACCGGAACTGATCGGCCCGCACGGGCCCGTCTCCCTGTACGTCGGCGAGGACGACCACCCGCACCTGAGGGTGTTCGCCCCGGTGCCGGTGGAGTTCCCGAGGCTCCGTACGGGCGGGCACACCCCGCGCCTGGTGCTCGGGGACGTGGTCGTCCAGCGCGAGCGCTGGGACCTGGAGGCGGGGGCGCTGCCCGCGGTCACCGGGGCGCAGAACCGCTTCGAGCTGTTCGAGGCCGTCACCGCGGAACGCGAACGCCGCGGCTGGCCGCGTCACGTCTTCGCCCTGAGCCCCTCCGAGACCAAGCCGGTCTACCTGGACCTGGAGGTCCCGCAGGCCCAGGAGCAGCTGCGGCTGCTCGCGGCGGCCGGGCCGCTCGCGGTCAGCGAGATGCTGCCCGGGCCCGGGGAACTGTGGCTGCACCGTACGGAGGGCCCGTACACCAGCGAGTTCCGGATCGCGCTCGTCGGACACCTGGGGGGAGAGCGGTCATGAGCCGGGTCACGGTGGTCGTCCCCCCGATGGCGGACCCCACCCTCAGGGTGTCCTGGCCGGACGGGGAAGGGCGGCCGGCGCGGATCGTCGACTGCGGCCGGCTCTTCTTCGCCCGGGTGCTCTCCGAGGCGGCGGCCGGGGGCGGTGCGGAGGGCGCCGGGGCGGGTCGAGGCGGTCCGGGCCACGGCGGTCCGGGTCAGGGTGCTTCGGGCCACGGCGCTCCGGGCCACGGCGGTCCCGAGGCAGGCGGTACGGAGAGCGGCGGTCCGGAGGACGGTGTGGAGCCGCCGCAGGTGCGGGCGGCGGTGGCCGCGCTGGCCGATCCGGCCGGGCCGCTGTCCCGGCTCCGGGCCGCCGCGCTGCTGGTGCCCTTCCGGACCGACGGCGCGGGCTTCCCCGTGGAGGTCACGCTGGACGACCTGGAGCTGAAGCGGGGCACCACCGAGGAGTCCGCCGCCGTCCGGGAGGCGGCGCGCGGGGCGGCCCCGTACGACCCGGAACTGGACGCCGCCGTGGCGGCGGTCGGCGCCCGGGACGAGGTGTGGCTGGTCCTCGAACGGGACCAGCAGCTCCCGGCGGCGCTGGCACTGGCCGCTCGGCTGCCGGGACCGCTCAAGGTCACCGGCCGATACGCCCGCACCCACTGGCCCGTCCTCTCGGCGCTGCCCGAACTGAGCCGTGCCCGGTACGCGGATCCCGGCCGCCCCGTCACCTGGCGGATCGCGGGACTCCCCGACGAGCCGCAGGCACCGGCCGGCCCCTACTGGCGGGAACGGGCGGCGGACCCCGTGCCGCCGGGCCCCTGGGCCGGCCGGGTCGGCCTGCGCTCCACGGCCGAGGCCCCGGACGAGCTGATCGCGAGCGGCTGCGAGGTCGCGGTGCTCGGCGTGTGCGCGGCCGGCCCGGACACCTGGACGGGCCGCGGCGGCAACGTCGTGCCGACGCAGCGGCTCCGGGGGGCCCTCGCCACCCTGCGCGCGGCCGGTGTCACCGTCCTGGCCGAACTCTGGCTCGGCGCACCGGGCGTCGGCGCCGACCGGGCGCGCGCCGCGGTGGCCGAACTCACCGCCCCGGACGGCCCCGTGGACCGGCTCGTCGGGCTGCGCCGGTTCGACTGGCCGGTGCACTGGAGCGACCCGGACTGGGGCGCCGTCAGCGTGGCCCGCTCCACGCAGGGCGCGCCCGACCTGGCCCGGGGCCACGACTTCCGGGCCCCCGGCACCCTCGACGCCGACGAGGTCCGGGACCTGGTGGCCGAGCTCGGGGCGCCGCTGGCCGCCTCGGGGACGCTGATCCCGGCGCGGGTCGCGGCCGCGTACGTGGCGCCGGACGCGTGGCCGGGCGGCGGGGCGGACGCCGGTCCGCCGGAGCCCGGGATCGCCCTGGCCCCCGACGTGGTGCTGGTCGGCGGGCATGCCGTCGACCTGCGCCTGGGCCGTGTCGTACGCGTGGACCGCCGGGTGACCGAGCGGCTGCGGGTGGGACGCAGGCCCGTCGACGACTCCGAGGCGCTGCCCGGGGTCGCCCCCGCGACCCGCACCCGCGTCCTGGACGCGCTGGTGGGCAGCGGCCTCCTGGTCCGGCGATGAACCGGCTCGGCCACCACGACACGAAGGCAGGAACTCCCGTGCGTCCCACCGCAGTACCGGTCGCCGAGACCGCGAACCAGCCCCAGACCGCGAACCAGCCCCAGACCGCGAACCAGCCTGAGACCGCGGACCAGCCCCAGACCGCGAACGAGCCCGGGACCGCGCCGGGGCCCGCCGGCATCCCGTCCCCGGGGGCCTGGCGGCTCGCCCCGCACTTCGTGCTGCGGCACGCAGGTCTCCCCTTCGACTGGGTCGAGTCCCTGGGCGCCGACCCGGCCGTGCTGGAGGCCTGCGAGGCCGTGCTCGACGTGGAGGAGGAGATCGCCGCCCTGCTCGGGGAGGCGGCCCCGCCCCTGGTCGCCGCGCTCACCGCGGGCGGGCACCCGCCCGTGCCCGCCCGCGCCCGCCCGGCGGTGGCCCGCTGGCGTACGGCGTTCGCGCGGCTCGCGGACGTCCACGCCGCCTACCTGCCGAGGCTGCGCGAGCGGCTGCGGCAGCTCGCCGCGGACCCTCGCTTCAGCGACGCCGTCTTCACCTCCAACCCCGGGATGTACGACGGGATGCTCTCCGGCGGGCCCGTCGACGGCCCGGTGCCCGACACGGCCAAGCACCGTCGGGTCGAGCGGCAGCTCTACACGTACCTCCAGCGGTTCTGCGCGAAGAACGAGACGGCCAGCGCGTACGGGCCCATGGGCTACGGCGAGGTGACCGGGGACGCGAGCGGCATCACCGTGGAGCGCACCGCGCCGCCCGCCCGCCGGGCCCTGCTCGCGCACTGGGCCGTCACCGAGCTCGCCCGCGCGATCGGCCGGGACCGGGCGCTCATCCCGGACGTCCCGCTGCGGGTGAGCCTGCTGGCCCGGCGCGAGGGCGACGCCGTCGTCCTGGAGGGGCCGGGCGAACCGCTGCGGCCCGGCTACGAGGCACTGCGGCTGTTCGACGCCCTGGCAGAGGGGCCCGTCGGCCCCGCCGACCTGGCGGAGCGCACCGGCGTGACCGTACGGCAGGCCTGGGCCTCGCTGCGTCCGCTGATGACGGCGGGCGCGGTGATCCGGCTCCTCGACGTGCCGGGGGAGACCGTCGACCCGCTGGCCGGGCTGCGCCGGACCCTGGCGGCGCTGCCCGCCGGGGTGGCCCGCGACACCTGGCTCGCCCGGCTGGACCTGCTCGCCGCCGAGTGCCGGGCCTTCGCGGAGGCCGCCGGGGGGCCCGGGGGCGTGGCGGCCCGGCGGGCGGCGCTGGCCGAGCTGGAGACCACGTTCACCGAGCTGACCGGGGTGGCCGCCCGGCGCGGGGCGGGAGCCGTCTACGCGGACCGGCTGGTCCTCTTCGAGGAGGCCGCCTCGCCGTTCCGGCTCACCGTCGGCTCCGACGCCGCAGCCGAACTGTCCCGGGTCCTCAGTCCCGCGCTGGAGCTGTCCGCCGCCTTCGGCGACCGGGTGCAGGCCGGGCACGGCGCCGAGATGGCGGAGCTCGTGGAGAAGGCGGGCGGCTCGCTCGGCTTCCACGACTACGCGGCCCTCGCGCGGCCCGAGCACCAGGAGGGCAGCAGGTTCTCGCCGGTCCGGCCGGTCGCCGTACCGGCGGCGGACGGCGAGGCGGTACGGCTTGCCGCGGACACCCTGGGGGCTGCCGAGCCGGGTCCGCGCTACGCCCTCCCCGACGTCTGTCTCGCCATGGCGGATCCCGGGGAGGCCGCCGCGGGCCGCTGGCGGGTGGTCCTCGCCCGGGTCCACCACCACCTGCTGCTCAGCGGTTGGCTGGCGACCTTCCACCGCGACCCCGAGGCCTTCGACCGGGTGGCCGCCGACTGGCTGGCCGAGGACGGCGGCGATCTGGTCGCGCTGGCCACCAGCCGCCGCAACAAGGGCTACTACCGGTTCCCCGGGCCGCGCCTGGTCATCAACGCCACCGACCCGGACGGCCGTACGGACAACGTGCCCGGTCCCGACTGCACCGTGGAGGTCCGCGGCGGCAGGCCCGTACTGCTGGATCCCGAGGGCCGGCCCCGCCTGCTGTACCCGATGCTCAACGACCTCACCACGTATCCGCCGTTCGCGGCCCTGTCGGCGCCCTCCGTGCTGCACGCCCCCGTGCGCGGCGGCTCCGGGCACCTGGGCCGGGTCACCATCGACGAAGCCTGCTACCAGCGGGAGCGGTGGGCCTTCGGCGCCGGCGAACTGCCCGCGGGCGGCCGGGGCGCCGACTCGCTCCTCACGCTGCGCCGCCTGGCCCGGCGGCAGGGGCTGCCGAGGTTCGTGTTCGCGCGCGTCGAGTCGGAACGCAAACCCGTGCTCGTCGACACCGAGTCGCCGTTCGGCGCGGAACTGCTCGGCCACCTGCTGGGCCAGGGCGCGGCCGAGGGCCGGGACGTCGTGGCGGAGGAGATGTACCCCGGGCCCGGCGAACTGTGGCTGCGGGACGAATCAGGGCGCTACACCTGCGAGTTGCGGATGCAGATGACCCGCGGCCGTACCGCCGGGTACACCGTGGAGGAGCTGTGACGACCGCCGCCGAGGCCCCCGCGGAAGCGGCCCGGGGCCGCCGGCCCCAGGACGTGGTGATCCGGGGCGGCGTCCCCTTCGGCGCGGGCCGCCTGGACTGGGAGCTGATGCCCTGGGCGATGCTGCGCACCCCCGGCTTCGCCGTCGACGGCCTGGCCTCGCTGGCCGACCCGGGGCTGCCGGCCGCCGACGACCGCGCGGCCGGGCTGCGGGACGAGGTCCGGGCGGCCCGCGAGCGGATCCTGCGCGAGGCGCTGGTCGGTCTGCCCGTGAGCCTGCGGCGGGACGTGCGGCGCGCCGTGGCGGCGGGCCGGCCGATCCGCCGGGCCGACGCGCGGGCCTGGGAGGCCGCCGCGGGAGAACCCGGGATCCCCAAGCGGTGGAACGACCTGCTCGGCGATGTGGCCGCCGCGGAGGCACAGGTGGGGCGCCGCCACGAGGAGGCCCGGCGGCGCGCCACCGGGCGCCTGGTCGAGCTGAGCGCCGACCCCCGCCTCCAGCACGCGGTCTTCCTGTCCAGCCAGAGCTTCCACGAGCACGGCCTGGCCCGGATCGCCGCCCTCGGTACGGCGGAGCCAGGCAAGCGGGAGCGCAAATCGCTCGCCACCGCGGCCCGTTACCTGCGCAGGCTCTCGGTGCGCTGCGAGCAGACCTCCTTCTTCGGCCCGACCCACTTCGTGCACCTCGACCCGGATTCCGAGCCCGGCCTGCTGCTCGGGGAGCCGGGTCCGGAGCGGGTGTACGCCGAGCCGGGGATCTGGCTGCTGGAGCTCCTGGCCCGGGCCGGCTACCCGGCCACCCCGGCCGACGGGCGCAGGCCCCGGCGCCATCCGCTCTTCCGTGCCGGCGAAGGGCGGCTGGTCAGCGCCCTGGACGGCCGGTTCAAGCGGGTCGGGGAACCGGCGCTGCGGCTGTGGCGGGCCCTGGACGGCGAACGCACCCTGCCCGAGGCGTGCGCGGCCGCCGGTGTCGCGCAGGGCGAGGCCGCCGCGCTGCTCGCCGAACTCGGCCCGACCGTCATCCGGCAGACCCCGCTGCCCAGCCACGAGATGCACCCCCTGCAGCGGCTGGTCGCCGCCGAAGCCGCCCCGGACGGGCCCGCGCACCGGATCGCCGAGGCGACCGCCGCCTTCGCCGCGGCTCCCTGGCCCGAGCGCCGGGACGCCTTCACCGCGGCGGAGGAGGTGGCCGCCGGGCTCGGCGGCGAGGTGCGCCGGGGAGAGGGCGCCCACTACGCCGACCGCTACGTCCTGCACGAGGAGCGCGCCCACCCGCTGAGCGCCCGTACCGTCCTCGGGGGGCCCGCCCTGCGCGGACTGCGCTCGGCACTGGACGCCGTACTGCCCCTGTCCTTCCTCGGCGCGCTGCTCGACCGGGAGGACGCCCGCGAGGCGCTGCGTGCGGCGACGGGCGGCAGGCCGGTGCCGCTGGCCCGGGCCGGGTCGCTGGAGCTGCCCGCGGTGACCCGCCGCGCCGACGCCCTGCGGTCCGACCTGGCCGCGCTGGTCACGGCGCGCACCGGGGCGGACGGGGCGGGCGGGGCGGCCGGAGCAGGCGGGGCGCACGGGGCGGCGTACCTCACCGCCGCGCACCTCACCGCCGAGGACATCTCCGCCCTGGTGGCGCGCCATCTGCCCGACACCGCCCCCGACGATCTGTACGCCACCCTCGCGGGCCCCGACCTGATGGCCGCCGGGCCCTGGGAGTCCGCGACCTGGGTGCTGAGCGAACTGCACGACGACGGCAGCTACGTGGCCGGAGCGGTGACCCGGCTGCACCCCGAAGGGGCCGCACTGCGCGCGGAGTTCGAGCGGCGGGTGGTGCAGGTCCTGGACCCGGAGGCGATGGCCGCGGTGGTCTCGCGGCGCCGGAACAAGTTCCTGGTGCCGGAGATGCCGGGACTCGGCATCGAGGTGGGCGGCTACTCCACCAAACCGCGCTCGCGCACCGTCCCGGTCGCCGACGTGGACATCGCGGGCGACGGCACCGCCGTGCTCGTCGGGGACCGCAGGCTGCGCCTCTACAGCGGGGACATCCCTTCGGCCGTGCACCGTGCGCTGGCCGTGCCCGCCCTCAACCCCGTCGTCGTCGACACGGGCGGGAGCACCCCGCGGATCGTCGTCGACGGGGTCGTCGTGCAGCGGGCCCGGTGGCGCCTCGACGTGCCGGGCGCACTGTCCGGCCTGGACGCCTGGTCGGCCGCGCAGCGGCTGCGGCGGGAGGCGGGGCTGCCCCGGCGGGTCTTCGTACGGCACCCGGACGAGCCGAAGCCGCTGTTCGTGGACTTCGCGGACCCGTACGCGGTCGCCGATCTGATGCGGCTGCCCGGGGCGCGGGTGCTGGTCAGCGAGATGCTGCCCGACTACCCCGACCTGTGGTGGCGCCCCGAAGGCGCCGGGGTCTGCGCCGAGTTGCGTACCGGCTGCCTGGTCGCGTGGGATCCGCGGCCGCAGGGCGCGGACCAGGGGAGGACGCGATGAGCACGGGGACCGGGTCCGCCGCCCGCGACGCGGATTCCGCCGCCACGACCGGCCTCGCCCGCTACCGGCGGCTCGCCGCCGCGCCCGGGGCGCTGTGGATGTCGGTGGCCGCCCTGGTGGGCCGGCTGCCCAGCGGGATGTTCAGCCTGGTCCTGGTCACGGCGATCGCCCGCAGTACGGGCTCGTACGCCACCGCGGGCGCGGCGGCGGCCTGTTACGCGGTCGGCGTCGGGGTCTCGGGTCCCGTGCGGGGCCGGGCCGTTGACCGGCGCGGGGCCCGGCGGGTGCTCCTCGCCTGCGGCATCGGGCAGGCCGCGGCGATGCTCGCGCTGCTGGCCGCGCTGTCGGCGCGGGACGGGATCCGCGGCTGGGGGGTCCCCCCGGAGGCCGTGGCGATGGCGCTGTCCTTCGTGGTGGGCGCCCTGCTGCCGCCGATCAGTCCGGTCATGCGGACCATGTGGCGGCGCTCCCTCGACGACGAGGGGCTGCGGGCGGCGGCCTTCGCCCTCGAATCGGTGGTCGTGGACGCGGTGTTCATCCTCGGCCCCTCCGCGGTGGCCCTGATGCTGGCGCTGGGGATCGGCGGCGGGGCGCTCGCCGTCACGGCGGCCCTCACCCTCGGCGGCTGCCTGGCCCTCGCGGCGGCGCCCGACGTGCGCCGCTGGCAGACCTCCGCGGGGGACTCCCACGACTGGCTCGGCCCGCTGCGCTCGGCGCCGGTGCGCTGGATGCTGCCGGTCGGGCTGCTCGCCACCGGCGGGATCAGCGGTGTGGAGGTCGCCCTGCTCGCCACGGCGGGACTGCGGGGGCACGCCGGAGCGGGTGGTCTGCTGATCGCCGCGCTCTCGGTGGGCAGCGTCTTCGGCGGACTGGCCTACGGGGCCGTGAAGTTGCGCGGGACCAGCGCGCAGCACCTCGGGGTGGTGCTCGTACTGCTGGGCGCGGGCTATGCCGCGGCCTCCGCGATCGAGGGGCTGTGGGGTCTCGCCGTGCTGGTCGCGGTGGTCGGCCTCGCGCTCGCGCCGATGATGACGGCCCAGTACACGGCGATGGAGGAGGTGGCCCCCGAGGACTCGATGACGGAGTCCTTCGCGTGGCTGAACGCGCTGGGTCAGGGCGGCGGCGCCGTGGCCACGGCGCTGGCGGGCGGTCTCGCCTCCGCGGGACATCCGGGAGGCGGTTTTCTCGTCGCGGCGGCGATGGCGGCGATCGCGGCCCTGCTGACCGTCGTGGTGCAGAGGTCGCGTAACCGTATCCGTTAGCATCTCGGCCGGTTTGTGAACGGCGTCCGAAGGAAATGGCTATATGCCGAAGTGATCCGGACGGAACAGCTCCAGAGTGCCTCACCTTATGATTTCGGCAGGGATCGGATTGCGGTCCCTGCCGGAGGCATGGCCTCCTGGGGCTGTAACGGGGGATAGATGATCCGGATACTTATTGCCGAAGATATGCACATGCTACGTCGAGCGCTGGTCACCCTGCTCGAACTGGAAGACGACATGGAGGTCGTTGCGGAACTGGCGTCCGGTAATGAGATCGTTCCCGCGGCGCAGGCGGTGCAGCCGGACGTAGCCATCCTGGACATCGACCTGCCGGGCACCGACGGGATCACCGCGGCGCAGGCCCTGTACACGGCCGCACCGCAGTGCCGGACGCTGATCCTGACCAGCCTCAGCCGGCCCGGGAACCTGAAGCGGGCGCTCGCCGCCCACGTGTCCGGCTTCCTGCTGAAGGACACCGAACCGGCCCAGCTCGCCACCGCCATCCGGACGGTGATGCAGGGCGGCCGGGCGATCGACCCCCAGCTGGCCCTCGCGGCGCTGGACAGCGACGACTGTCCGCTGACCGAGCGGGAGGCCGAGGTGCTGAGGCTCGCCGGGGACGGCGCCGAGCCCGCCGAGATCGCGGACCGGCTGTTCCTGTCGGCGGGGACCGTACGCAACTACCTGACGACGGTGGTGTCGAAGCTGAACGCCCGCAATCGGGTGGACGCCATCCGGATCGCCCGCGAGGCGGGCTGGATCTAGCGGGCCGGATCCGGCGGCCCGGACCGGAGGGGGACCGGGCGGCCGCAGGGTGGACCGCGCCCGGGATGCCTACGTCGCGGGCGGGCGGTAGTTGCGGGCGACGCTGCGGACGTCGGTGAGCGCCTTGCGGGCGGTGCCGAAGATCTCGGCGATCTCCCGCTGCGCCGCCGCCGGATTGGAGGAGGCGAGCCGGCGGGCGTGCTCGCAGCGGACGGCGATGGCCGAGAGGTTGTACTCCAGCAGGTCGCGCAGGACGCCGGAGAAGCGCAGGCGTTCCGCGGTGACGGCGTGCCGGGAGAGCTCGGCGCGGGACTGGTGGACTTCGGCGATGACGTTCTTGAGCCGGGAGAGGCCGAAGATCACGAGCCCCGTCATGGGGGTCATGAGCCCGTGGTAGACGATCGGGATCAGCGCCGCCTCGCCGAGGCCGAAGCGGATGAGCACGGTGGCGGCGACGATGACGCCGAAGACCAGCCAGCGCCATCTGCGGGGCAGCACCAGCAGGACCGTGCCGGCCAGGAAGCCGGAGGTGCCCAGCCAGCGGTCCTGGAGGAAGGCGTACGGGGCGAAGGCCATCACCGCCTGGGCGCCGAGAACCGCGTACCGGCTGCGCAGCGGGCGCGGGACCACCCGCGGATAGATCCATTTCAGTTGCAGGCCCAGGGTGGCCAGCAGGACGAGAGAGCCGGCCAGGAGTAACGGAAGACTCAATTGGAACGTGTACATGAAACTGACACCTTGGAGTAAATACCCCAGAAGGATGCCGAGGGTGAGCATTGTTGCGGTACGGGGCGCAAAGGTCGGTGCATAGCGCGCCGAATCCGCTATTTCCGGCGGCGGCCCTTGTGGAATTCCGGCCGCGGTGTCCGGCATTGACCGGCGCCCGGCCCGTACGGGTATCCGGGTGGTGAGGCGGAACGAGCCGCCGTCCAGCTCGGTGACGAGGGTCCCGCCGAGCCGGCCGACCCGGTGGGTGAGGCTGTGCAGCCCGCTGCCGCCGCGGTCCGGGCTGGCGGCCGCGTCGGCGCCGTCGTTGACGATCCGCAGCTCCACGTGGCCGTCGGCGCACGAGGTGGTGATGGCACAGTGCTCGGCCTTGCTGTGCCGCAGCATGTTGGTGAGCGCCTCGCGCAGCACGGTCGCGAGGACGGTGTCGGTGCCGGAGTCCAGCGGCACGGGGTCGAGGGCCAGGCTCACCTGGAGACCGGCGGATTCGAGCATGCTGCGCGCGTCGCGGGCCTCGTCGGCGAGGGACATCTGCCGGTAGCCGCGGGCCACGAGGCGGACGTCGGTGAGGGCCTGGCGGGCCGTGTCCAGGATCTCGTCGAGCTCCTTCTCGGCCCGGGCGGTGCTGACCGGCATGAGCCGGTCGGCGAGTTCGCACTTCACGGCGATCGTGGACAGGCTGTAGCCGAGGAGGTCGTGCAGGTCCCCGGCGAAGCGGAGCCGTTCGGTGGTGACGGCGAGGCGGGTCAGCTCCGCGCGGGAATGGTGGGCCTCCGCGACCAGTTCCGTCAGCCGCGGCAGGGCGAAGATCACGGCCGCGTTGAGCAGGAACTGGACCGTCAGGTAGAAGGCGTTCCAGCCGATCCCGAGGACGTAGATCGCGGCCTGGTCGCAGGCGGCCACGAAGGCGAAGCCCGCCCAGGCGAGCCTGCGCGGGAGCACGAGCAGGGTGGATCCCGCGAGCAGCGGCACCATGCCCAGGAGCGCCTGTCCGAAGATGGGCAGGGTGCCGAGGGTGAAGAGCGCCTGGAGGCCCAGGGTCCAGTAGCGGGTGCGCGGCGCGATGGTGATCAGCCGGGGGAAGGAGTGGCACAGCTGGGTCGCCAGAATTCCGATGAAGCAGACCACCGCGACGGGGAGTTTCCAGGTCGCCGTGTGTTCGTTGAAGACGTACGGCGCGTCGATACCGCAGAATCCCACCACCACGGCGGCGGTGCTGAGCACGGCGAGGCGGACCGGAATGTCTTCGCGGAAGAAGCGCAGCGACGTGGACGCAGCCGTCTCGAGCTTTTCGAATCTCACGCTGCCCCCCGGCAGTTGATCACGAGTCAGTGAGCCTGCCATGGTGCGCTGGTGGACCAATGTACCCGAGGGGCTCGGGCCGTCGCGATAAGAAAATGTTTCGTGATCGGCTCCCGGAAGCGGGTCCGGCAGGGCTTCCGGGAGCAGGGGATCACAGGAAGAGCGGGATCGGATTGAGGTCCTCGTAGCGGCGGGGCTCCCGCAGCCGGCCGAGTTCCACCGGTACGTCGAACAGCCGGCCGGGCGCGAACCGCGCCGAGTGCGGCCGCAGCCCGGGGACCACGACCTTCACCACCGGCATCCCCACGTCGGGCCGGGTCTGGTCGAGCACGAGCAGCTCCATCCCGTGGCGTCTCAGCAGCCGCACGGCGGCCGTGATGTCGTCGCGCAGATCGGCGCGCGGTGTGTACGGGTGGTCGCCGGGGCGGACGGCGGGCGCCGCCGGGTCTGGCGTCACGTACGGCTGGCCGGCGGCGGTGGCCGTCCGCATCCAGTACAGGGCGTCGGGGTCGGAGGTGGCGTAGCCGGTGCCGTCGGCGTGGGCCCGCACCACGTTGGGCAGCAGCTGGTTGAGCTCGGTGAGGGCCCGGCGCAGGGCGGTGCGGGGGTCGAAGTGCGCGCCGAAGCCGAACATGATGTCCTCGTCGGTCTTGTCGGTGCGTCCGGACACGGCGGCGAACACGGGGATGCCGAGGTCGGAGGTGAGGTCGAGGGCCCACACCGCGCGGTTCAACGAGGCGTGCACGCGGACGAGTTCGGCCGTCCAGTCGTCCGCGAAGGCGTCGAGGTCGACGCCCGGCGCACGGGTCCGGTTGTACCACCACAGGGCGACCGCGTCGCGCTCCACGAGTTCGAGGAAGCCCTGGAGCACGGCGTCCTCCAGGCTGCCGCCGGCGGCGGCGCCGTTCGACCCGGCGAGGCAGAAGGCGCGGCCCTCGTCCTGGGGCACGTCGTAGTAGAGGAACGCGGTCGGCAGCAGCCTGTGGCGTTCCCCGGTGAGGGACCACACCGGCGTCCAGTCGGTCGGGGCCTGGGGGTCGAAGGGGTCGCACACCTGGTGCGCGGGCCCGTGGCAGGCGTTCCAGCTCTCGCGGCCGGCGAACTGCCGGGGGTCGTAGAGCTGTACGGAGTCGGGGTGGACGGCGCGGTCCGCGAGCTCGCGGTAGCTGCCCCGTACGGTCTGCTCGTCGCCCTGGTAGTAGCCGGAGAAACGTTCCAGCGCCTCGGCGAGCGCGCCTGCCCGGGCCTGCTCGGCGGTGGCGCCCTTCCCGCCGCTGGTGCTGCGCAGGCCGGCCCGTACCGCGTGGATGCCGCGCGGGTGCGCCACCGGATTGAGCCCCGCGTGGAAGGAGTTGAGGAACTCCGGGCCGCGCGGGTCCCGCACGATCTCCTTGACGATGCCGGTGACCGGGTCCACCAGGTGCCCGTACCGGTCGAGGAGCTGGGCGGGGGCGAGCGCCCGGTGCCCGCCGCCGCCGGTGTCCCGCTTGATCCGGGAGCCGATCACCACCGGGGCCGCCGCCCGCCGCGCCACCAGGCCCGGATCCCCGCAGGCGTGGCACTGGGGCCGCACGTCCACCGCGTGGTGGCCGCTCTCCAGGGTCAGGGCGTCGAGGGTCCACAGCGACCGCTGGCCCGGATGGCGCTGCCCGGCCAGCCACTTGGCCGCCTCCAGCGCCGCCAGGTGCAGCCCCGCCCGCAGGGTGGCGGGGGTGTGGCAGGCGGAGCGCCGGACGGGACCGGTCCGGCCCAGCGACTGCTGGATGTGGGCCTCGACCTGCCGCCCGCGCCACAGCCGGTCCGCCAGACAGGCCCAGCAGGCGCGCCCGGCCAGCCCGAAGAAGGGGCCGATCCACTGCTGGGTGCCGTTGCACATGACCGGCAGCCAGGGGCGGCCGGCGGCGCGGTGCTCGGCGTCGACCGCCTGGAGCGCGGGGTTGAGGAAGTCGTCGCAGAGGACCACCGTCAGGTCGGCCCCGGCGGCCCGGTGGGCCGGGCCGGTCCGCAGACCCGCGTCGGTGAGCACCTGGCGCAGCTGCGTGAGGTCCGCGGTGTGCACGGTCCCGACGGCCGCGGTGTGCACGGTGGCGGTGGCGCGCGCGGTGGCGGCCCGCGCGCCGTCGAGCCCGGCGGCCTCCCAGAAGGCCAGCTCCGCGTCGGCGGCGCCGCCGGCGGCCGTGCGGGCCGTGACGAGGCCCGCGTCGGAGAGGCGGCTGACGAGCCGGACGGTCTGCTCCGCGGTGAGCGAGCCGTCCGTGGCGCGGGTGAGCTGCTCGATGCCGAGGGTTCCGTCCAGCAGGGGGGCGAGCAGGGCTATCTGTTCGCCGTGCAGTGCGGTGACCTGGTGTCCGGCGAGCAGGTAGACGGCCTCGCCCGCTATCGGCTCGACGCTCAGATGTGCCTTGAATCCCAGGAGCGGGGTCTTGCCGACTTCGCCCACGGCTGTTTCCAGCAGCCGGTCGTCCTGTACTCCGAGTCGGCCAGGAGCAGGCATGGTGACACCTCTCGTATGCGTTCGTGACACGGGTCCGGTGCGTTACGACGAGATTCTGTGCGGGCCGGCCACGGGCGACCAGTGGTTCCTTCACCGTCCGGGCGTGAACATCTCATGGGTACGACGTGCGCTCCCGGGGCTTCCCCCGACGGGCCCGTCCTGAGTGGACTCGGTTCTGCGGCCCCTCTTCGAGTCGGCCCCGAGGAACGTCGTCGATAGTGGGTACGGACATGCCCGTGGCGGATGCGGTTGCGCGCGTACGGCCGGGCGTTCTGGTCCCGACCCAGCCAGTGGTACCGCGGCCCGCAGGAGGCAGCACATGAACCCCGTCAGGGTGGGCGTACTGGGCTGCGCCAACGCGGCCCGGCGCCTGATGCTGCCCGCGTTCGCCGGCCAGCGGGAGACCGAGCTGGTGGCCGTGGCGTCCGGGCACGCCTGCCTCGACGAAGAGGCGGAGCACACCTACGGCTGCCGGGCGGTCGACGGACAAGCGGAACTCCTCGCCATGGACTCGGTGGACGCCGTGTACATGACCCCGCCGGCCGGCCTGCGCGACGAGTGGGCCGAGGCCGCGCTGCGCGCGGGCAAGCACGTACTGGTCGACAAACCGCTCGCGACGGGCTCGGCGCGCGTGGCGGAACTCCTGGACCTGGCCGCGCACAGCGGTCTGGTGCTGATGGAGAACGTGATGTTCGTCAACCACTCCCAGCACGCCGCCGTGCGCAGCCGGATCGCCGCCGGGGACATCGGTGAACTGCGCTCCTTCCGCGCCGACTTCGCCGTACCGGAACCCGCGGAGGCGGACCCCCGGTGCCGCTCCGAGGCCGGCGCCGGCGCCCTGTTCGACGTGGGCTGCTACCCGGTGCGCGGGGCCCTGCACATGCTCGGCGGCGGCCTGCGCGTCGCGGGGGCGGTCCTGCGCCGCGCGCCCGGCGGCACCGCGCAGACCTCGGGGTCCGCGCTGCTCGAATCACCCGACGGGGTGCTGGTGCAGCTGACCTTCGGGGTCGGCTTCGCGTACCGCTCCTCGTACGAGCTCTGGGGCAGCCGCGGCCGGATCCGGGTGGAGCAGGTGTTCACCCCGTCGGTGGACCATCCGCCGGTCCTGCAGATCGAGCGGCCCAACTTCATCAGGCCCGTGGTGCTCGACCCCGACGATCAGGTGGCCGGCGCGGTACGGGCGTTCGCCGAGGCGGTGCGCTGCGGTGCGGCGGGTGCCCCGGACGCCGAGGTGTGCCTGGAGCAGGCGGTGCTCCTCGACGAGATCCGGCGTATGGCCGCACGTGCGGACGACGCGCCGTCCTGCTGAGCGCCGGTCGGCCGCCTGCCGTAGACGGGGTCCGCGCTCGTGCGTAGGGCGCCTCACCGTGGTGACGGGGAGGCGCCTTCGGCACGGGCTCAGGGGGCGGCGGGCCGGTCGAGGGCGGCGCGTTCCTTGAGCGGCTCCCACCAGGCGCGGTTGTCCCGGTACCAGCGGACGGTCTCGGCCAGGCCCGCCGCGAAGTCCTTGCGGGGCTCGTAGCCCAGCTCGCGGCGGATCTTGGAGCAGTCCACCGAGTAGCGGCGGTCGTGGCCCTTGCGGTCGGTGACGTACTCGACGCTGGTGTCCCAGTCCGCCCCGCACGCCTCCAGCAGCAGGCTGGTGAGCTCCTTGTTGGACAGCTCGGTGCCGCCGCCGATGTTGTAGACCTCGCCCGCGCGGCCCTTCGTACGGACCAGCTCGATGCCCCGCACGTGGTCGTCGATGTGCAGCCAGTCGCGGACGTTGCCGCCGTCGCCGTACAGCGGGACCTTCCCGCCGTCGAGCAGGCTCGTGATGAACAGCGGGATGACCTTCTCCGGGAAGTGGTGGTGCCCGTAGTTGTTGGAGCAGCGGGTCACCCGTACGTCGAGCCCGTGCGTGCGGTGGTAGGAGAGCGCGATCAGGTCGCTGGAGGCCTTGGCCGCGGAATAGGGGGAGTTGGGGGCGAGCGGGTCCGTCTCGGGCCAGGAGCCCTCGTCGATGGAGCCGTACACCTCGTCCGTGGAGACGTGCACGAAGACCGCGACGCCGGCCCGGTGGGCGGCGTCGATCAGGGTGTGCGTGCCGACGACGTTCGTGCGGACGAACTCGGCCCCGCCGTCGATGGACCGGTCCACGTGCGACTCGGCCGCGAAGTGCACCACCTGGTCGTGTCCGGCCATCAGCTCCGCGACCAGGTCCGCGTCGCAGATGTCGCCGCGGACGAAGGCGAACCCCGGGTGCCCGCGCACCTCGTCGAGGTTGGCGGGGTTGCCCGCGTAGGTGAGCTTGTCCAGAACCGTCACCGCGACGTCCCCGGGGCCCTGCGGCCCCAGGACGGTGCGGACGTAGTGCGAACCGATGAAACCGGCACCGCCGGTCACGAGTATCCGGGTCGTGGAGGTCATACGCCGAGGATGCGGTCCCCCGCTCGAGTCCCGATCGGGTTCCGGTGTGTTCCGGCCAGCCCGAGCCTCCTTCTCAAGGCCGCCTCGACCGCTGTTTGCCAGGCTCCAGCAGGTACGCAGCGGCTCACCGCCTGCCATGCGGCCGTCCTCCAGAGGGGTTCAAGACATGTCACAGAGTCACCGCGAGCTTGTCCAGCACTTCGTGGACATGATCAACAATCACGACGTCAGCACGATGGCCGAGCACACGGCGCCCGGGCACATCGACCACAACCCGGTGGTGGACGACGGCATCGAGGCCAACCGCGCGTTCTGGTCGGGGATCTTCGCCGCCTTCCCCGACATGAAGGTCGTGGTGCACGACCTGGTGGCCGAGAAGGACCGGGTGGCGGGCCGCTTCGAGTACAAGGGCACCCACCAGGGCGCCTTCCTCGGCATACCGGCGACCGGCCGCACCGTCTCCTTCCAGACCATCGACATCTGGCGGGTGGAGAACGGCCTGCTCGCCGAGCACTGGGACCAGATCGACCTGACGGACATCTTCCGCCAGCTGGGCGCCGACCCGTGGACCGCCGGCCAGGGCGCGGCCCGGTGAAGGCCGTCTTCTACGAGCGCCACGGCGGCGCGGAGGTGCTGGAGTTCGGCGAGCTGCCCGACCCCACGCTCGGCCCCGACTCGGTACTCGTCCGCGTCAAGGCCGCCTCTGTCAACCCGGTCGACTGGAAGGGGCGCGAAGGATACCTGGAGGGTCTGCTGGACTCCGTCTTCCCCGTCGTGCCCGGCTGGGACGTGGCCGGAGTCGTCGAGGCGGTGGGGATCTCCGTCACCGAGTACGCGCCGGGCGACGAGGTACTGGGCTACGTCCGGGAGGACGGCCTGCGGCGCGGCACCTTCGCCGAGCTGGTCGCGGCGAACGTGCGCTTCCTCGCCCGCAAGCCCGCCGCGCTGAGCTGGGCCGGGGCCGCGGGCCTGCCGCTCGCCGGACTCGCCGCGTACCAGGCGCTGGCCCACGTGGCCGGGGCCGGCAGCGGGGACACCGTGCTGCTGCTGGGCGCGGCCGGCGGCGTCGGCGCGCTGGCCTCGCAGATCGCGCGGTCATTGGGGGCGCGGGTGATCGGCACCGCGAGCGAGGGCAACCACGACTTCGTGCGGGACCTGGGCTGCGAGCCGGTCGCGTACGGCTCCGGACTGGGCGAGCGGGTACGGGAGCTCGCGCCGGACGGCGTGGACATCGTCTTCGACGCCGTCGGCAAGAAGGGGCTGCGCACCGCCAAGGGCCTGCTGAAGCCCGGGGGCCGGCTGGTGTCGGTGGTCGAGGCCGGGATCGGCGCGCAGGGCGGCACGTACGTCTTCGCCCGCCCGGACACCGCCGACCTGAACCACCTCACCGCCCTCGTCGACCGCGGCCTGCTCACGGTGCCGGTCGAGGCGGTGTTCCCGCTGGAGAAGGCGGCGGACGCGCACCTGCTCAGCCAGGAGGGACACGCCCGGGGGAAGATCGTCGTCGAGGTCGGGTGACCCCTCGGGGCCGCGGGCAAGCGTGTGGGGGCGGCGGTCCTGGACCGCCGCCCCCACCCTGCATCGCGCCCCGCACGGCGCGTCAGCGCGTCCCCGAAGGGACGCCGGCCGTCGGGGCCGTGTACCGGTTCTCCGGCAGCGGGTGCCCGACGAAGCGGTTCATGGCCACGGACACCTCGCTCAGGTCCTCGTACCCGAGCTGGCGGTACAGCGGGGCGCCCTGCCGCGAGGCGAAGAGGCTCACCCGCTCGCAGCCCAGCGCGATGAAGCGCTCGGTCATGTGGTGCACGACCGTCCCGCCGATGCCCCGGCCGCGGTACTCGGGCCGGGTGCTCACGGCGATGACGAAGCCGGCGACCGTGGCCGGCGACTCGGGGCTCGGGAAGCGCGGGCGGATCTCGCCCGTCGCGGAGCCCACCACCGTGTCGCCGTCCTCGACGAGATAGGCGTGGAACCCGGGGTCGTTGGCGAGCCGGTCGGCGGTGAACTCCTCGCAGGCCCGCATCCAGTCCGTCGGGTGCGGCCCGTTGATGGTGTCGTGCATGATCCTGCGCATCTCGGTCAGCACCGCGGCGTCGGCGACGGTGGCGCGACGGATCGGCAGCATGGGCGTGACTTCCTTCCACGTGGGGCACGGATCGGTGGGAAAGCCGTGCCGCCGGGGCGGCGGACCACCCCGGCGGCATACGGCGGATCAGGCGGCGTACGTGGCCGGCGCGCCGCCGCTGCGGGCGGCGATCTCCATCACGTAGGCGCCGTAGGCGGTGCCCGACATCTCCTCGCCGAGCCGGTAGCAGTGCTCGGGAGTGATGAACCCGCGGTGCAGCGCCACCTCCTCGACGCAGGCGATCCGCTCGCCCTGGCGCTGCTCGACGAGCTGTACGTACTGCCCCGCGTTCAGCAGGGAGTCGTGGGTGCCCATGTCCAGCCAGGCGAACCCCCGGCCGAGCTCGGTCAGCTGGGCCCGGCCCTGGGCCAGGTAGGCCTTGTTGACGTCGGTGATCTCCAGTTCGCCGCGGGCCGACGGGGTGAGGTTCTTGGCGATCCCCACCACGTCGCTGTCGTACATGTAGAGCCCGGTCACGGCCAGCTTGGACTTCGGGACCGCGGGCTTCTCCTCCAGCGACAGCAGCCGCCCGTCGGCGTCGATCTCACCGATCCCGTAGCGCTGCGGATCGCTGACCCGGTAGCCGAAGAGCGCGCAGCCGTCCAGGGATTCCACCGCGTCGCCGAGCAGCTTGGAGAAGCGCGGGCCGTGGAAGATGTTGTCGCCGAGCACCAGGGTGACCTGGTCGTCCCCGATGAAGTCCGCGCCGATGACGAGGGCCTCCGCGATCCCGCGCGGCTCGTCCTGCTCGGCGTACTCGATGCTCAGGCCGAGCCGGGAGCCGTCCCCGAGCAGGGTGCGGAAGCTCTCCGAGTGGTCCCGGGAGGAGACCAGCAGCACCTCGCTGATGCCTGCCAGCATCAGCACGGAGAGCGGGTAGTAGATCATCGGCTTGTCGTAGACCGGCAGGATCTGCTTGGACAGCGCACCGGTCAGCGGCCGCAGGCGGGTTCCGCTGCCACCCGCGAGGATGATGCCCTTCATCTCAGCGTCCGCTCTGTCGGCGCTCGATCTCCGCGCTGAGTGCGTAGTCCGGCAGCAGGCCCTGCTCGCGGGCCTGGGCCAGGGTGGGCGCGGCGACGTCCCGCTCCGAGAAGACCGGCGTGAGGTCCTTGGGGATCGGCAGGTTCAGCGCCGGGTCGGTGACCGAGATCGCCAGCTCGTGCTCGGGCACGTAGCTGCCGGTGATCATGTACGACATCACGGTGTCGTCCTCCAGCGCGACGAACGCGTGGCCCAGCCCCACGGGGAAGTACATCGCCCGGAAGTCCTGCTGGTCCATGAGGACCGCGTCCCACTGCCCGTACGTGGGCGAGCCGACGCGGATGTCCACGACGATGTCCAGCGCCGAGCCCTTGGGGCAGTAGACGTACTTGGCGCAGCCGGGCGGGGTCAGCGTGTAGTGCACCCCGCGGACCACGCCGCGCTTGGACCGGCTGTGGTTGCTCTGCGCCAGCGGGAAGCGCCCGCCGGTCGCCTCGGTGAACGCCGGGCCCTGGAAGGGGGAGAGGAACAGTCCCCGCTCGTCGGGGTAGACGTTCGGGGTGAACTCCAGGGCCCCCTCGACGGCCAGTTCGCGGACCTTCATGACAGAACCTCCCGTATGGCTGCGATGACCTTGTCCTGCTCGCCGACCGGCAGCGACGGGTACATCGGCAGCGAGAAGATCTCGCCGGCCAGCTTCTCCGTCACGGGCAGCGAGCCCTTGGGGTACCCGAGGTGGGCGAAGCCCGTCATGGTGTGGACCGGCCACGGGTAGCTGATGTTGAGGTGGATGTCGTAGGCCTTGAGGGCCTCGATGATCCGGTCGCGCTCCGGGTGGCGGACCACGTAGACGTAGTAGACGTGCTCGTTGCCCTCGTTGACCTTCGGCAGGCGCAGGGCGGTGTCGCCCAGTCCCTCCTGGTAGCGGCGGGCCACCTCGCGGCGGCCGGCCGTGTACTGGTCCAGCCGGGTCAGCTTGCGGCGCAGGATCTCGGCCTGCACCTCGTCCAGGCGGCTGTTGTGGGCCGGGACCTGCACGGTGTAGTAGGTCTTCTCCATGCCGTAGTAGCGCAGCTTGCGCAGCTCGGCGTTGGTATCGGGGCGCGAGGTGACCACGGCGCCGCCGTCGCCGTACGCGCCGAGCACCTTGGTGGGGTAGAAGGAGAAGGCCGCCGCGTCACCGGTGGTGCCCGCGAGCCGGCCGTTCTGCCGGGATCCGTGCGCCTGGGCGCAGTCCTCCAGGAGGACCAGGCCGTGCTTGTCGGCGATCGCCTTGAGCGGCGCCAGATCGACCATCTGGCCGTAGAGGTGCACCGGCAGGATGCACTTGGTGCGCGGGGTGATGGCCGCCTCGACCTGGTCCACGTCGATCAGGAAGTCGTCCTCGTTGATGTCCACGAAGACCGGCGTCGCGCCGGCGCCGTCGATGGCGATGACGGTGGGTGCCGCGGTGTTGGACACCGTGATGACCTCGTCGCCCGGGCCCACTCCGAGGGCCTGGAGGGCGAGCTTGATCGCGTTGGTGCCGTTGTCCACGCCGACGGAGAAGCCGGCGCCGTGGTAGGCGGCGAACTCCTCCTCGAAGCCCTGGACGCTTTCGGCGAGCACCAGGCGGCCGGAGGAGAAGACCTTCTCGACGGCGGCCAGGATGTCCTCGCGCTCGTTCTCGTACTCGGGCAGGTAGTCCCATACGTGGGTGGTCACGTTCGTCCCTTCATCTGTGTCGTCATGCCGGGTGGGGGATCTCCCCCGGGTGTGGAGCCACGGCGTGTGGAGCTACGGCGTGCGGAGCTACGGCGCGGGGGTGGCCAGGGCGGCCACCGTGCGGTCCAGCCCCTCGTCGAGGCCGACGAGCGGGCGCCAGCCGGTGGCCGTGCGGAACGGGGTGGAGTCGATGGTCACGCTGCGGAAGTCGGTCTCGGGGGCGTGCGCGGGCGGGGTCACCGAGACCACCGCCACCGGCTCGGTGCCGGTACGGGCCGCCGCGCGGGCGGCGACCGTACGGAAGACGTCGCCGAGGGCGTCGCCGCGGCCCGCGCCCAGCAGCCAGGAGCGTCCGGCGAGTTCGGCGCCGTGGTCGAGCGCGGCGGCGAAGGCGGCGGCGATGTCGGAGATGTGCACCAGGTCGCGGCGGACGGTGCCGTCGTGCCACAGGGTGATCTCCTGGCCGGCCAGCGCGCGGCGGGCCATCGCGGCCACCACCCCGCGGTCGGCGGTGCCCGGGAGGGTGCCTTCGCCGAACACCGTGGGCAGCCGCAGGGACACCCCGCGGACCAGGCCGGCCTCGCTCGCCGCCAGCAGCAGCCGCTCCGCCGCGAGCTTCTGCTCGTCGTAGACGGTGCCGGGCCGGTCGGGCTCCGTACCGTCCAGCGGCTCCCTGAGCGGGACGCCGACCTGGGAGGCGGCGCCCGCGTAGACCACCAGCGGCGGCCGCTTCGGGTCCCCGGCCAGCTCCAGCAGGTCGCGCATCACGCCGACGTTGACGCGTTCGCCGCCCGGCTCCTCGGCCGCGCGCCAGCCGCCCTCGCAGAGCAGTACGTGGACCACCGCGTCGGCGCCCTTGACGGCGGAGGCCAGCGCCTCCCGGTCGGTGAGGTCGGCGGTGACCACCTCGACGTCCGCGGCGGCGCCCTGCGGCACCGGGGCGGGCCGGCGGGCCACGGCCCGCAACCGCAGGTCCCGGCGCGCCAGTTCGGCCAGGACCGCCGAGCCGACGAAGCCGGTGGCGCCCAGTACGACGACCAGCGGCCGCTCTGTCTGTTCGGTACTCACGCGGTCCCTCCCCGGGCCCGATCGGAGCCCGGCGCCGGTCCGGCGAGCAGGCTGTAGAGGCAGGCGACGAGGCTGCGCGCCTGCACGTTGAGGTAGTTGGAGTGCAGCAGCAGGTCCGCGAGCTGGTGCACCGGCATCCAGCGGAAGCCGGGGTGCGCGTGCGCGGTACCGGTCTCGACGACCAGGTGCCGGTTGCTGATCTCCAGGAAGCGGCCGCCCTCGTCGGACAGGTCGCTGTCGAAGCGGACCGACTCCGCGGACGCGGCCAGCACCTCGTCCAGGAACGGGGGCCGGGCGGCGGCGGGCAGCCGGTCGTAGTTGCCGACCGTGCACTGCACGGTCGGCGCCAGCTCCGCCACGTCCAGCAGCCCCGGTTCGGTCTTCAGCTGCATCAGGGCGTGCAGCACCCCGTCGATCTCGCGGACCAGCAGCGCCTGGAGCCCGTCCTCGGCGGTGGCCAGCATGGGCTGGGTCCACCGGCCGACCTCCCGGCCGGCCGACTCCACCCGTACGCCGATCACCTCGAAGAAGCCGCCCGACTCGTGCCGGATGACGTCCGCGTCCCGCTGCCAGCCGGGCAGGCCGGTCAGGGGGGCCGGCCGGACGTCCAGCTCGGTCCGGCTGCGCACGTCGGTGATCCAGGACCTGATCTCCCGGCCCGGGTGGAGGGCGCCCGCCGCCGGGTCCAAGGACCGCCGGAGGGCCGCGGTGAACGGGTCCGCGCCGTCCGCGGAGTCCTTCCAGGTGTTCAGCGGCAGGCAGGAGAGGACCGTCCTGGTGTCCATGTTGATCAGATCGTCGACGTGGAGCAGCCGCAGCACCTGGCCCAGGCCGAGCCAGACGAATCCGTCCCTCGGGGGGATGTCGTCGTCGGTCAGCACGATCATGTTCCGGTTGCGCTTGCGCAGGAACCAGGAGCCCTGCTCGGACTGCCGGACGTCCGCGAGCACCCGGTGGGCCGGCGCCTCGCGGAAGTACTCCAGGAAGGGGACGGCCGCACCGCCGTGGACCCCGGTGAAATTGCTCCTGGTGGCCTGCACGGTGGGTGAGAGCTGCAGGCCGCCGCGGTTGCCGGGCTCCGCCTTCAGCTGCATGAGGCAGTGCGGGACGCCCTTGATCCGCTTGACCAGGATCCCCAGGATCCCGGTCTCGGGCTGATTGATGATCGGCTGGGACCAGTCGGGCACCGGGGCGCCGGCGATCTCGACGCGCAGCCCCTCTATCGAGAAGAACTTTCCGCTCCGGTGCCGAATCCAGCCGTTCGCCTCATCGGTGTACCAGCCGTCCAGGCGGTCCAGCGCAATGCGTTCCGAACGCGTCCAGATGCGGTCCCGGGCCTCGGCGAGATTCCGGTGGAACTCGGGAAGTCCGGTGATCCCGGCTTCCGGTGCCAGCGAATCCGGCCCGAGCAGCGGGAATTCGGCGGTTTCGGTGGGTGACACGACGGATGCCATCGCTGATGCCATCACTGGTCCCCACCGAGGGCGGGGGTGGAGATCCCCGATATCTTCATTGGCTTTCTCCTTCGAGTGGGCTCGCACGCCGGGGCGCCGACCTCCGCCAGATGATGTGCCACCTCGATCGGGCTTCGGCGGAGGAGCGCTTGAGACGCCGCTGAGACCCCGCTGACGTGCGGCTCAGGACCGCTGGCGGACGGCTCGACCGGGGCTTGAGTACCGCTTCCTAGCCTCTGCACATGGACTCGCGTGACCTGACACCGGTGCTCCGTCAATTAGCGGCGAACACGGAAGGAATCCCTGGATGAGTACTGTCAATGCGGCCGGAGGCGATGGGGGCACGTCCCGGAAGTCTCCGGGGGCGGCCATTCTGATCACCGGCGTGGCCGCCTTCATGGCCGGACTCGACAACCTCGTGGTCGTGACCGCCCTGCCCACCATCAGGGACGAACTCGGCGGCAGCCTGCAGGACCTGGAATGGACGATCAACGCGTACACCCTGTCCTTCGCCGTGCTCATGCTGTTCGGCGCGGCGCTCGGTGACCGCTTCGGCCGGCGCCGGGTCTTCGTCGGGGGCCTGCTGCTCTTCGTCGCGGCCTCGGCCGCGGCCGCCGTCGCCCCCGGCGTCGGTGAACTGATCGCCGCCCGGGCGGTCCAGGGCGTCGGCGCCGCGATCGTCATGCCGCTCTCGCTCACCCTGCTCACCAACGCGGTGCCCGCCGAGAAGCGCGGTGGCGCCCTCGGTATCTACGGCGCCCTCAACGGCCTCGCCGTCGCGGCCGGTCCGCTCGTCGGCGGGCTCGTCGTGGAGCACCTCTCCTGGCAGTGGATCTTCTGGATCAACGTGCCGGTCGGCCTGCTGCTCGCCCCCCTCGCCTGGCGCGGGCTCGCCGAGAGCAAGGGTCCCAACAACCGTCTGGACGTGCCCGGGACGATCCTGGTCAGCCTCGGCATGCTGGGCGTCCTGTACGGCCTGGTCAAGAGCAACGGCGAGGAGGGCTGGGGCGCGGCGGAGGTCATCGTCTCGCTGGGCGTCGGCATCGCGTTCGTCGCCGCGTTCGTCGCGTGGGAGAAGCGCACGAGCGAGCCGATGCTCCCCATGGGCATGTTCCGCAACCGGGCGTTCAGCGCCATCAACGGCGGCGGCATCCTGATGTCCGTCGGCATGTACGGGGTGATCTTCCTGATCACCCAGTTCATGCAGACCATCCAGCACCTCTCGCCGACCCAGGCGGGCGTGCGGATGCTCGCCTGGACCGCGATGCCGATGCTGGCGGCGCCGGTCGCCGGCATCGTCTCCGACAAGATCGGCGGCCGCCCGGTGGTGGTCGTCGGACTCGCGCTGATGGCCGCCGGCTTCGGCTACTGGGCGCTCACCATGAGCCCGGACGTGTCGTACGTGGTGCAGCTGCCCGGCTACCTGCTGGGCGGGCTGGGCGTGGCCTGCTTCTACGCGCCGCTGCTGAACCTCACGATGACCTCGGTCAAGGTCGAGGAACAGGGCATCGCCTCCGGTGCCACCTCGGCCACGCGTGAGCTCGGCGCGGCCCTGGGCATCGCCCTGCTGGCCTCGGTCTTCGCCGGCCAGGGCGGCTACTCGTCCGGCGAGGAGTTCGTCGACGGCTTCGTGCCCGCGCTGTGGGTGGGCGCCGCGGCCGTGGCGCTCGCCGCCGTCGTGATGCTCTTCGCCTCCCGTCCCGCCACCGCGGCGGCGCCGGTGCAGGGGAAGGCGCCGGGCGCGCCGGAAACGCTGGACGTCCCGGTGCGGGCCGCGGGTGCCGAGGCGCCCGAACCGGCCTCGTCGACCAGTCGCTGACGATTTTGCCGCTCGTCCGTTCCGGTATGACCCCACGGGAATTCATCCCGTGGGGTCTCGGGCTTTTAATTCCGTCTCCTTTTCTTTCGCAATGCTGGACAATGCCCGCTGAATTCCCTATCGTTTGAGGTATGAGGATTCTCTTCGCGAGCGTCGGAAATTTCGGGCACATATTCCCCCTGCTTCCTCTCGCCCAGGCCGCACGAGCCGCCGGGCACGAGGTCTGGTTCGCGTCCAGCGAGCAGTTCCAACCGATCCTGGAGAAGGCCGGTGTGCAGCCCCTCGTCGCGGGCTTCTCGGTCCCGTGGGCGTATATCGAGGCCCTGGGCGGCCAGGCCTTCCTGGACGCCCAGGAGGGCGAGGTGCGGGCCAGCGACGTACCCCCCGAGGTGCTCTCCGCCCTCGGTGTGAAGGTCTTCGGCTCGGTGCTGCCGCGCAGCGTCGCCGCCGACCTCGCGCCCGCCCTCGACTCGGTCCGCCCCGACCTGGTCGTCCACGAGATCATGAACTCCGGGGCCGCCTTCGCGGCCGCGCTGGCCGGGGTGCCGGCGGTCTGCCACGGCATCGGCCGCGTCTCGTACGACATCCACGAGAGCGCGCTCCAGGAGGAGCTGCGGGCCACGGCGCGCGAGCTCGGCGTACCGGCCGGGGGCCGGCAGATCCGCACCATGGGCAACCCGTACGTCGACATCTGCCCGGCCTCCGTCCAGAGCCGCGAGTTCCTGGACTCGGGCGTGGAGCTGATCCCGCAGCGCCCCGTCGCCTTCTCCGAGCCGGGCGACCTGCCCGCCGCCGTCACGGAGGGCGGCCGGCCGCTGGTCTACCTCAGCCTCGGCACCGTCCTCGGCTCCGCGCAGCTGCTGCGCACCGCGATCGACGGGCTGCTGCCCCTGGACGTACGGGTGCTCGTGGCGACGGGCCCCGTCGTCGACGTGGCCGACCTGGGCGAGCTGCCGGACAGCGTCATCGCCCTGCCCTGGGTCCCGCAGCCCGAGGCGCTGACGTACGCCTCCGCCGTCGTCCACCACGGCGGCGCGGGCACCACGCTCGCCGCCCTGGCGGCGGGCCTGCCGCAGCTGATCCTGCCCCAGCCGGGCGACGGCCCCGGCAACGCGGAGGCCGTCCGGGCCACGGGCGCCGGCCGCGTGCTGCTGGCGGAGGAGGTGTCCGCCGAGGCCGTGACGGCCGAGGTGCGCAAGCTGCTGTCCGACGACGCCCACCGGGACGCCGCCGGAGCCGTCGCCCGGGAGATCGCCGCGATGCCCGAGCCCGCCGACACGCTCGCCCGGCTGGAGGCGTACGTCCGCTGACCCGTCGCCCGCCCCTCCCCACCGCCGCCCCGCGCTCCCCGGTGAGCGCGGGGCGCCCTGCGTGCCGGGGGCCGGGCGCGGGCACGCGTACGAGCGCCGCGGCCCCGGACGGGGGGGCGCGGCGCTCGGTGTGCGGGACGGGCGGGCCCGGATCAGCTCCGGGGCGCCGGAGCCGTCAGGCACTCCTCGAAGAAGGCCAGCGCCCGCAGGTGGTAGGAGCGCGCGGCCAGGCCCAGGCTGATGTTGTGCCCCGCGCCGGGCTGCCGGTCGACGCGCAGCCGCGGCACCCCGCCGAGGTACGAGACCAGGTCGGCGATGTCCTCCTCGCCGTGCCGCCACCACGCCTCGTGCTCGGCGAAGGTGAGGCGCAGCGGCAGCCGCAGCCTGGGCGCCACCTCGGTGAACGTGCCCGGCCACCGGGCGGCCTCGGCCGCCTCCCGGGCCGGCAGCGGGGCGACCAGGGCGGCGCTGGCCCGGAAGGTCCCCGGGGGGTAAAGGCCCAGCGGCCCCCAGGTGCGCTCGACCTGGGTGTGGCGGCGGTCCCTGGCCAGCCGGTCGGTGTCGACGACGTAGCGGTGGCCGCAGCCGTTGACGTCCAGCCCCAGGAAGCCGGGGGTGCGGGCCGCGGTGCTCATGGCGAGCTTGCCGCCGTAGGAATGGGCGAGCAGGAAGGTGCCGGCGCCGGTCGGGAAGCGCGCGGCGAAGGCCTCCGCGGCGGCGGCCAGCACCCGCGCCTGCTCCGCGAGGGTCAGCCCCTCGGGCAGCGCGGCCGCCGAGCCGCCGTAGCCGGGCCGGTCCACGGCGAGGACGCTGAAGCCGAGGCGCGCGCCCAGCGTGAGCAGGGACAGGTCGGGGTGCGCCTGTCCGTCGAAGTACCCGGCGCTCATGCCGCCGCCGTGGACGGCGATCACCGCCGCGCGGGGCGGCCCCTCGGGCTCGCCGAGCAGGCAGGACAGGGTGATCCCGGCGGCTTCGAGGCCGATCCGGCGCACCCCGGGGGACAGCGTCTGCGACGGCTGCGGCCTGGGTGTCCTCGGCTTCATCGTGCACTCCTTCCGGTCGGCGGCCGATGCCGCTGGACATGCCGGTGCCGGGGACTCAGCGTGCTGAGGCCCCGGCACACCGTGCGCACTCAGGCGAGCTGCCGCGCGAAGGTCGAGAGGTCGAAGTACAGGGTCTCGTCGACGAGGACGTCGCCGTCGAAGTGGAAGAAGACGGCGACGGGGGCGTCGACCGTCTTGCCCCGGTTGGGGATCCCGCGCCAGTCGGCGGCCTGCGTGCCGCGGATCTGGGCCTCCAGGATGACGGCGGTCGGCGTGTGGTGGACGTGGTGCAGGTCGTGGTCCAGGTCGGGGAAGGCCGCGCGCAGCTCGTTGAAGTAGCCGTACACCGCCTCCTTGCCGATCAGCGGGGACTCCTCGAAGGGCAGCACCCGGTACACGCCGCCGCGCGGGAAGGTCGCGAGGACACCGTCGACGTCCCAGACGATCTCGGCCAGCGTGTGCTCCGCGACGACCGCCTCGCGCGCCTTGCGCAGCTCGGCGGAGGGCTGCGGGAGGTCCGCGCCCGGAAGGACGAATTCGTGCTGGTCGGTGCTCATGAGATTTCCTCCGATGTCTCCTGCGGTCCGAATATGAAAGGACGCTAAGCCTCCCGACTCGCCCGTTCCTCGGATTCCGCTGGAGACGCCCGGCTCCGTTTGGGGCAGAGCGGAATTCGAGGGCAGCTGGACCGCTCGCCTTTACTTTTGCGGGGGTGGAAAGGATGCGGGTGATTCTTCATGGAGCTGCGAATACTGGGACCGATAGAGGTGTGGACGGCAGGCAGTGAGGCGGACATCGGCCCCGCTCGGCAACGAGGGGTGCTGGGCGCGCTGCTCGTCGACCCGGAGCGGCCCGTGCCGCTCGAGTCGCTCGTCGACCGCGTCTGGGGCGACACACCGCCCTCCGGCGCGCGGAGCGTCGTCTACACGTACGTCGCACGGCTGCGCCGGGCCCTCGCCCGCGCATCGGAGGGCGCCCCGGAGCTGGTCGGCCTGACCCGGTCCACGGCCGGCTACCGGCTGGAGGCGGACCCCGACACGGTCGACCTGGTGCGGTTCAGGCGGCTGCTGAAGGAGGGCCAGCGCCCGGACCTGCGCGACCCGCAGCGCAGCGCCCTGCTCCAGGAGGCACTGGGCCTGTGGCGGGGCGACGCCCTGGCGGGGATGAACAGCGACTGGGCGGCCCGGGTCCGCGAGACGCTGGGCCAGCTGCACACGGAGGCGCTCATCCAGTGGGCCGACACCGAACTGCGGCTCGGCCACTCCGGGGCCGTCGTGGCCGACCTGCGCGCCGCCCTGCTCGGCGACCCGCTGTCGGAGCAGATGGGGGAGCGGCTGATGCGCGCCCTGCACCTGGACGGGCGCAGCGTGGAGGCGCTGGAGCACTACCAGGCGCTGCGCCGGCAGATCGCGGAGGAGCTGGGCGCCGACCCCTCGCAGCGGCTCCAGGAGCTGTACGAGTCCATCCTGCGCGGCGAGCAGGTCGAACCGGGCCCGCCCGCCCAGGCCGAGCCGGTCCGGCTCCTCGCGCCGCCCGCGGTGGCCGTCGTACCGCGGATGCTGCCGCTGGACCTGCCGGACTTCACCGGGCGGGAGTCCGAGCTGAAGCACGTCCTGGAGGTGCTGACCAGCCGGGAGGTGCCCCTGCCGCCCACGGTGCTGATCGTCGGCGCGGGCGGGGTGGGCAAGACGGCGCTGGCGGTGCACGCCGCGCACAGCGTCCAGCACGCCTTCCCCGACGGGCAGTTGTACGCGGGCCTGCGCGGCAGCGGAAGACATCCGGCCGATCCGTTCGGGGTCCTGGGCAGACTGCTGAGGGCGCTGGGCATGGATCCGGCCGACATCCCCGAGGATCCGGACGAGCGCGCCGAGGTGTACCGCGCGCTGCTGGCGGGCCGCCGGCTGCTGGTGGTCCTCGACGACGCGCTCGACGACGACCAGGTGCAGACACTGCTGCCGGGCAGCGCCGGCAGCACGGACAGCGCGGTCCTCGTGACCACCCGCAGCCGGCTCAACACCCCGCTGGGCGCCGACGTGCTGGAGCTCGACGAACTGCCGGGGGACGACGGCCTCGCCCTGCTGACGCGGCTCATCGGCGCGCAGCGCGTCGCACGGGAGCGCGCCGCGGCGGCGGTCGTGGTCGGCTACTGCGGCGGGCTGCCGCTCGCCATCCGGGCGGCCGCGGCCCGGCTGACCGCACGGCCGCACTGGACGCTGGCGCGGTTCGCGGAGCGGCTCAGCGACGAGAACAGGCGGCTCGACGAGCTGTCGCACGGTTCGCTGAGCGTGCGGGCCCGGCTGACGGCCTCGTACGAGTCCCTGCCGAGCGACGCCCGCGAGGTGCTGCGCTGCCTGGCGGACATGCCGATGTCGGAGTTCGACGGCTATGTGGCCTGCCCGGTGCTCGGCAAGGACCTCAGGACGGTCGAGGACGCCTGCGAGCAGCTGGTCGAGGCGTACTTCCTGTGCGTCGTGGAGGAGTCCACAGGGGACCAGCCGACCCGTTTCAGGCTGGACGGACTCCAGCGCGTGTTCGCCCGCGGCCTGCGGGAGAAGGCCCTCTCGGCGGTGGCGCGGTAGCAGTACAGATCCGCTCAAGACTCTGTCCAGCCGGGCGACCACACACCCGTACGACAGTCGTGGGGAAGGCGATGGAGCACTGAGGAGGGGGACGCGATGGCGATGTCGAACACGGCCCAGGTCGAAGCACCCGAGCTCGCCGACCAGGGCTTCGTACCCGGCCGGGAGGCAGGTCCGCAGCAGCCGCCGACGATGGCGAGCCTGACGGACGATCTGGCCGCCCGGCGGGCGGAGGCCCACTTCGGACACGACCCGGACGCCGAGCGCCGCCACCTCGACAAGGGCAAGCTGCTCGCCCGCCAGCGCATCGAGCGGATCCTGGACCCGGGTTCCTTCGTGGAGCTGGGACTCTTCGCGGAGCACCGCGCCACCGGCTTCGGCATGGAGGACTCCCACCCCGAGGGTGACGGGGTCATCACCGGCTGGGGCGAGATCGACGGCCGTACGGTCTTCATCTTTGCCCACGACGCCCGGGTGCGGGGCGGGGCGCTCGGCGAGACCTTCGCCAACAAGATCCACCAGCTGCTCGACCTCGCGGACTCGGTCGGCGCCCCGGTCATCGGCCTGAACGACGGCGGCGGCGCGCGGATCCAGGAGGGTATCGACGCCCTGACCGGCTTCGGCCGGCTCTTCGCCCGCAACGTCCGGGCCTCGGGGGTGATCCCGCAGATCAGCGTGGTGCTCGGCTCCTGCGCGGGCGGCGCGGTCTACTCGCCGGCCCTGACGGACTACACGTTCATGGTCGAGGGCATGGCCAACATGTTCATCACCGGCCCCGACGTGGTGCAGGCGGTGACCGGCGAGAAGGTCACCCACGACGAGCTGGGCGGCGCGGGCACCCACGGCCGCCGGACCGGAGTCGCCAGCTTCGTCTCGCCGGACGAGGAGAGCTGCTTCGAGAGCGTCCGCGAGCTGCTGTCCTACCTGCCGTCGAACAACCACGAGACGGCGCCCGAGGTGGCGGCCGAGGACGATCCCGACCGGCGCTGCGAGGAGCTGCTGGACCTCGTACCGGTCGACGAGAAGCGCCCGTACGACATCAGGACCGTCATCGAGCACATCGTGGACCACGGGGAGTTCCTGGAGGTCCAGGAGCAGTGGGCGCCGAACATCGTGTGCGCGCTGGCCCGGCTCGACGGCAAGCCCGTCGGGATCGTCGGCAACCAGCCGGCCGTGCTCGCCGGGGTCCTGGACATCGACGCGTCGGAGAAGGCGGCCCGGTTCGTGCGGACCTGCGACGCCTTCAACATCCCGCTGGTGACCCTGGTCGACGTACCCGGGTTCATGCCGGGCACCGAGCAGGAGCACAACGCCATCATCCGGCGCGGCGCGAAGCTGCTGTACGCCTATTGCGAGGCAACGGTGCCCCGCATCCAGGTCATCCTGCGCAAGGCGTTCGGCGGCGCGTACATCGTCATGGACTCCAAGTCCATCGGGTCCGACCTGTCCTTCGCCTGGCCGTCCAACCAGACGGCCGTCATGGGCGCGGACGGCGCGGCCAACATCATCTTCCGTCGGCAGCTGAGGGAGTCGGCCGAACCGGAGAAGCTGCGCAAGGAGCTCGTCGCCGAGTACACCGAGCAGCTGCTGAACCCGTTCGCCGCCGCCCGGCGGGGCCAGGTCGACGACGTGATCGACCCGGCCGACACCCGCCGCGTACTGATCAAGTCCCTCCAGGTGCTGCGGACCAAGCGCGGGGTCCACCCCGTGCGCAAGCACGGGAACGTCCCGCTGTGAGCGGGAGCGGCCCGGTCGCGCTCAGCGTCGTGCGCGGCCGTCCGACACCCGAGGAACTCGCCGCCGTGATCGCGGTCCTCACCGCGGTCACCGGGAACACCGCACCCGCCGCGGCGCCGCGCGAGCGGCGGCACGGCTGGAACGGGCGGGGGCCCTGGCGCCGTCCGGCCCCCGCGAACAGCGCCCCGCAAGCCGCCGGCTGGCAGCGCACCCCCACCGCCCCATGAGGAAGGAGACCACCATGACCGCATCCGCGCTCGGCAGTTCCGGCTCGCCCGGCGTGAGCGGCTGCCTGGCGATGTTCCCCGGCCAGGGTTCACAGAGGCCCGGTATGGCCGGATACCTGATCGAGAACCACCCCACGGCCCGGGAGCTGTTCGCCCAGGTCGACGACATCCTCGGCATCCCGCTCTCGGAGATCTGCGTGAGCGGCACCAAGGACGAGCTCGCCCGTACCGAGGTCACCCAGCCCGCGATCGCCGCGACCAGCATCGTCGTGTGGAACCTGCTGCGCGAGGCGGGCTACGAGCCCGCCGCGGTGGCGGGGCACAGCCTCGGCGAGTACCCGGCCCTGGTGGCCGCCGGGGTGCTGTCGCTGGAGTCCGCGATGCGGCTGGTCAAGCTGCGCGGCCGGCTCATGGGCGAGGCCGGGCGGACCGTGCCGGGCGCCATGGCGGCCGTCATCGGACTCACCGCCGAACAGGTCGAGGAGGCCTGCGCGTCGGCCGCCGGCACCGGGCTCGTCACGGTGGCCAACTTCAACGAACCCCTGCAGACCGTCGTCTCCGGACAGGTCGACGCCGTCGAGCAGGCCGGCCGGGCCGCCCGCGAGGCGGGCGCCGAGCGGGTCGTACCGCTCGCCGTGAGCGCCCCCTTCCACTGCCCCCTGATGGAGGCCGTCGAGGAGGAGTTCACCGAGGCCCTGGCCCGGCACGAGTTCGCCGACCCGGAACTTCCCGTCATCAGCTCGGTGACGGGGGAGTACGCCCGCAGCGGCGGCGAGGCGCGCGAACTGCTGCGCCGCCAGCTCACCGAACCCGTCCGCTGGGTGGAGGTGCTCCGTACGGCCGCGAGCCACCCGGTGGAGGCCTACACCGAGATCGGCCCCGGCCGGGTGCTCGGCGGGCTCGCCCGCCGCACCTTCGACGAGGCCATGACCCGCTCGACCGGCGACCAGCGCCGGCTGGGCGCACTGCTCGGCTCGCTGACCGCGCTGCCGACCGCCGTATGACCCCCACGAACCGCCGGTGCCGAACCGGCGTGCTCTGCCAACAACCGTGCAAGAAGGGTTAGGACACATGTCGTACAACGGGAATGACTTCAGCACCATCGTCCGGGACGCCGTGGCCGCAGCGCTGGGCCTCGACGTCGAAGAGGTCGTGCCGGAGGCCACCCTGCTGGGCGATCTGGACGCCGAGTCCATCGACCTGCTCGATGTCCTGTTCCGTATCGAGCGCGCGTCGGACGTGAAGGTCAAGGTCGCGGACATCGCGGAGCGCCTCCAGGGCGGCATCCCCGACGAGGAGTTCGCGGACGACGACGGCATCATCAACGAGGTCGGCCTGGCCCAGCTCAAGCTGTCGCTGCCGCAGATCGACGTGGCGGAGCTGGCGGGCAAGCTGACCGCGGACGAGGTACTCACGCTCTTCACCGTCCAGAACCTCACCGACCTGGTGGCCGAGCGTGCAGATCTCGCCAAGGCCGCTGCCTGAGACGCGAGCGGGGCAGCCTCCCGGCCGCACCGCTCCCCTGAGGGTCCGCATCGGCACCGACGTGGCCGAGATCTCCCGCGTCGAGGAACTCATGAGCACGCAGCCCGGCCTCCAGGAAACCGTATTCACCGCCCGCGAGCTGGCCTACTGCTACCGCCGCAGGCGGGCGGGAGAGCACCTGGCGGTCCGCTGGGCGGCGAAGGAGGCCGTGCTCAAGAGCCTCGGTACGGGCATGGCCGCGCGCATGGAGTGGACCGACATCGAAGTCATCAACGAGAGGGGCGGGCGGCCGCAGGTGCGGCTGTACGGGGAGGTGAGGGCCGTGGCGCTCTCCCTCGGGATGGACCACATCGAGATCTCGCTCACGCACAGTGGCGGCCTCGCCGTGGCCCACGCGGTCCTGGTCTGCGTTCCGTTCGACCAGGACCCCCCGTACGGCCCGGCGGGCGGCCCCGCCTCCGCAGAAGAGGAAGGAGACGGACGGAATGAGACTTGAAGGCCGGGCCGCCCTGGTCACCGGCGGCTCGCGCGGGATCGGGCGGGTCATCGCGACCCGGATGGCATCCGAGGGCGCCGCCGTGGCGGTCAACTACCGCACACGGTCCGACGAGGCGGACGAGGTCGTCGCCGAGATCACCTCGGCGGGCGGTCGCGCGGTCGCGCTCCAGGCCGACGTCTCAGAGCCCAAGGAGGCCCAGGAGCTCGTACGGCGGGCCGCCCAGGAACTCGGCGGCCTGCAGATCCTCGTCAACAACGCGGGAGTGGTCGGCAACGGGCTGATCTACGACCAGGACCCCGACGACTGGTGGCAGGTCTTCCGTACGAACGTCCTGGGCGTCTTCAACTGCACCCAGGCGGCCGCCGAGCACCTCATCTCGGGCGGCACGGGGAGCATCGTCAACATCTCGTCCGTCATGGGCGAGCAGGGCTGGGTCGGCCAGTCCAACTACGCCGCGTCCAAGGGCGCGGTGAACGCCTTCACCCGGGCCAGTGCCACCGAGTTCGCCCGGTTCGGCGTACGGGTCAACGCGGTCCTGCCCGGCTGGACGCCGACCGGCCTGCTCGGCTCCCTGCTGGAGCAGGACCGCGGGCGCAACATCAAACGCCAGCTTCCGCTGCGCGAGTTCGCGACGGCGGAGCAGGTCGCCGCCGCCGTCGCGTTCCTCGCGAGCGACGACGCCGCGTACACCACGGGCGAGCTGCTCCACGTCGACGGCGGCTGGACCGCCCAACTCGGCCTGGGCCGCCCCAAGACAGAGGGAGGACGATGATGCGGTTCCACCTGATCGACCGCGTCGACAGCTGGGAGCCCCACACCCGACTGGCCGGCCGCAAGGCCACCGCCCCGGACGAGGAGTACTGGGAGCCGTCGCCGTACGGCCCGGTGATGCCGGGCGGCCTCGTACTGGAGGCGCTGGCCCAGGCCGGCACCTGGCTGCTGCTGCTGAGCAGCGACTTCCGGCGCCGCGCCGCGCTCGGCAGCGTGACCAGGGCCGAGTGGCGCTCCGAGGTGGTCCCCGGCGAGGTCCTGGAGATGGACGTCTCGATGCTGTCCCACGACGACACCGCCGCGGTGTTCACCGGGACCGTCCGGGTGGGCGACCGTACGGTCCTGGAGGCGGACGGCGTCATGTGCGCGGTCGTCGACAGCGCCCTGCTGGAGGACCCCGAGGACACCGCCCGGATGGGCCGGCAGCTGCTGCGGACGGAGGCCCTGCGGTGAACCGCCGGGTAGTGATCACCGGACTGGGCGCCGTCACGCCGCTGGGCAACGACGCCGCGACCACCTGGCAGGGGCTCGCGGAAGGGCGCAGCGGGGTCGGCCGGCTGACGGCCATCGACCCCGACGGGCTCGACGTGACGATCGCCGGCGAGGTCAAGGACTTCCGGCTGAAGGACGTCGTGCCCCGCTCGATCGGCCTGCGGCACCTGTCGCGGCCCGCGGGCTACGGGGTGGCGGCGGCCTGGGAGGCGCTGCGCGACGCCGGGGTGCACCGCAGCACCTACGACGGCGACGACATGGGCGTCGCCATGGGCGCGAGCGTCGACCGGCCCGACCTCCAGTGGCTGGTGGACGTCGGCGCGGCGCGGGACGAGACCGGCAGGGACGACGCGTTCCTCCCGTACGCCCCGTCCGACGCCCTCGCGTACAGCCAGAACGTCGGCTCGGCGGCGATGGCCCGGATCCTGGACGCCACCGGCCCGATGCTCGGCCTGTCCACCGCCTGCTCCGGTTCGGGGCACGCGATCGGAGAGGCGTTCCGGACCGTGCAGGAGGGCGATGCGACCCTCATGCTGGCCGGCGGCTACGACTCGCTGACGTCCTGGCTCGACCTGGTCGGCTTCAGCCTGCTGGGCGCGCTCACCAAGGAGTACAACGACGACCCGCAGCGGGCCAGCCGCCCCTTCGACGGCAACCGGTCGGGCTTCGTGCTCGGCGAGGGCGGGGTGGTCTTCGTCCTGGAGGAGCTGGAGGCGGCCCGGGCCCGCGGGGCGAAGATCCACGCCGAGATCCTCGGCTACGCCACGAGCCTGAACGCCTGGCGCATCACCGACTCGCCGCCCGACGGCACCGGGGCCATCGAGTCGATGCAGGGGGCCATCGCGGACGCGGGCCTCGGCGCCGACGACATCGACTACGTGGTGGCGCACGGCACCAGCACCCACGGCAACGACTTCTCCGAGACCAACGCGATCAAGAAGGTCTTCGGGGACCACGCGCAGAACCTGCTCGTCAGCTCGCCGAAGTCGATGGCCGGGCACCTCACGGCGGCGGGAGCCGCGCTCAGCACCTTCACCGCGGTCGGCGCCATCGAGCACGGACTGGTGCCGCCCACCATCAACCAGGAGGTCCCGGACCGCAGGCTCGGCCTCGACTACGTGCCGAACGTCGCCCGCGAGCGCGCCGTGGCACACGTCCTGATCAACGCCTTCGCCTTCGGCGGCACCAACGTCAGCCTCGTCGTCGGCGCCTACGAGGGGGAACGATGACCGTCACCGACAGCCCCGCGCCCGTCACGGCGGCGCCCGCCGGGTACCCGGCCCACCTCACCGACGTGCTCGTCACGCCGGGGGAGCGGGCCGAGGCCGCACGCAACGTCCCGAACACGATGGCCCTGTTCGACACCCACTTCCCGCGCTTCCCGATCCTGCCCGGCGTACTGGTCCTCCAGGCGGCCGCCGACGTCGCCGCGCTCGCCGTGCCCCGGACCCCCGGCGGCACCCGGCTCGCCCGGGCCACCCGGATCCGCTGGCGGCAGCCGGTGCGGCCCGGCGACCGGATGCTCATCCACGCCGAGCTGGTCCGGGACGAGGGCGACGAACTCCACTTCCGCGCCCGGGTCGAGTCCGGCGGCACCACCGTCGCCGAGATACGCCAGCTCACACTCGCCCGGCGCGGCCCGTCCGCAGCACCCTTGGAGGAGCCCCGATGAGCCCCACCGGACGCGAGGTCGTGATCAGCGGGATCGGCCTGCTGACCGCCCTCGGCGAAGGTCCCGAGGCCAACTGGAAGGCGCTGGTGGCGGGCGAGTCGGGGGTGGGCCCGATGCGGGCCTACGACACCTCCCCGCTCCAGTCCACGCTCGGCGCGGAGATCCACGACTTCGACGCCACCCGCTTCGCCGGCAAGCGGCAGCTGCGCACCATCAACCGGGGCGACCGGCTCGCCCTGGCGGCGGGCCGGCTCGCGCTGGAGGACGCGGGCGTGGACATCAGCCGGCCGCTCGGCCCCCGTACCGGCCTCTACCTGGGCGGGAACAAGTCCATCGGCCGGATGGAGCAGCTCATCGAGGAGCTGAAGGTCATCCGCCGCGAGGACGGCAGCGCCGACCAGGCGATGCTCGGCCGCAAGGCCGACGTCATCATGCCGCCGCTGTTCTTCGTCGAGGGGCTCCAGTCCGGCGGGGTCTTCAACATCTCCCAGACCTTCGGCATCCAGGGCGCCAGCGCCTTCTTCGCCGGCACCGCCGACGCCGGGGCCAGCGCGATCGGCCAGGCCGTCCGCGCCGTGCGCCGGGGCGAGGCCGACCTCGCGGTCGCGGGCGGCTACGACGACGCCACCAGCTGGTGGTCCATGACCCTGCTCGACCGGATCGGCGTACTGACCACCCGCAACGAGCTCGGCAAGGAGGCGTTCCGCCCCTACGACCGGGACCGCAGCGGCGCGGTCGTCGGCGAGGGCGCCGCCCTGCTGGTCCTGGAGGAGAAGCAGGCGGCGCTGCGCCGCGGCGCACGCATCTACGCCGAGATCACCGGGTACGGCGGCGGCCACGACTGCCGCACACCGCCCGCGCCCGACGCGCAGGGCCGCGGCCTGGCCCGCGCGGTGCGCCGCTCCCTCCAGGACGCCCGGGTGGCGGCCGGGGACCTCGGCTACATCGCCGCGCACGGCGCGGGCACCGTGATCGGGGACCTCAGCGAGAACGCCGCGCTGCGCACCGCGCTGGGGCGGGACGCCGGGTCGGTCCCGATCAGCTCGGTGAAGCCGCAGTTCGGCCATCTCATCGGCGGGGCGGGGGCGTTGAACACCGTCGTCTCGGCGCTCGCCCTGCACAACGGTGTGGTTCCCGCGACGCTCAACCTGGACAACCCGGACCCCGCCTGCGACCTGGACTACGTCCGGGGCTCCGCGCGGGAGTCGAAGCCCGAGCACGCGCTGGCGCTCGCCAGGGGCATCGAGGGGCAGGCCGTGTCGCTCGTCCTGTCGAGGACCGCCGCCTGACCGGGCCGCCACCACATCTCAGAGAGGACGCACACGCATGAATGGCACCACTGATGCCGTCACCGGCGTGGTGATCGTGGGACTGGGCGCCGTCACCTCGCAGGGCGGCACCGCCGACGCGCTGTGGGAGGGGGTGCGCGGGGGCAGGGTCGCGATCCGGCCGGTGGTCGGGTTCCCCATGGACGAGTACCAGACCGCGATCGGCGGCGAGGTCACCGAACCGGCCTTCCCCGCCTTCGACTACATGCCCGAGTCCGGGGTCCGGGAGCCGTCCGTCGACTTCGCGCTCGCGGCCGCCGAGGAGGCCATGGCCCACACGGGCCTCAAGGTCGGCGAGGACATCCCGGCGGAGCGCTGGGGGGTCGCGTACGGAACCTGCAACGGCGGCTGGCGCAGCGCCGAACTCGCCCTGCGCGAGGCCGCGGACGGCGCCGCCCCCGACTGGCACCGCTACACCTTCGTACCGCCGCAGGCGGCCGCCGAGGCACTGAGCGCCGCCTTCGGGCTCAAGGGCCCGGTGCTCAGCGTCAACACGGCCTGCGCGTCGAGCGCCCACGCGCTCGGCCACGCCCTGGAGACGATCCGGGCGGGACGGGCCGACGCGATGCTGGTCGGCGGCAGTGACGCCTTCACCGAATCGGCGTTCGCCGGGTTCAGCAGCCTGGAGTCGCTGTCGCCCGAGCCGGCCACCCCGTACTCCAAGGACCGCACCGGCCTCTCCCTGGGCGAGGGCAGCGGCATGTTCGTACTGCTGTCGCGCGAGGCGGCGCTGCGCACCGGAGCCACCGCCCTCGCGGAGGTGCGCGGCTACGGCCTGTCCGCCGACGGCTACCACCCGACGGCCCCGCACCCGCAGGGCGAGGGCGCGGCCCGCGCGATCACGGCCGCCCTGGCCGGCGCGGGGGTCGGCCCGGACGACATCCGCTACGTCAACGGGCACGGCACCGGCACCCCGAAGAACGACTCGGCGGAGAGCAACGCCGTGCGCGCCGCGTTCGGCCCGTCCGTCGAGAAGACCGCGCTGAGCAGCACGAAGTCCATGGTCGGGCACCTGCTGGGCGCGGCCGGCGCGGTGGAGGGCATCGTCACCGTCCTCGCCCTGCGCGACCAGCTCCTCCCGCCCACGGCCGGGTTCCGGGAAATGGACCCGCAGTGCGGTCTCGACCCGGTGGCGGGGACGGCCCGGCCCATGGCCCTGGACGCGGCGCTGTCCAACAACTTCGCGTTCGGCGGCGCCAACGCCTCGGTCGTCTTCGCCCGCCCCGACGCCCTGCCCGGCGCACCCGCCGGCGGCGGAGCGCACGAGGTGGTCGTCACCGGTGTCGGCGCGCTCACCGCGGCGGGCGCCGGCCCGGACGCATTGTGGGAGGCGTACGCGGCGGGGGAGCGGCTCGGGGCCGACGAGGGCGGGCTGCGCCTGGCCCGCCTCGACTTCGACCGCGCGGCCGCCGGGTCGGCCAAGGAGCGGCGGCGCATGGACCGGCTCTCCCAGCTGGCCGTGGCCGCGGCGAGGACCGCCCTCGACGACGCCGGGGTGAGCGGCGACGAGGCCGCGGTCACCGCGACCGGGGTGGTCGTCGGCACCGGGATCGGCCCGATGGAGAGCAGCGAGGACTTCATCGTCCCGGTGCTCGCCGGGGGCGCCGTACAGGCCAATCCGGCCGTCTTCCCCAACACCGTCTACAACGGCGCGGCCGGCCAGGTCGCCATGCTGCTCGGCACCAAGGGCCCGACCTCGACGCTGACTTCGGCGCACGCGGCCGGTGCGGCGGCCCTCGGTGTGGCCCACGACCTGCTGCGCACCGGCAAGGCCGAGCGGATCGTGGTCCTGGCGGTCGACGTCTTCTCACCGGGCGCGCTGGACGCGTACCGCAGCATGCCGCTGTTCACCCGGGGAGCGCGCCGCTACACGCTCGCCGAGGGCGGGATCGCCCTGGTGCTGGAGCGTGCCGACGCCGCCGAGCGGCGCGGGGCCCGCGCCCTGGCCGTGGTGTCCTCGCACGCGACGGCCTCGGACGCCCGGGGCATCGGGCGCTGGGACGCGACGGGCGAGGGGGTGGAGCGCGCCATGCGGCAGGCCGTCGCCTCGGCCGGGCTGACCCCCGGGGAGGTGTCGGCGGTCTGGTCGAACGAGGCCGGGCTGGCCGTCGTCGACCGCCCCGAACAGGCCGCCGTGCAGCGGGTGTTCGGCGCCGAGGGGGTGCGCGTGGAGGCCCCGAAGCGGGTCCTGGGCGAGCCCGTTGGCGCGGGAGCCGCGCTGTCCGCGGTCCTCGCCCTCGCCTCCTGGCGGCGCAGTGGGGCGGCCGGGCCCGTCGTGATCAACAGTTCCTCGCTGGGCGGCACCCACAGTTCGGTCGTGCTGTCCCCCGTACCCCTCACCGCACCTCAGCCTCTCACCGAAGTGGAGCCGGTTCGATGACCGCCCAGTACGACGTGTCCATCCTCTCGGTCGGCGGGTACGTGCCGGGCGAGCCCCTCGACAACGCGGCCCTGGAGAAGTACGTCGGCCCGCTGCCGGACGACGTCCTGGAGGGCATCCAGGTCAGGACCCGGCACTGGATGATCGACCCGGCGACCGGCGCCCACGTCATCAACAACAGCCGGATGGCCGAGCACGCCGCCCGCCAGGCGCTGGAGCGGGCCGGGGTGGAGCCCGGCGAGGTCGACCTGATCGTGGCGTGCACCACGACCCCGGAGTACGCGCTGCCGAACGTGGCGACGACCCTGCAGAGCTACCTCGGGCTGGAGAGCGTCGGTGCGATCGAGATCCGCGGCGCCTGCGCCGGCTGGGTGCAGGCCCTCGATCTCGCCCGCCGCCAGCTGGAGGCGGGCGAGGCGCGCACCGCGCTGGTGGTGGGCAGCGAGGCGATCTCCCCGCTGATGGCACCGGCCTTCCTGGGCAAGGACCCGTCCGCGGTGCGCATGCGCGACCGGCTGACCCTGTACACCTTCGGCGACGGCGCGGGCGCGGTGGTGCTCCGGGCGGAGCCGGCGCGCGAGGGCGCCCCGGTGGACGGGTTCGCGTACGTCAACGCCTGCGCGGGCGGGCTGCGCAAGCCCGGGATGGAGATCATCGGCGGCGGTACGGACGTACCGCAGGCACAGCAGCAGGCCCGCAAGCAGCTGATCCAGATGAAGATCGACGTACCCGGCACGTCCACGTTCGGGCCGCAGGTCTTCGTGCGGGCGATCCAGGAGATGGCCGCGCGCAGCGGCCGCTCCATCGGGGAGTTCGACGCGATCGTGCTACCGGAGGGCAACGCCGAGTACTTCGCGAGCGAGTTCGAGGCCGCGGGGCTCGGACAGGAAGACCGTGACGCGCTGGCCGGGCGGATCGTGGAAAACCTCGCGGACGTCGGCGCCACCGGCTCGGCCGCGGTGCCGCTGTCCCTGGACTTCGGCTGGACCTCCGGCCGGATCAAGCCGGGCGACAAGATCGTGCTGCTCGGCATCGAGGCCAGCCGCTACGTCTACACGGGCCTCTCGCTGACCTGGCGGGCGGCGGTCCCGGCGTGAACCGGGCCGCCGCCCCCGGCCGGGGGTCACACCGGCTGGGCGGCCGGGGCGGTGAAGGCGTCCACCAGGGCGGCGAGCCGGTCCTTCTGGAGGCCCGGCCGCAGCCGCCCGCCCCAGGCGAGGTTGGCCATGCCGTGCCAGGAGCTGAACAGCACCTCGGCGAGGAGCTCCGGATCGCGGTGCCCGGCGGCCGGCCGGACGGCTTCCATGATCTCCAGGAAGGCGTCCACCATCTGCCGCGGGGTCTCCTCCCGGGCGAAGACCAGGCCCACGTCCAGGGAGAACATCGCCTGGTACAGGACGGGGTTGGCCACGGCGAAGGCGATGTAGGCCTCGGCCACCTCGTGCAGCCGCCGCTGCGGTTCGTCGCTGCCGAGGCGCGCTGCCCTCAACTGCTCGGCGAGCTCCCCGAATCCGTCCAGCGCGACGGCGCGGACCAGGGCGTCCTTGTTCTTGAAGTGCTGGTAGAGGACCGGCTGGCTGTACTCGATCCGGTCGGCGAGTCTGCGCGTGGTGACCGAGTCCCAGCCCTCGGCCTCGGCCATCTCACGCGCCGCGGAAAGGATCAGCTGTCGTCGTTCCGCCTGTTCGCGGAGGCGTCGCTCACGAATTGACATGTGTCGATGATAGCCAAAAAGTCATCGCTATGGAATCTGTCAGTGCTAACTATCTGGCGGTGCATCACACCGCCCTCCTCCTTCCTTCCTTGAGAGGTACCTGTGGAACGCCGCACTCTGGGCCCGTTCGGGCTGAACGTCCCTGTTCAGGGACTTGGCTGCATGGGCATGACCTTCGGCTACGGCGACGCCGACGCCGACGAGGCCATCGCCACCGTCCACCGCGCGCTGGACCTCGGCGTGAACCTGCTGGACACCGCCGACATGTACGGACCGCTCACCAACGAGGAGCTGGTCGGCCGGGCCATCGCCGGCCGCCGCGACGAGGTGGTGCTGTCCTCCAAGGTCGGCAACGAGATCGACGCCGACGGCGCGCTGACCGGCCGCGTCAACGGCAGCCCCGCCTACATCCGTTCGGCCGTCCGGGCCAGCCTGCGGCGCCTGGGCACCGACCACCTCGACCTCTGCTTCCTGCACCGCGTCGACCCCGACACCCCGGTCGAGGACACCTTCGGAGCGCTGGCCGGCCTGGTCCAGGAAGGCCTCGTACGCCACCTGGGCATCTCCGAGGCCGCACCCGAGACCATCCGGCGCGCCCACGCGGTACACCCCCTGACCGCCGTGCAGACCGAGTACTCGCTCTCCACCCGGGACGTCGAGGTCAACGGGGTCCTCGACACCGTCCGCGAGCTCGGCATCGGCTTCGTCGCCTACAGCCCCCTCGGCCGGGGCCTGCTGACCGGCACCATCCGCAGCGCCGGGGACCTCCCCGAGGGCCTGGACTTCCGCAAGTTCGCCCCCCGGTTCAGCGACGGCAACCTCCGCGAGAACCTCACCGTCGTCGACCGGCTCACCGAGCTGGCCGACTCCCTCGGCATCAGCGTCACCCGCCTCGCGCTCGCCTGGGTGCTCTCCCGCGGCGAGGACGTCATCGCCATCCCCGGCACCAAGCGCCGCACCTACCTGGAGGAGAACGTCGCCGCGGCCGAGGTCGTCATCCCCGCCGAGGCGCTGGCCGCCATCGACGAGATCGCCCCCTACGGCGCCTCGGCCGGCGAGCGCTACCCCGAGGCCGCCATGGCCCACGTACACCGCTGAACAGCCCGCTGTCCCGGACCGGTTCCACCCGGCCCGTTCCACCCCGACCTGCTCCACCCCGACCCGATCCACCCAGAAGGAGATGTGGTGTCCCCAACACGTATACGCCGCGTGCTGATCGCAGGCGGAGGGATCGGCGGCATCGCCGCGGCCCTGGCACTCCAGCAGCAGGGAATCGACTCCGTCGTCTTCGAGCGCGCCCCGCAGCTGCGCGACGGCGGCGCCGGACTGCACATCTGGACCAACGGCATGCTCGCCCTGGCCCACCTCGGCCTCGCGGACCAGGTGGCCGCCGTGGCGCCGGCCCAGGAGGTCTGCCACTTCTCGACCTCCACGGGCCGGGTCATCGGGCAGTGGCCGGTGGGCGAGTTCATGACCCGCTACGGCCAGCCCACCGTCGCCGTCGGACGCTCCGAACTCCACGGCATCCTGCGCGACGCGGTGAAGTCCCCGATCGTCACGGGCGCCGAGGTCACCGGCTACACCGAGGACCTGGACGGGGTCACCGCCCATTTCGCGGACGGCACGTCCGAGCGCGGCGACATCCTCATCGGCGCCGACGGCGTCCACTCCAACGTGCGCAAGCAGCTCCTCGGCCCCGAGCCCCCCGACTACACCGGGTACATCGCCTGGCGCGGCCACGCCCGCCTGGGGCCCGAGGAGTTCCCGCCCGGCAGCTTCCACGCGCTGTTCGGCCCGGGCACCCGGTTCACGTACTACGACATCGCGCCCGGCGTCGTGCACTGGATGAGCGTCGCCAACGGCCCCGCGGGCGGCCGCGACCAGGGCTCCGCCGACGACACCCTCGACATGCTGCGCCGCCGGCACGCGGGCTGGGTCGACCCGGTGGGCCGCATCCTCGAAGCCACCGATCCGGACAGCATCCTGCGCGGCGACGTCCTCGACCGCAAACCCGACTCCGTCTGGGGCCGGGGCCGCGTGTCCCTGCTGGGCGACTCCGCCCACGCCATCAGCTTCAACATCGGCCAGGGCGCCTGCCAGGCCATCGAGGACGCGCTGGTCCTCGCCGGCCACCTCGCGGCCCCCGGCGCCTCGGTCACCGCCGCGCTGCGCGCCTACGAATCGGAGCGGCAGGCCCGGACCAAGCCGATGCAGGAGCTCGCCCACCGGATCGGCGTCATCGGCGCCCTGCGCAACCCTGCCGCGATCTGGCTGCGCGACCGGATCATGCCCTTCGGCTGGGCCAAGGCCTTCAAGGCCGCGGAGAACGAGCACGTCGCCTACGGCACGCGCTGGAACACCACCAAGTCCGCCGTCTCCCCCATCGGCTGAGCGATCCTCAGAGGAGAGATCACCATGATCACTGCGGAGAACGTCAACGTCCAGGTACGCAACAAGGCCACGATCCGGCGCGTGTTCGACGAGTTCGTCAACCGCGGCGACTTCTCGGTCGTGGACGAGATCTACCGCCCCGACATCGTGGACCACGAGGGCCTGCCCGGAGCCCCGGAAGGCGCCGTCGGGGTCAAGTACACGATCGCCGGCCTGCGCGAGGCCTTCCCCGACCTGCACGTCACGATCGAGGACATGAGCGCGGACGGCGACATGGTCGTCATCCACAACACCTGGCGCGGCACCCACCTCGGGGACCTGCTCGGCATGGCCCCCACCGGCCGCTCGATCGAGTCCAAGGGCATCGTCATCTGGCGGCTCGACGAGGACGGCAAGATCGCCGAGCGCTGGGCGCACGGCGTCAGCTCCAACATGTTCGCCCAGCTCGGCATGCGGATGCTGACCCCGCGCAAGGGCGGCGGCCGCGAGCAGAACGGCATCCGGACCGTCGTGCGCACCCTGCCGCTGCGCAACGGCAAGCCGATGGCCTGGCACCGGCTCAGCGCCGAGCTCCAGGGCCCGCGCAGGCGCGAGTACGAGGCTTCCCGCCGCAGGCTCGGCATCACCCGCGAGGTGTTCCGCATCGAGCCCCGGTACGACCGCGACCACGTCGTCGTCTACTACGAGACGGCCGACCCGGAGCGGACCTCCAAACGCTGGGCCGAGTCCGCGCACCCCTTCGACCAGTGGCTGCGCGAACAGATCCTCGACATCCACGGCGAGGACCCCTGGGCACGCCCCCTCGCCGACTGGGAGGCGGAGGGCCTGTGCTGGGCCGCACCGCCCAAGCTCGACAAGGCCTGATGCACCCCGCGCACCAGCAGGCCGGTCCGGTCCCGGGAGGGCCGACCGCTCGGCCCTCCTACCCGCCTTTGAGTGCCCCTCGACCCCGGTCCGCGAGCATCGGAGCACGGATCGCCCACAGAGAGGGCCATGGAATGCCGACCCAGACCCCCACCCAGCAACTGATCCACCTGGCCGCCGACGTCATGGGCTGCGACCGGCACGCGCTGCGGGTGGCGGCCGTCGGATCGCCCTTCGTCACGCTGGGCGGCACCCTGGCCAAGGCCATGCGGCTCCAGGCGGGCGCCGACGAGCAGCTCGGCCTGTCCGTGGACCTCGCGTCGCTGCTCGGACCCGAGCCCCTGGAAGAGGCGCTGGCCCGGGCCGTGCCCGTCCCCGCTCCCGCCGTGAAGAACGGCTCGGGGCGCACCGTACGGGAGTCCCTGCCCGAGCAGCGGGCCCTGCTGGCCGCCGAGGAGTACGTCGGCGGCCCGGCCGTGCACCGCATCCTGAGCGCCGAGCTCACCGGACCGCTGGACATGGTGGCCCTGCGGGCCGCCCTGCGCGCGGTCGTGGCCCGGCACGAGGGGCTGCGCACCGTCTTCGCGTGGTCGCCCAAGGGTCCCGTACGGCGCGTCCCGGTACGGGGCGACGCGCACCTGGTGGTCGAGGACGCCGCGGCCGCCGCGGGCCCGGCCGACGCGCAGGAGGCCGGGCCCGGGGACGGGCTGCCCGGCCCCGCCGTGGAGGCGGCGCACGCCCGGGTCGCGGCGAGCGCGGCCCGGCTGCTCGGCAGCCCGGACCGGCCCGCCGCCGCCTTCGTGCTGTCCCGCTTCACCGACACGCACCACCTGCTCTCCTTCGTCCACCACGACGCGGTCGCGGACAGCTGGTCGGCCGCCCTGGTCTGGAGCGAGCTGCTGGCCGACTACGGCAGTGCCGTGGGCCGCAGGCCGGTCACCGAGAACCCGATGCCGAGCCCCGACGCGGCGCTGGAGCGGGCCACCGACCTGGCCGCGTCCGGAGTGCTGCTGACCCTGGCCGCGCGGCGGATCGACCAGCTGCGGGAGTTCCCGACCACCGTCGAGATCCCCGCGAAGACCCCGCGGCCGGCCACCTTCGACCACCGGGGGGAGCGGATCCTGTTCGGCCTGCCCCCCTCGGTGCGCGACGCCTGTGACGAGGTCGCGGGCCGGGCCGGCGTGCCCAGGACCGTCGTCCTGCTCGCCGCGTGGGCCCTCACGACGGGCGGGCTGGCCGGCCTGGACCGGCTGCTGGTCGCTGCCGAGGTGCCGAGGCGGCCCACGAGCGGGCTGATGCGCACGGTCGCCCCCTGCTCGGCCACCGTCCCGGTGCGCTGCGAACTGGTCGGCCCCGTGGACTACTTCCTGCGCGGCGTGGCCTGCGCCTCCGGTGAGGCCCTGGAGTTCGCCGACGTCGCCTCCCAGGCCCTGGCCCGCGGGCTCGGCGTCCCGCTCGACCGGTCCCGGACCCCGCTGGTCCAGGTGGCCTTCGCGGCCGAGGACGAGCTGCTGCCCGAACGGGTCGAGGCCGGCGGGCTGACGGCGGTCTTCCACCGCGGGCACTGCGGCGGCGCCTCGGCGGACGCGGCGCTGACCGTGCTGCGCTGGGGCGAGCGGCCGCTGCTGGGGCTGGAGTTCGCCACCTCGGTCTTCACCCGTGCGGAGGCGGAGTCCCTCGCGCGGCGGATGGGGGAGACGCTGAGGGCCCTGGTCACCGCCGGCGAGGACGCCCCCGTGGGGGAGCTCCTCGTGGGCGGGCCCGGCCTGGAGGCCTGAGGGGGCGGGGTCCGCCGGAGACGGCGGACCCCGCCCCCGTGAGGCACCCGTACGCGAGCGACGAAGGGGCCCGCCCTGCCGGGATGCGGCAGAGCGGGCCCCTTCTTTCCGTGCGTCCTGCTCTTTCCTGTCCGGTGCGTGTCGCGGCTCCCCCGCGCCCGCGCCCTCAGCGGGTGAACAGGTCCAGCGCCCTTCCCGAGTCGGCGTCGGAGTCCAGCGCCAGGTCGCCGCCGAGCACGGCCTGCTGGAGGCGCTGGAGCCGCTGCGACGGCTCCATGCCGAGTTCGTTCACCAGGCTGGTGCGCAGGCTCCGGAAGACGTCGAGCGCGGCCGAAGGCCGGCCGGCCCGGTAGAAGGCCAGCATCGACTGGGCGTGCAGCCCCTCGTGCAGGGGATGCCGGGCGGTGAGCTCGGTGAGCTCGCGCAGCAGCTCCCCGTGGTGGCGCAGCCTGAGCTCGACGTCGATGCGCCGTTCGAGCACGCCGAGCCGGCTCTCCTCCAGGCACATGGTCTCTATCTCCAGGAGGGGACCCGTCCGTACGTCGACGAGGGCCGGCCCGCGCCACAGGGCCAGGGCCTCCCGGAACAGCTTGGAGGCCGATTCGTCCTGGCCCTGGTCGAAGGCGCGCTGCCCCTGGGCTGCGAGCCGGTCGTACTCGTGGACGTCGATGCTGCCCGTGGGAGCCTGCAGCAGATAGCCGCCGTGCCGCGTGATCAGCAGTTCCTTGGAGTCACCGGGCAGTGAGCCCTCCAGCGCCGAGTTCAGGTGGCGGCGCAGCTGGAGGATGTACGTCTGCAGCGTGGTGAGCGCGCTGCGCGGCGGGTCGGCGCCCCAGAGTTCCTCCATCAGCGAGGAGACGGGGACGACCTGGTTGGCGTGGATGGCGAGCAGGGCGAGGATCTGCCGGGGTTTTCCTGCCGTGGGCAGGATCGATACTCCGTTCAATTCGGCGTGGAAAGACCCCAGTAGGCGGACATGCATTTGGTACCTCCGGGCGCATTCGTGGAATCACGAACGTCCCACGTACGGCCGCCGCGGCACCAGTGCCTCACTCCTCGATCGGCGCCGGTGATCGTCATGGGCCGGGCATGAAAATTTCATACGGCCCGGCTGTAGCAGGGCTCCAGGGGCTCTATAGGAGGGCTACAGGGGATATCGACCCGTGCTCGTGAAATCTTCACGTGGCCGTGGTGACGCTGACACTGGCCGCCCGCGAGCCGCGTCAACAGAATCCTTCTCGTAGCCCAGCGGGAACGCCCCGGCGTGATACCCGGCTACGGCACGACTCACTCGTCCCACCCACAACGAACGAGGTGTCAGCATGTCCGCAGTACACGCCGATTCGGGATTCTCCGTCGACGACCTGGTCATCGAGGTACTGGACCGCAACCCGGGCACCGCCCCCGCCGACGGCTGCTACTCCTGCGGGTACGGCTACCGGGTGGTCGTCCGCAGCGCCGAAGACGGCGTCTGAGCGCGAGAGGGGGACCCGGCCTTGTCCACCGACCGGTGGACACCAGGTTCAGCCGGTCGAGCCTGCCGCCGCACGCAGGCCCCCGACCAGCATGTGAGGCATGACGAATCTTCCCGTACGCATGGCTCGTTGGAGCGCCGGACATCCCTGGCGCGCCATCGCGGGCTGGATCCTGTTCATCGCCCTCTGCCTCGGAGCCGGGATCGCGGTGGGCGGGAATCCGGCAGGCACCGAGGACTACCGCATCGGTGAGGCCGGCGTGGCGGAGGCGATGGCCGCCGGGGGCGGGCTCCAGCAGCGGCCCCTGGAGCGGGTGCTGATCACCGCCCGTCCCGGGGCGGGTGCGCTCGACGGGGCCGCGGCCGATGCCGCGGCCCGGGACGTCGCCGAGCGGATGCGCGCACTGCCCGAGGTGAGGTCCGTGGCCGGCCCGGTGCGGTCCGCGGACGGCACGGCCGTCCGGGTCGACGTGACCATGAACGGCCCCGAGCTGGACGGCAGGAAGCACGTCGGCCCGCTGCTGGCACGGACCGCCGAGGTGGCGGCCGCCCACCCGGACCTCCTCGTGGAAGAGACCGGCGGCCCCTCCATCAGCAAGGGAGTCGACGCACTGCGCGGTGACGACCTCGCCCGCACCGAGGTGATCGCCCTGCCGGTCACGCTGGTCACCCTGCTGGTGGTCTTCAGCTCCGTCGCGATGGCCCTCGTGCCGCTGCTGCTCGCGCTCTCCTCGATCGCCGGGGCCATCGGCCTGTCGATGCTCGCCTCGCACGTCTTCCCGGACGCGGGTGTCGGCACGAACGTCATCCTGCTGATCGGGCTCGCGGTGGGCGTCGACTACACGCTCTTCTACCTCAAGCGGGAACGGGAGGAGCGGGCCAAGGCCGGCGGCAGGCTCGGCCCGCAGGCCGTCGTGGAGATCGCGGCCGCCACCTCCGGCCGGGCCGTCGTCCTGTCCGGCCTCGCCGTCGCCGTCTCCAGCGCGACCCTGTACCTGGCCGACGACGTCATCTTCTCCTCCATCGCCACCGGCGCGATCCTCGTCAGCCTGGTCGCCGTGGCCAGCTCCCTGACCGTGCTGCCCGCGCTGCTCGCGGCGCTCGGGGAGCGCGCCGAGCGCCGCAGGGCCAGGAGGGCCGGCAAGCCCCGCAAGGCCGGGAAGGCCGGGAAGGCGGCCCGCGGCCTGCGCGGCGGGCGGTCCGATGCCGGGGCGGGCCGCCTCACCCGGGCGGTGCTGCGGCCCGTCAGCAGGCACCCCGTCGCCACCCTGGCCGTCTCGGTCACCGCGATGCTGGCCCTCGCCACCCCGCTGCTCGGCCTCCAGCTCACCGACATGGGCCGCGAGACGCACTCCCGCGCCATCGGCGCCATGCGGACCTACGACCGGCTGAACGCCGCGTACCCCGGGCTCAAGGCCATGAACCAGGTCGTCGTACGGGCCGACGCGGGCCGCGCCGGCCAGGTGGCCGGGGCACTGCGGGAGCTCGCCGGACGGGCCGGCGGCGAGGCCGCCCTGCGGACCTCGCCCGACGGGCGGACCAGCCTGCTGGAGCTGTCCGTCCCGCACCACGTGAGCACCGCGCAGGCCCAGGACTCCCTGAAGCGGCTGCGCACCGAGTACGTGCCCGAGACCGTCGGGCGGGTCCCCGGCGCGCGCGCCGCCGTGACCGGTGACGTGGCCCGCTACGCCGACTATCCCGCGCACCAGAAGCAGCAGCTGCCGCTGGTCATCGGGGCTCTGCTGCTCGTCACCTTCGTCATGACCGTACTGGCCTTCCGCTCGGTGGTCCTCGGCCTCGTCGGCGTGGTGCTGAACCTGCTGTCCGCCGGTGCCTCGCTCGGCGTGCTGGTGCTCGTCTTCCAGGGGACCTGGGCCGAGGGCCTGCTGGACTTCACCTCCACCGGCTCGATCGGCTCCCGGGTGCCGCTGTTCCTCTTCGTGATCCTCTTCGGCCTGTCGATGGACTACCAGGTGTTCGTGATCAGCAGGATCAGGGAGGCCGCGCTGGCCGGCGCGGCGACCCGCAAGGCGGTGCTCGACGGGATCGGCAGCTCGGCGGGCGTGGTGACCAGCGCTGCCGTGGTGATGGTGACGGTGTTCGCCAGCTTCGCCGCCCTGCACCTGATCGAGATGAAGCAGATCGGCTTCAGCCTGGCGGTGGCGGTGCTGCTGGACGCCTTCGTGATCCGGATCCTGATCCTGCCGTCGCTGATGCTGCTGCTCGGCGAGGCCTGCTGGTGGCCCTCGAAGGGGGTGGCCCGGGCCCGGCGGGCGGTCCCCGCGGCCCGGCCGCTCGAAAAAGTAGGCTGACGGGATGAACCAACGGCCAGAGCCCCACTCCGTGTTGTGGATCCCGAGGCTCCACCGCTGGTACACCGTCACCTGGGTGCTCTTCGGCCTCGCGCCGCCCGTCATCGGCGTCCAGGACGACCCGCCCGCCCGGAAGTACGCGGCCCTGGCGGTGCTGGCCGTACTGGCCGCCGGGTACGCGGCTGTGCGGACCGCCCCGGGCGGGGGGAGGGCCTGGCGGTACCCGTACCTGTGCGTGCTGGTCCTGGGGCTCGGGGCGATGGGCTGGCTCCCCGGCGGCGGGGCCGCGCTGTTCATCGTCTCCCTGCCGCAGTTCTGGATCCTGGCCCCCCGCCCCCGCACCGCGATCCTCCTCAGCGGGGCGGCGGCCGCCGGAGCCGTGGCGGGCCGCGCCGTCCAGAGCGCCGAACCCATCACCGGCAACGGCGTCTTCACCGTCATCGGCTACACGGCCGGGGTGCTGACCGGGATGCTGGTCCACAAGCTCACCCAGGACGCCGAGGCGCGGTCGCGGCGGCTGGCCGAGGAACTGGAGAAGACCCGGCTGCGGCTGGCGGCGGCCCACCGCAGTCAGGGCGCCGCCGAGGAGCGCGAACGCCTCGCCCGCGAGATCCACGACACCCTGGCCCAGGGCTTCGCCTCCATCATCGTGCTGGCCGAGGCGGCCCGCGCGAGCCTCACCGCCGAGCCCGACAAGGCCGCACGGCAGTTGCTCTCGATCGAGCGGACCGCCCGGGAGAACTTCGCGGAGGCGCGCGTCCTGGTGGGGTCCGCCCCCCAGAGCGGCCTCACCCCCGGATCGGTGGCCGCGACCCTGCGCCGCACCCTCGACCGCTTCACGCAGGACACCGGGCTCACCGTCGAGGCGGAGCTGCCGGAGGTCCGCTGCGACCAGCAGACCCGGATCGCCCTGCTGCGCTGCACCCAGGAATCCCTGGCCAACGTGCGCAAGCACGCCGGGGCCACGACGGTGGGCGTGGTGCTGACCCAGCACCCCGACAGCGTCGAACTGGAGATCACCGACGACGGCCGGGGCTTCTCCGTCGAGCGGTCCAGCGGATTCGGCCTCGACGGCATGCGCAAGCGGATGGCCGAACTGGGCGGCGGCCTGAGCGTCACCAGTTCTCCCGGGGACGGCACCCGCCTCCTCGCCACCCTCCCCACGAACGGCCAGGTGTGACCCGGATGAGCACGCCGCCCGCAGAGCAGAAGATCCGCGTCGTCGTGGTGGACGACCACGCGGTGATGCGCGCCGGAGTCCTCGCACTGCTCGCCCCGGACCCCGCGATCGACATCGTCGGAGAGGCGGCCGACGGCCGCGAGGCCGTGGAACTCGTCGAGGCCCTCGCGCCCGACGTCGCGCTCGTCGATCTGCGGATGCCCGTGCTCGACGGGGTGGGCGCGACCGAGCGGATCGCCGCCGGCCCCACCGCGACCCGGGTGCTGATCCTCACCACCTACGACACCGACGAGGAGATCGAGCGGGCCGTCGAGGCCGGCGCCATCGGCTACCTCCTCAAGGACACCACCCGCGAACAGCTCGTCGACGCCATCCGGGCCGCGCACCGCGGTGAGACCGTGCTGGCCCCGCGCGTCGCGCAGCGGCTCGTGGCCCGCCTGCGCCGCCCCGCGCCCGTGGTCCTGACCTCGCGCGAGCTCGACGTACTGGACGCGGTCGCGGACGGCCTCTCCAACGCGGACATCGGCAGGCGCCTGGTGATCGCGGAGGCGACGGTCAAGACCCACCTGCTGCGGGTCTTCGCCAAGCTCGACGTCAGCGACCGCACCCACGCGGTGGTCGTGGCCCTCGAACGCGGACTGCTGGTGCGCGCTCCCCGCTCCTGACGGGCGGGGCCCGGGCCCCCGGGGCCGGTCCGGGGTCGGGCGCACGGGTTTCCGGTCGCCCGGGGCGCGGGGCGGGACTAGGTTGGATTGGTGTGGCTCGGGGTCTCGTGGTAGGAGGCCAGGCATGACGACACGGTGGCGCGGTGCGGCGGTCGGAGCGGCCGCGGTGGGACTGGTGGTGGTCCCGCTGGGGGTGGGAGCCGGGTACGCCTGGAACGGGACGGCGCCGGCGGCCGTCGCCCCCTCGGCCTCCGCCGCACCCTCGCCCGCGGCCCCGGCCTCGGACGACTTCCCGCAGCTCACGCCCGCGGTGGCGCGGCAACTGGACGACGCGGTCCGCAAGGTGATGAAGGAGGCCGGCGTCCCCGGTGTGATGGTCTCCCTCTCGGCCCCCGGCAAGGGGATGTACGTGCGGGCCTTCGGTGTCGCCGACAAGGCGACGGGGCAGCCGATGACCCCGGACCTGTACATGCGGATCGGCAGCGAGACCAAGACCTTCACGGTCACGGCCCTGCTGGAGCTGGTCGACCGGGGCAAGGTGGGCCTGGACGACCCCATCGGGAAGTACGTGAAGGGCGTCCCGAACGGAGACCGGATCACCCTGCGTCAGCTGGCCGGGATGCGCAGCGGGCTCTTCAACTATTCCGCCGACGAGGGCTTCTTCAAGGCCCTGACCGGCAATCCCCGTCGGGCGTTCACCCCGCAGGAGCTGCTGGCGTACTCCTTCAAGCACCCGGTGCAGTTCGAGCCGGGCGCGAAGTTCGACTACTGCAACACCAACCTGATCCTGCTGGGGCTGGTCGTGGAGAAGGCGAGCGGGAGCAAGCTCGCCGACTTCGTCCAGAAGGAGGTCGTCGCACCGGCCGGGCTGCACCACACGCTCTTCCCCACCGGCGCCGAGTTCCCCGCACCGCACGCCCAGGGGTACACGAACCAGACCGCCACCGGGAAGGTCGAGGACTCGGCCGACTGGAACCCCTCCTGGGGCTGGGCCGCCGGAGCGATGATCTCCGACCTCTCCGACCTGCGGACCTGGGCCAGGGTGCTGGCCACCGGCGAACTGCTGACGCCCGCGACCCAGGCCCAGCGGCTGAGGACCAGCCCGGCGGGCGACCTGCCCGACACGGGCTACGGCCTGGGCATCTTCAACGTCGAGGGCTGGATCGGACACAACGGCTCGCTGCCCGGCTACCAGTCGCTGACGGTGTACCTGCCCGAGTCCCGGGCCACGATGGTGGTGCTGCTCAACACCGACATCTCCTACGAGGGTGCCGAGCCCAGCGCCCTGTTCGGCGAGGCGATCACCAAGACGGTGACCCCGGACCACGTGTTCAAGCTGCCGGCCACGCCGGTCACCGAGAAGCACTGACCCCTCGCCCGAGGGCCTGCCGTTCCCCCGCGCACAATGGAGCCCGGCGCGCGGGGTGGACGAGGAGACAACGGACATGAACGGTCGGACGGCAGAACAGGGCACACAGGCTCCCGAGCAGGCTCCCGGGCAGGCCCCGGCGGTCGTGCTGCGCGCAGCCGGCGAGGCGGACATCGAGGTCGCGGCGGAGCTGTTCCGCGGCTACCTCGACTTCTACGGGGTGACCGTGGAGGACCCCGGCCGGCCGCGCGCCTTCCTGGCCGAGCGCATCCGCAACGGCGAGTCGCTCGTGCTGCTCGCACAGGTCCCCGGCGCCGGCACGGTCGGCTTCGCCCAGGTCTACCGCACCTTCTCGTCCCTCTCCCTGCGGCCCGCGTGGATCCTCAACGACCTCTACGTCGCCCCGGCGGGCCGCCGCACCGGCGCGGGACGGGCACTGCTGCGCGAGGTCCTGCGCCGCGCGGCCGAGGCGGGGGTGGCCGGGGTGCAGCTGGAGACCGCCTACGACAACCACATCGCCCAGGGCCTGTACGAGTCGGAGGGCTTCGAACGAGAGGAGTTCCACGCCTACTTCCACGGGCTCGGCTGACCAGCCCGGCACCGCTTTTTCGAACCTTCCCTCGATCAGGCGTGTTTCACGTGAAACATTCCCCGGCCGCCATCGCGTCAGTGGGGTGAGACGGACGCGAGGGGGAGTGAATGCGGCAGGGTCGCAGAGACGGGTTCCGTGAGTTCGCGGCAGGCCGGTCGGGGCACTTGTACCGGTCGGCATGCCTGCTGACGAGCGGGGACACCCACCTCGCAGAGGATCTGGTGCAGGAGACCCTGGGCCGGATGTACCTGCTCTGGGGGCGGATCTCGCGCATCGACAATCCGGCGGGCTACGCACAGACCGTGCTCGTACGGACCTTCCTGACCCACCAGCGGCGCCGTTCGGCGGGGGAGCGCCCGGTCGGCGAGTTCGCCGAGCCGGACACGGCCCCGGCGGGCGGCGCCGATCCGGCGCTGCGGCTGACGCTGCTGGAGGCCCTGGGGCGGCTGGCCCCCAAGGACCGGGCGGTGCTGGTGCTGCGGTACTGGGAGGACCGCAGCGTGGAGGAGACCGCCGAGGCGATGAACAGCAGCTCGGCGGCCGTACGGACCCGGTCCTCCCGGGCGCTGGCCCGGGTCAGGGCGCAGCTCGGCGGCAGTCTGAGCGACTTCGCCAACCTCTGAGGCCCGCATTCCCCGTTCTCGTCGCGGCGATCCCGCGACCCCTCACCGCACCTTTGACCGGAAGGTTTGATTCGGCATGCCCTTTGAAGATGAGATCGGTGAAGCCCTGCGGCGCGCGGGGGAGGGCTTCACGCCCGGCGGACAGGTCCCGGACCGCAACGCCCTGGTGGAGGCGGGCGAGCGGCGCGGGCGGCGGCTGGTGGCCCGCCGCCGGGCCGCGGTGATCGGCGGATCGGCGCTCGCCCTGGCCCTGGCCGGTACGGCCGGCGCCTACACCGGGGGCCTCCTCGACCCGCTCACCGGCGGCGGAGCGGCCGGCGTCGCCGCGGCGCCGAAGCTGCCACCCCGGGGGCCGGGGCAGGGCGGGGCGCCGAAGGAGGCCGGGGTCGGCACCGGCGCCGTCACCGCCGATCAGATGCTCGCCACCTTCAAGCGGCTGCTGCCGAGCGGGCAGGTCACGGACGCGGAGGCCCGGGGCTCCGACAACTCCCCGATGGTGCAGGGCGTGTTCGACGACGGGAAGGGCAAGGCGGCCATCGGCGTCAGCCTCACGCGCGTCGATCCGGCGGGTGAGATCGCCAGGCTGATGGTGACCTGCCCCAAGCCGGGCGAGCCGACGTACGAGAGCTGCACCGGCGAGAGCCTCGCGGACGGCTCGAAGCTCCGGCTCGCCCAGCACGCCCCGGACCCCAAGGTGGACAAGGCCGACGTGGGCAAGAAGGAGTGGGCCGCCACGCTGGTGACGCCGCAGGGCTACGCCGTCAGCGTGTCCGAGTTCAACACCGACCGGGGGAAGAACGCGCCGGTCTCGCGGCCCCAGCCGCCGCTGACCATGCAGCAGCTCAAGGCGCTCACCGTCTCACCGCTGTGGCATCCGGCGCTCGCGGACCTGCCGTCCTTCGAGGAGACCAGGCCCCGGGAGACCTACCCGGGCCTGACGGCCCTGCTGGCCCTCATGCGGGACTCCGGGATCGACTGGGCCGCCAAGGGCGGCGGGGGCCATCTCGGGTACCTCGTACTCGACGACGGCAAGGGCTACTCGCGCCTTGAGGTGGAGGTCGAGCCCGACCGGGGCGGCCAGGCCGGGAAGCCCGTCGCCGAGTACTTCCGGTCCGAGGCGCAGGCGGGACGCGGGAGCCTGAGCAAGCCGGCGGACGGCAGCCAGGTGTTCGTCGCGCAGCGACCGGGCCCGGCCGGCGGCCCCGGCGTGGTCGAGTGGACCGTGGACGTGCTGCGCGCCGACGGCAAGCGCGTGACCTTCAAGGAGTACAACGCGCAGGACCCGGCCAAGGCCGCGACCCGCGCGGAGCCCGCGCTGCCGATGGAGCGGCTCAAGGCCCTGGCGACCAGCGAGAAGTGGGCGGACTACGGGAAGTAGCGGCCGGGCGCAGCCGAGGAGGAGGCGCCGGCCGAACGGGGCTACTTGGCGTCGGCGTAGCACTCCACGATCGCCGTGGTGAACGGGAACCGGACCGGGGTCTCGCCGAAGGTGATCCGGCCCGCCCGGTCACCGGCGGCACCGATGGCCTCCGCCACGGCCTCGGCCTCCTCCGCCGGGCAGTGCACGATCACCTCGTCGTGCTGGAAGAACACCAGCTCGGCCCGCATCCCGGCGGCGGCGATGGACTGCCGCAGGGCCGCGAGCAGCAGCAGCGCCCAGTCGGCGGCGCTGCCCTGCACGACGAAGTTGCGGGTGAACCGGCCGCGGGCCCGGGTGTTGGTCGAGGCGTAGCTCGGCGTCCAGCCGTCCTCCCGGTCCTGCGGGATGCCCGCCTCGCCGTCGTCGTCGGCGGAGCCGGCGGGCGGCGGGCAGGTCCGGCCGAGCCAGGTGCGTACCAGCCGGCCCTCCTCGCCAGCCTTGGCGGCGTCGTCCACGTAGGCCACGGCCCGGGGGAAGCGGCGGCGGAGCGCGGCCAGGTTCTTGAGGCCGTCCCCGGAGGTCTGTCCGTACACGGCGCCGAGGACGGCCAGCTTGGCCATGTCCCGGTCGCCGGAGAAGCCCTGGCGGGAGATGGAGGTGTACAGGTCCTCGGGGCGGCCTGCGACCTCCATCAAGGCCGGGTCGCGGGAGATGGCCGCCAGTACCCGCGGCTCCATCTGGTCGGCGTCGGCGACCACGAGCCGCCAGCCCGGGTCCGCGACGACGGCCCGGCGGATCACCTTGGGGATCTGCAGGGCCCCGCCGCCGTTGGTGACCCAGCGGCCGGTGAGGGTGCCGCCCGGGATGAACTCCGGGCGGAAGCGGCCGTCGTGCACCCAGTCCCCGAGCCAGGACCAGCCGTGGGCGGTGTAGATCCGGTACAGCTTCTTGAACTCGATCAGCGGCTCCACGGCGGGGTGGTCCAGCTCCTGGATCTCCCAGCGGCGGGTGGACTTGAGCCGCATCCCCGCCCCGGCGAAGGCCCTGATGACATCGGCGGGCAGCTCGGGGCGTACGCGGCGGCCGAACGCGGCCGAGATCTCGTCGGCCAGCTCCGCGAGGCGCCGGGGCTGCCCGCCGCCCGCGTACCGCTCGCCGAGCAGCTCGGTGAGCAGGGCGCGGTGGGTGTCGGCCCGCCAGGGGAGCCCGGCGTGGTGCATCTCGGCGGCGACGAGGAAGGCGGCCGACTCGGCGGTGGTCAGCAGGTGCATGCGGTCGGGGTGGGCGGTGGCCCCGTGCCGTGCCGCCTGGTCGGCGTGGACGGCGACGAGGGCGTCCAGCGGGACCGGGGCGGGCTGCGGATCGAAGAGGGAGTCCTGCGTGCCGGGTTCGGCGGCGCGCTGCGGCAGGTCCGGCGGTACGGGGCGGCCCTCCAGCCGGGCCCAGGCGGCGGCCGCCGAGCGGGGCTCGCCGAAGCGGCCCTCGTGGCGCAGCAGCAGCAGCTCGGCGTTCTCGACGTCGTAGCACCGCTCGACGCGGACCCCGGCCGCGAGCAGCCGGGGGTAGACGGCGGCGGTGGACGCCCACACCCAGCGCGTCCCGGCGGGGGCGGCCCGCACGGCCTCGGCGGCGTCCCGCGCGCGCACGGCCGCCCGGCCCGCCCCGCCGTGCTCCAGGGGCGCGGCGTGCCACCAGCCGTCGCCGTCCTCGGCGAGGGCCCAGCGGGGAGTGCGGTCGCTCATGCTTGCGAGTCTCCCACCGGGCTCTGACACACCACCGCCCCCGGCTCCGCGCGGCGCGTCCCGCGAGGGGCCGGTCCCCGGGCCGGGCCGGACGGCGCCCGGGGAGAGGGGTCGGGGGAGAGGGGTCGGGGCGGCGCGGCGGTACGTGCAAAGCTGGAGGCGTGAGAGACATCGTCGAACGGGCCTGCGAAGCCGCCCTGTACGCCCAGGGGGACGCCGGCCTGGACGCCGGGGCCTCGATGCTCGCCGCCGACACCGCCCGGTGGAGCGGGGCCGCCCGGGAGCTGCTGGCACGCGGGGAGACGTACGTACGGCAGGCCTGGGAGCGCGGCTGGCAGCCGGCGGACGTGCTCCGGCTGGTCCGCCGGGACCTCGACGAGCTCCACGTCCGGATCACCGGGGACCTGGTCGCCGCCGAGGCGCGGCGCTACGCCCGGCTCCCCGCGCGGTGGACCGACGCCGAGGTCTGGTGGGGGAGCGACGCGGAGTACGGGGACCGGCTCGCGCAGCGCGAGCGGAGCGACCGGTTCACCTTGGCGACCGCCGTCCTGGAGGTGTTCCGGGTCCTGATCCGGCTGCCGTCGATCGAGCCGGTCGGCCCGCTGCCCGGCGCCCCGGCGGACGCCCTGGAGCACGCCCACATCGAACCCCGCATGCTCGGCCGGATCCGCGCCCTGCTCGCGAAGGCCGAGGCGACGAACTTCCCGGAGGAGGCGGAGGCGCTCAGCGCCAAGGCCCAGGAGCTGATGGCCCGGCACACAGTCGACGAGGCCCTGCTGGCCGCGCGCGGCGGCGGCCCGGCGCAGGTCCCCGGCGCCTGCCGGATCGGTGTGGAGCCCCCGTACGAGGAGGCCAAGGCGGTGCTGCTGGACGCGGTGGCCACCGCGAACCGCTGCCGGGCGGTGTGGAACAGCGGCTTCGAGTTCTCCACGGTGGTCGGCTTCGAGAGCGATCTGGAGGCGGTGGAGCTGCTGTACACCTCGCTGCTGGTGCAGGGCACGGCGGCGATGACCCGCGCCGAGGCCGCCCAGCGCTCCGGCGGGCGCAAGCGGACCAAGACGTTCCGGCAGTCCTTCCTGCTGGCCTACGCGAGCCGGCTCGGCCACCGCCTCGCCGAGACCGCCGAGCACACCGCCTCCGAGGCGCCCGACAACCTGCCGGCCCTGGTGGCCCGCGACGTGGCGGTCACCTCCCGCGCCGAGGAGATGTTCCCCCGGACGACCACGACCCGGCTGCGCGGGGCCACCGACCTCGCTGGCTGGGAGGACGGCACGGCCGCCGCCGACCGGGCGCACGTGGGCCGCGGAGAACGCCGGCCGCTGCGGAAGTGACCGCCCGGGGTCGGCGGGCATCCAGACGCCCGCCCAGCGCCCCTCGGGCGGCCGGACGCCCGCCCAGCGCCCAGCGGGCGGCGTCGCGCCCGGGCCCCGCGCGCCGTCCTGCGCTGTGATGATCCGCCTTATGGACCAGCCGTGCGCCATACCCGTACAAATCCGTAGAAGTACCCAAAACCCTTAGGCTCGCCCCCATGAGCTGGCTCCGCGCGCTGAAGCACACGGCGCGGACCGGCATGACGATCGAGCGCACCCGCCTGGAGCCGCTCGTCGCCCTCCGCGCCGCCGCGGGCCTCGCGATCGTCATCGGCGCCGGGCTCGCCCTCCTCGGACCCGGCTCGGCCGCCAGTTCCGCCTTCGGCGCCCACTGCGCCGCCATCGCCACCTTCCAGAAGAGCTGGCGCCCGCGCCCCGTGCTCGCCCTCGCCTCCGGGCTGACCCTCGCCGTCTCCACCTTCGTCGGCTACCTCGTCGGCTCCTCGCACACCGCCCTGTTCCTCGCCCTGCTCGCCGTCTGGGCCTTCGCCGCGAGCCTGCTGTGGGCGGCGGGGCCCGTCGCCGGGATCATCGCCTCGAGCAACGTGGCGATCGTGCTCGTCACCGTGACCCTGCCGACCTCCGTCCCGCAGGCCGCCGGGCACGCCGCGATGATCGCCGCCGGCGGGGTGGTCCAGGCGCTGCTGATCGTCCTGTTCCCGATCCGCCGCTGGGGCGCCCAGCGCGACGCCCTGGCCGGCGCGCTCGCCGCCGAGGCCGACTACGCCCGCCGACTGCGCCACGACCCCGTCGCCCCCTTCGACCCGCAGCCCCTGATGACGGCCCGGGACGCGGCCGCGGTGACGGTGCGCCAGGCCCGGCGGCGCCCCGCCGAGCTGCACGGGGCGCGGGGGCTCGCGGAGCGGATCCGGCCCGTGCTGGCCTCGCTGGCCGATCCGGCGGTCGGGGCGCCCGCCGAGGGCCCGGGTCGGGACCGGGTACGGGAACTGCTCGCCGCGGCGGCGGAGGTCCTGGACGCCGCCGCGCGGGCGATCCGGCACGGGGAACCGGTACGGCTGCCCGGCTCGGCCCTGTCCGTACTGAACGCGCCCGACACCGAGGACCTCCTCGGCGGCGCTCCGCTGCGGGCCGCGCGCCGGCTCGCCGCCCTGCTGGGCGACGTACTGGAGACGGCCGAGCCCGGGTCCGGCCGGACCGCCGACCCCGGCGAATCGATGCTCAGGCCCGGCCTGCTGTCGCTGGCGCCGCTGGTCCTGAGATCCGTACGGGCCGAACTGCGCCCCGGATCCGCCGTCCTGCGGCACGCCGTGCGGGTCACCGCCGTGGCCTGCGCGGGCTACGCCATCGGCCAGGCCCTGCCGCTCGGGCACGCCTACTGGGCCCCGATGGCCTCCGTCATGGTGATGCGGCCCGACTTCAGCCAGACCTACTCCCGGGCCGTGGCCCGGTTCGGCGGCACCCTGGTCGGGGTCGCCGTCGCCACCGGCACCGTGCAGCTCGCGGAGCCCGGGATGTACCTGTCCGGCTTCCTCGCGGTGGTCAGCGCGGGCCTGATGTACGCGCTGATGCGCACCGGGTACGCCGTCTCGCAGGTCTTCGTCTCCGCGTACGTGGTGTTCCTGCTCGGCATGGGCGGGGTCCGCTGGGACCAGACCGTGCCCGACCGGGTCGCCCTCACCCTGCTCGGCGGCGTGCTCGCGATGATCGGGTACGCCCTCTACCCGGCCTGGGAGACCCCGCGGCTGCGGACCCGCCTCGCCGACTGGCTCGCCGCCGACGGGCGGTACGCGGCCGCCGTGCTCGGGCACTACGCCGACCCGGCCGGGTCCCGGCGCCCCGACGTGCGCAAGGCCCTGCTGGCGGCCCGGGACGCGCGCATCGCCTGGCGGGAGGCGGGGGAGCGGGCCGCCGGGGAGCCGGTCCGCCACCGCGGCCTGTCCCGGGAGGCCGCCGACCGCGCGGGCGAGGCCATGGCGGCGTTCGGCCGGAGCGCGATGCTGCTGGAGGCTCACCTCCCGGACGGGTCCCGGGCCCCGGCGCCGGGCGCGCAGGCCCTGGCGAAGGCGGTGCGGGCGGACACGGAGGCGGGGGCGAGGGCGGTGCGCGAGCGCCGGATCCCCCAATGGGAGCGGATGCGGGCGCTGTTGTCCGACGGGGAGACCCCGGTCCCCGGCATCCTGGGGACCGCGACGCGGCAGCTCCTGGACTCCCTGGACGAGGTGTCCGAGGCGCTGCGCACCTGAGGCGGCCGCGCCCGTGATCAGATCAGCACCCTGCGTGCACGTGCATCTGCCCATGCAGCTGCTTATGAACAGAGCTATGATCCGGTGCAGTTGACATCTGCACTATCGGGGGCTTCCTGTGGACCACGCGTACAACGGGATGGCAGCTGCAGAACTCGCTTCCTTGTATGAGCTGACCTGGCAGAAGAGCAGACACAGCAACTCGCAAGGTTCCTGTGTCGAGTTCGCGAAACTGCCGGGCGGCGACGTCGCCATGCGCAACTCGCGATTCCCGGACGGTCCGGCGCTCGTCTATACGCCGGCCGAGATAGAGGCGCTGCTCCTGGGCGTCAAGGACGGCGAGTTCGACCACCTGATCGGCTGACAGGAACGGCGCAATGATCAAGCCATGCACGTGCACTGGCCGGGACTGATCGCAAGGATCAAGCCCGGCCAGTTGTCGCGCGTGTACTGATTCTCCGACGGTGCCCGCGCGTCGGCCGGCGGTACCCGTGCGTCAGTCCTGGAGCATGAACAGCGCCCAGACCACCTTGCCGGTCAGCCGTCCCGCGAGCGGGTGCCAGCCCCAGCTGTCGCTGTACGAGTCCACCAGGAACAGCCCGCGCCCGGACTCCAGGTCGAAGTTCTCCTCGGTCCGCTCCGGCGAGAACGCCCCGCCGGGCCGCTCCTCGCTGGGGTCCCGCACCGCGCACACCAGCCGGGTGCTCCACCGCATCAGGTGCAGCCGCACCGGCGGCTCCGGCGCGTCCGACGCCTGGCGCCCCGGGCGGTCCTCATCGGGCAGGGCATGGCGAAGCGCGTTGGTGACGAGCTCGGAGACGACGAGGGAGACATCGTCGAAGCGTTCGTCCAGGCCCCACTGGGACAACGTCGACCGGGTGAACGAACGGGCGCCCCGCACGGCCTCGAAGCGGGAGGGCAGGGCGCAGGAGGCGGATCCGGAGACAGCCGTGGGGTCGACCGGGGGCAGCCCCTGCCGTAACGGCTCGAGCATGGTCGATCCATTCGTCCCCATGCGAGGCACTCCCGGGATTCGCGGACGGAGCGGCGGCTGTCGTCCAGTAAGAACTGCGGGGTGGGTCGGTCCGGCGCCGGCGCGAAGAGCACGCAGGTGCGCGGCACCATCGTTCCGAATGCCGAAGCCGGATGCAAGGGCAGATGCACGTGCACGCGCCGGACCTGTCCACTCCCGTGACGGTTCTTGCTCATTTCTTCCTACGCATACTTACGGACTTCTTTTCCAGGAGCCCGGATTCCGTTACAGAACGAGTACGGGCCGATGCGTTTTGGTGGCAGACTGCGGGCCCTGGGGTTCGGGGGCCCCGGCGAGCGACACCGCGCAGACCACGCGCACACCATTGCGATGGGGAGGGCAGGACTAGTGACCGCAGAAGCCAGCGGTTCCGTGGTGCGCCGCATCCTCCTGGGCTCACAGCTCAGGCGACTCCGAGAATCCCGCGGCATCACCCGTGAGGCGGCCGGCTACTCGATCCGCGCATCCGAATCGAAGATCAGCCGCTTGGAGTTGGGAAGGGTGAGCTTCAAGGCCAGGGACGTCGAAGACCTCCTGACGCTCTACGGAGTCACGGACGGCGCCGAGCGGGAGTCCCTCCTGGGGCTCGTCCGCGAGGCCAACGCGGCGGGCTGGTGGCACAGTTACGGCGACGTGCTGCCCGGCTGGTTCCAGACGTACATCGGGCTGGAGGGCGCCGCCTCGCTCATCCGCATCTACGAGGTCCAGTTCATCCACGGACTGCTCCAGACCGAGGCCTACGCGCACGCCGTCGTCAAGCGCGGCATGCCCGGCGCCACCCCCGGCGAGATCGACCGCCGCGTCGCGCTGCGCCTGGAGCGCCAGAAGGTACTGGTCTCCGAGAACGCCCCCGTCTTCCACGCCGTCCTGGACGAGGCCGCGCTGCGCCGCCCGTACGGCGACCGGGACGTGATGCGCGGTCAGCTGGAACACCTCATCGAGGTCTCCCAGCGGCCCAACGTCCAGCTCCAGGTGATGCCCTTCTCCTTCGGCGGCCACGCGGGCGAGAGCGGAGCCTTCACCCTGCTCCGCTTCCCGGAGTCCGACCTCCAGGACATCGTCTATCTGGAACAGCTCACCAGCGCGCTCTACCTGGACAAAGAAGAGGAAGTGGCACAGTACGGAAGGGCGATGGAGCGGCTCCAGGAGGACTGCCCCGACCCCGGGCAGACCCGGGACGTCCTGCGCGGACTGCTCCAACTGTCTTGATCCGCACGTAGTATGACGTCTGATCAGTGCATGACGATGACCGATCGGTCTCCGGTGCAGCGCACGGGTGCGCGCTCGCAGTAAGGGATGGCATGTCCATATTCGACGACCTGGCTCACCAGTACATCGACGGCGAATGGCTGGCCGGCACCGGTTCGTGGGACATCATCGACGTCAACCCCTACAACGGGGAGAAGCTCGCGGCCATCACCGTGGCCACCGTCGAGCAGGTGGACCGGGCCTATCGCGCGGCCGAGCGGGCCCAGAAGGAATGGGCCGCCACCAGCCCCTACGCGAGACGCGCGGTCCTGGAGCGCGCCCTGCGGATCACCGAGGACCGCCAGAAGGAAATCGTCGAGGCGATGATCGACGAGCTCGGGGGCACCCGTCCCAAGGCCGAGTACGAGGTCCACCTCGCGATGGAGTTCATCCGCGAGGCGATCCAGCTGGCCATCCGGCCCGAGGGCCGGATCCTGCCCTCGCCGGTCGAGGGCAAGGAGAACCGCGTCCAGCGCCTGCCCGTCGGGGTCGTCGCCGTCATCAGCCCCTTCAACTTCCCCTTCCTGGTGACGCTCAAGTCCGTCGCCCCGGCCCTGGCCCTCGGCAACGCCGTCCTGATCAAGCCGAACCAGAACGCCCCGGTCGTCGGCGGCGGAGTCATCGCCAAGATCTTCGAGGACGCGGGACTGCCGTCCGGGCTGCTCAACGTCCTGGTCACGGACATCGCCGAAATAGGCGACGCCATCCTGACCCACCCCGTCCCGAAGGTCATCTCCTTCGCCGGCTCGGACCGGGTCGGCCGGCACGTCGGCTCGGTCGCCGCCCGCCACTTCAAGCGGACCGTCCTGGAGCTCAGCGGCAACAGCGCCCTGGTCGTCCTCGACGACGCCGACCTCGACTACGCGGTGGACGCGGCCGTCTTCAGCCGGTTCGTCTACCAGGGCCAGGTCTGCATGGCCGCCAACCGCATCCTCGTCGACGCCTCCGTCGCGCAGGAGTTCACCGAGAAGTTCACCGCCCGGGTGCGCGCCCTGAAGACCGGCGACCCGCACGACGCCGACACCCACATCGGCCCGCTGATCAACTCCTTCCAGGCCGACGCCCTCACCGCCCTCGTGGACCGCGCCGTCGAGGCGGGCGCGCAGGCGCTCGTACGCGGATCTACGCGCGGCAACCTGGTCGAACCGACCGTGCTCGCCGGCCTGCCCGAGGACTCCCCGCTGCTGGCCCAGGAGATCTTCGGCCCCGTGGCGCTGCTGGTGGTCTTCGACGGGGAGGACGAGGCGGTCCGGCTCACCAACGCCACCCCCTACGGGCTCAGCGGCGCGGTGCACACCCGGGACGTGGAGCGCGGGGTCCGCTTCGCGCAGCGGATCGAGACCGGGATGATCCACGTCAACGACTCCACCATCGGGGACGAGCCGCTGGCGGCGTTCGGCGGCGAGAAGGCCTCGGGCCTGGGCCGGCTGAACGGCGAGGCGACGGTGGAGGCCTTCACCACCCAGAAGTGGATCTCCGTACAGCACGGGCGGTCGCAGTTCCCGTTCTAGGCGCGGCTCCTTCTACACTCGGCCGGGCAAGCTGCAGGCGCGCACGTCCCGGGGAGAGCCGAGTTGACCAACATTCCGGAGACCGGGCGGACCCCGCGGGTCCAGAACCGCCTCGTGATCATCCAGATCGTGGTCTTCTCGCTGCTGCTCACCCTCGGCGGACGGCTCTGGTACCTCCAGATACGCAACGGCCAGGAGTACACGGACGAGGCGAAGAACAACCACACCCAGCAGGTGGTCCAGCCCGCCGTCCGCGGTTCCATCCTCGACGACCGAGGGGTCCCGCTGGCCGACAACGAGACCCGCATGGTGGTCTCCGCCAGCCGCACCGACCTGTCGAAGATGAAGGACCGGGGCAAGGACGTCCTCACCCGCCTCGCCGGGGTCCTGGGCCTCGAACCCCAGGACGTGATCGACAGCGTCCGGCTGTGTGACGCCAAGACCCCCAAGCCCTGCTGGAACGGTTCTCCCTACCAGCCGATCCCCGTCACCGACGAGGCGACCACCGACCAGGTCCTGGAGATACGCGAGCACGCGGAGCGGTTCCCCGGCATCACCGCCGAACCCACCGCCCTGCGCCGCTACGCGGCCCCCGACCAGGCCAACACCTCCCAGGTGCTGGGCTACCTCTCGCCGGTCACCGACGAGGAGATCACCAAGGCCAAGGGCTCGGAGTCGCCCTACCTGCGCTCCGACCAGGTCGGCCGCTCCGGCCTGGAGCGCACGTACGACAAGGAGCTCCGCGGCAAGGCGGGCATCACCCGCTACGAGGTGGACAACCTCGGCCGGGTGATCGGGGAGGGCGTGAGCGTGAAGCCGCAGCCCGGCGCGAACATCGTGACCTCGATCGACGCGCGGGTGCAGGCGGTGGCCGAGCGCGAGCTGAACAGCGCCATGCTGGAGGCCCGCAAGACGTACGACAAGAACACGCACCGCAACTACGAGGCCGACTCGGGCGCCGTGGTGGTCATGGAGGCCAAGACCGGCCGGATCGTCGCGATGGCCTCCAACCCGACCTACGACCCGAACGCCTGGGTCGGCGGGATCTCCGCCAAGGACTACAAGGCCCTCACCGAGAAGGACTCCAACTACCCGCTGCTGAACCGCGCGATCCAGGGCCAGGCCGCGCCCGGATCGATCTTCAAGGTGGTCTCCTCGACGGCCGCGGTGAACGCCGGATACCCCTTCAACGGCCGGTACGGCTGCCCCAGCTCCTACTCGGTCGGCAACCAGACCTTCACCAACTTCGAGTCCCAGGGCTACGGCGACATCACCATCGGCAAGGCCCTCGAAGTCTCCTGCGACACGGTCTACTACGGCATCGCGGACCAGGAGTGGAAGAAGGACGGCGGCATCAAGCCGAAGAAGGACCCGAACGACTGGTTCTTCAAGACGGCCCACGAGTTCGGCCTGGGCAAGCAGACCGGCATCGACCTGCCCAACGAGGTCCCCGGCCGGGTCCCCGACCGGCAGTGGAAGAAGGACTTCTTCGAGGCGAACAAGGCCGCCTGGTGCCGGGACGGCAAGAAGGACGGCAGCTTCGCCGAGAAGATCGCGTACGAGAACTGCCGGCAGGGCAACCAGCTCCGCGAGGGCGACGCGATCAACTACTCGATCGGCCAGGGCGACACCCTCGTCACCCCGGTCCAGATGGCCTCCGTCTACGCGGCCATCGCCAACGGCGGCACCCTGCACCAGCCCAGCGTCGGCAAGGCCGTGGTCAGCGCCGACGGCACCGCGGTCAAGGAGATCGCGCCCAAGGAGCAGGGCCGGCTCCCGATGGACGCGAAGACCCGCGACAACATCGACGAGGCGCTCGCCGCCGTGGTCACGAACGGCAGCGCCGCCTGGCGCTTCGGCGGCTGGCCGCAGAAGCAGATCCCGATGCACGCGAAGACCGGCACCGCCGAGGTCCAGGGCAAGCAGACGACGTCGTGGTTCGCCTCGTACACCGAGGACTACTCGATCGTGATGACGATCTCCCAGGGCGGCACCGGCTCCGGGGCCTCGGGCCCGGCGGTCCGCAACATCTACGAGGCGATGTACGGCCTCGACGACGCGGGCAGGCAGGACCTCTCCAAGGCCCTCCTGCCGAAGCCCCGCACGGAGGTCCCGGTGATCCGTCCCGACGGCCAGTGACCGCCGGGACCCTTCGCCGGAGTTCCGCAGACCCGCGGCATTGCGGACGGAAACTGTCCGCAAGCCTCCGTAGCGTGGTTCTCGTCAGCAGGAAGCACGACACAAGAGGCGGTCGGTCAGCATGGTCACTCACGTTCCCGCAGAGGCTCACGGCGACGAGCGGGGCGCGCTCCTGTCCTTCGTGGAGGCCCAGCGCGGCGCCATCCGCCGCTCGCTCCTCGGCCTGACCGAGGAGCAGGCCGCCGGCCGCCCCAGCGCGAGCGAGCTGTCCCTGTCCGGGCTGCTCAAGCACGTCTCGGAAACCGAACTGGGCTGGCTGCGGATGGCGCAGCAGCAGCCGAACGAGAAGCAGCGCACGCAGGAGACCTGGGCCGACAGCTTCCGGATGGTCGAGGGGGACTCCATCCCCGAGCTGCTGGCCTTCTGGGACGAGGTCGCCGCCGAGCTGGAGAAGTTCATCCGGGAGGTACCGAGCCTGGACGACACCTTCCCGCTGCCGCGGGCGCCCTGGTTCCCCGAGGAGGGCCGGGTCTCGATGCGCTGGCTGCTCATGCACCTGGTCGAGGAGCACGCCCGGCACGCGGGCCACGCGGACATCGTGCGCGAGTCCCTGGACGGGAAGACGGCCTTCGAGCTGGTCGCCCTGGCGAACGGGGAGACCTGGCAGACGGCGTAGCCGCCCGGGCCCGCTCCGGGCTTGCACCTCACGCGGCGTGAGGGCCCACAGTGAAGGGCGTACCCAACCAGAGGAGCGGAAACGATGGGCTACTCAGTGGGCCAGGTCGCCGGATTCGCCGGAGTCACGGTGCGCACCCTGCACCACTACGACGAGATCGGGCTGCTCTCCCCGAGCGGCCGCAGCCACGCGGGACACCGGCGGTACGACGACGCCGACCTCGACCGGCTGCAGCGGATCCTGTTCTACCGGGAGCTCGGCTTCCCGCTCGAAGAGGTCGCGGTCCTGCTGGACGATCCGGAATCGGACCCGAGGGAGCACCTGCGCCGGCAGCACGCCCTCCTGACCGACCGGATCGCCCGGCTCCAGCAGATGGCCAAGGCCGTTGAGCACGCCATGGAGGCGAAGAAGATGGGCATCAACCTCACGCCCGAGGAGAGGTTCGAGGTGTTCGGGGACAAGGACCCCGAGCAGTACGCGGAGGAGGCCGAGCGGCGCTGGGGCGGCACCGACAGCTACGCGGAGTCGCAGCGCCGGGCGGCCACGTACACCAAGGACGACTGGAAGCTCATGCAGGACCAGGCCGCGGACTGGGGAGCGCGCTACTCGGCCCTCATGGACGCCGGCGAGGCCGCCGACGGCGAGCGCGCGATGGACATGGCGGAGGAGCACCGCCGGCACATCGGCACGTGGTTCTACGACTGCACGTACGAGGTCCACACCTGCCTCGGCGAGATGTACGTGGCCGACGAGCGCTTCAAGGCCTTCTACGACTCCATGCGGCCCGGTCTGGCCGAGCACCTGCGGGACGCGATCACGGCCAACGCGATCCGGAAGGTGTAGCCGCGAGGACCGGAGAAGTTCCCCGCACGGCCCCCGCCGGGACCTGGAACCCGGCGGGGGCCGTGTGCGTTCATAATTGGAACCACCCGTCCTGCCCCGCACCCCCGCGGACACCCCCCGATCCAGGAGAGCCCGGAACTCGTGTACACGCTTGCGCTCGGCCCTCAGTGGCTGTCCCCGGACTATCTGATCTCGCATTTCGGCCTGATCGGGATCCTGGTCATCGTCTTCGCCGAATCGGGACTCTTCGCCTTCCTGCCCGGCGACTCCCTGCTGTTCACGGCGGGTCTGCTGGTCGCGAACGGCGAGTACATCAAGCAGCCGCTCTGGCTGGTCTGCACGCTGATCGTGGCCGCCGCGATCCTCGGTGACCAGGTCGGTTACATGATCGGCAAGTTCTTCGGGCCGAAGCTGTTCAACCGGCCCAACTCCAAGCTCTTCAACCGGGAGAACCTGGACAAGGCGCACGAATTCATGGACAAGCACGGCCCGAAGGCCATCGTGCTCGCCCGTTTCGTGCCGATCATCCGCACCTTCGCCCCGATGGTCGCGGGCGCCGGTTCGATGAAGTACCGCACCTTCCTGACGTACAACGTCATCGGCGGCATCGGCTGGGGCGCGGGCATCACCGCCGCCGGCTACTGGCTCGGCCAGATCGAGTTCATCAAGGAAAACGTCGAGTCGATCCTCGTCCTGATCGTCCTGCTCTCCCTGATCCCGGTGATCTTCGAGGTCCTGAAGGCCCGCAAGGAGAAGGCGGCGGCCGCCGCCGCGGCCCCGGCCGAGGCCGGCGCGGTGGACGACCAGCAGACCCCGGGCCAGCGCGGCCGCCACGCGAAGCGCTAGTTCCGCCGCTCAGCCCCGTACGTACGCCCCGTGGACCGGATCCGGTCCACGGGGCGTACGCGCGTCAGGCGGCGGCCAGGCGGCTCAGAAGCCGCGGGTGCGCTTCGCCGCGCGGCGGTTGGCGGCGCTGGCGGCGCCCGGGATGCGCATGAACAGCCTGGAGGTCTCCGACCCGAGGTTCACGCCGATCGCGATGGCCAGCGCGATCGCCGCGGCGTTCACCAGCGAGCCGAGCCCCTCGTTCAGCCGGTTCTCGGCGATCAGCAGCAGCCCGTAGTAGGTCGCCGAGCCCGGCAGCAGCGGGCCGATGGCGGCGGTCGTGTACGGCAGCGCGGAGGCGAAGCGGTAGCGCGAGAAGAGCTGCCCGAAGAGGCCGACGATCCCGGCCGCGATGGCCGTGGACGGCACCGGCGGGATCCGGCCCGCGTAGTGCAGGGCCCCGTACGTCACCCAGGCGATCGCGCCGTTCAGCGTCACGATCAGCACGGTGGAACGTTCCTGCTGGAGCAGGATCGCGAAGGTGAAGACCAGCACCATCGAAGCCGCGATCTGGATCAGCGGCCGCTGCGTGATCTGGAGGACCTCGTCGGGATTGGGCTGGGCGTCGAGCTGGAGGCCGATGTACAGCACGACCAGCACGCCCATGATGATGCCGATGAAGAGGTACATGACCTCCAGCAGCCGGGCCGACGCGGTGATGTAGTAGCCGGTCAGCCCGTCCTGCACGGCCGCCACCAGGGCCCGCCCGGGCAGCAGCGCGAACAGCCCGCCGGTGATCACCGCGGACGCCTTGACGTCGATCTCGGCCAGCTTCAGCGCCACGCCTATCGCCGCGGGCGGCATCGCGGCGACCACGAACTGGTAGAACTCCGGCAGCCCGCGCCCGGCGCACAGCCAGGCCAGCCGGTCGCCCAGGACCGCCCCGACGGCGGCGGCGAGGAACACGAGCACCCCGCCGCCGACCAGGGTGGAGGCCGCCCCGGCGAGCAGCCCGGCGGCCGCCGTCAGCATCCAGCCGGGGTACGGGTGCCGGTTGCGGCGGATCTCCGCGAGGCGCCGGTAGGCCTCCTCCAGCGAGACCTCGATCTCGGGGGCGCTGATGTCGTCCACCAGGCGGAAGACGGCCGCGAGGCGGTTGTAGTCGGTGCCGCGGCGGCGCACGGTCCGGTTCGCCGAGACCGGGTCGTCCACCAGGGAGGGCTGATGGGTGACGGACAGCATGGTGAACGTGACGGTCGGCTCGCAGCGGTCCAGCCCGTAGCTGCGGGCCACGGCGAACATCGCCGCCTCGACGTCCTCGGCCCCCTCGCCGCCGGCCAGCAGCAGCTCGCCGATGCGCAGCGTGAGGTCCAGTACGCGGCCCACGGCGGGCCCGGACTCGCTCAGCCGCTGCATGGGCTCCGGTACGGGCCGTACGTCCACCGGCATGCGCAGCATCGTGCGCATCCGGTCCTGCCAGGGGGATTCCTTCATCCGGGACACCGGGAAGCCCTGGCCGGGGGTGTAGGCCGGCGGGGAGTGCGCGGCGCTGTAGGTGTGCGGGGTGGCGAACGCGGACCCCTCGGGCTCCACGGGCACGGCCGCCAGCCCGTCGGGAACGGCGAACTCGGAGGTCGGCTGCTCCTCCTCCGGAGCCTCCGCCGCCATCCCGGGCGGCGTCGTGAAGGCGCTGTGTGCCTCGTCGGATTTCGGCTTCCGGTCCTCTGACCCGGCGCCCTCGCCCTCCGCCACACGTCCTCCAGTCCGACAGCCCGGGTATCAGTATGCGGAACACACCGATCCACGGCGAAAGGGGACCTCCCGGCGGAACTCCCGACGGATCGCCGACGGAACCCCGGCCCGGAGACGACAGCGGGCGGCACCCCCGGCGAAGGGGGTGCCGCCCGCGGTGTCACAGGGGCGGGACGGTGTCCCGCCTGCCCTTCACCGAGCGGAGCTCAGTGGTGGCCGCCCTGCGCCTCCAGGCGCTTGTACGAGGCCTCGATCTCGGCCTCGGCCTCGGTGCGGCCGACCCAGTTCGCGCCCTCGACGGACTTGCCCGGCTCCAGGTCCTTGTAGACCTCGAAGAAGTGCTGGATCTCCAGGCGGTCGAACTCGGAGACGTGGTGGATGTCGCGCAGGTGCTCGACACGCGGGTCCGAGGCCGGCACGCACAGCAGCTTGTCGTCGCCGCCCGCCTCGTCCGTCATGCGGAACATGCCGATGGCGCGGCACTTGATCAGGCAGCCCGGGAAGGTCGGCTCGTCAAGGATGACCAGCGCGTCCAGCGGGTCGCCGTCCTCGCCGAGGGTGTTCTCGACGAAGCCGTAGTCGGCCGGGTAGCTGGTCGAGGTGAAGAGGCGACGGTCCAGACGGATCCGGCCGGTCTCGTGGTCCACCTCGTACTTGTTCCGCGAACCCTTGGGGATCTCGATGGTGACGTCGAACTCCACGTCCTGCTCCTCCATGATCAGCTTCATTGCTTCGAGACTGCGTCGTTCACCTGCGTGCGCGGCCCGCCCAGCCCTGCCGGGTGGGGTGCCATGCTCGCGGCAAGACGCAGTGGTTAAGTGTCCCTCACGCATATGTGTGATCGCGAAAGGGGCTGGTCCGAGGTGCCATTGGTCAAAACGTGGCAGCTCATCGCGGGGTCGGCCGTCGCCGGCCTCGCCCTCTCGGTGGCGACGGTGTCCGCCGCCGGGCCTTGGGACTCCGGCCAGCGTAAGGCCGAGCGGGACAGGGCCGCCTCCTGGAGCCTTACGGGTGGCGCAGATCACGCGGCCGGCGGCCTCCCGCAGGCCGCGCCGAGCGCGCCCGGGGTACTGGCCGGGGTCGGCCAGGTCTCGGGACAGGCCGCCCGGCAGGTGCCCGCCGGCAGCCCCGGGCTGGCCGGGGCGCTGGAACCCCTGCTGGCCGATCCCGCGCTGGGGAACCTGCGCACCGCCTCCGTCGTGGACACCGCCACCGGCCAGGTGCTCTTCGAGTCCCGGCCGCGCGAGGCCATGACCCCCGCGTCCACCATCAAGATCGCCACCGCCACGGCCGCCCTGGCCGCCCTGGGCCCCGAGCACCGCATCCGCACCACCGTGGCCCCCGGCGCGGGACCCGGGCAGATCGTCCTGGTCGGCGGCGGCGACCCCTCCCTCACCGCCCGCAAGAAGGCCCCGGCCGGCTCCGGCGGCAGCCTCGTCGCGCTGGCCGCCGACACCGCCCAGGCCCTCAAGGCCGCCGGCACGGACACGGTCGGCCTCGGCTACGACGACTCCCTCTACACCGGCCCGGCCCGCCACCCGATCGGCGAGAACCCCAACATCGCGCCCCTGACCGCCCTCATGGCCGACGAGGGCCGCCCCGACGAGTCCGTCTCGGGGCCGGTCGAACGCAGCGAGGACCCCGCCAAGGACACCGCCCGCGCCTTCGCCGCCCTGCTCAAGGAACGCGGCATCAAGGTCACCGGCGACCCCGCCCGGGCCAAGGCGCCCGCCGGAGCCCAGCCGCTGGCCACCACCCTGTCCACCCCGCTCCAGGGGCTCGTCGAGCGGATGCTGACCAACAGCGACAACGACATCGCCGAGGCCCTCGCCCGCCAGACCGCCCTCGCCGCCGGACAGCCCGCCAGCTTCGAGGGCGCCGAGAAGGCCGTCTCCGCGAAGCTGGCCTCCCTCGGCCTGGACGTCGCGGGCGCCCGCTTCGCGGACGGCAGCGGCCTGGGCCGCGCCGACAAGCTCAGCACCTCGCTCCTGACCGGCCTGCTGGCCAAGGCCGCCGACCCCCAGCGGCCCGAGCTGCGGCCGGTCCTCACCGGACTGCCCGTCGCCGGCTTCACCGGGACCCTGCGCAACCGCAACGCCGGCAGCTCCCCGGCCGCAGGCCTCGTACGGGCCAAGACCGGCACGCTCAGCCAGGTGAACGCCCTGGCCGGGACCGTCGTCGACCCGTCCGGGCGGCTGCTCGCCTTCGCGTTCCTGACCGCGAACAGCGTCGACGCACCCGCCGCCGAGAAGGGGCTGGACAAGCTGGCCGCCGCCGTGGCCACCGCCCCGTAGTGGTGACGGCCTCCTCCGGGGGGATCCGCCGCGGCGCGGGTCCACGTACGGTTGACGCATGACGAGCATCGGTGGTGCGGAGATGGTCGACTGGAACCTCGCGGTGGCGACCGCGACCCGGCTGGTGCGGCCGGGTCCCGAGGTCAGCCGCGAAGAGGCCCGGGCCGTGGTGGCGGAACTGCGCCGGCACGCCAGGACCTCCGAACAGCACGTGCGCGAGTTCACCCGGATGCTGCCCGAAGGCACCGAGGTCCACGACACCCCCGTCCTCGTCGTCGACCGGGCCGGCTGGGTCAAGGCCAACGTGGCCGGCTTCCGCGAGCTGCTGGGCCCGCTGCTCGGCAAGATGCAGGACCGCCGCGCCGGCACCCCCGGCGCCTCCGTGTTCGGCGCGGTCGGCGGCAAGGTCACCGGCGTCGAGCTGGGCATGCTGCTCAGCTTCCTGGCCTCCCGGGTGCTCGGCCAGTACGAGACCTTCGCGCCCTCCACCCTCGACCTGCCGGGCTCGGCCGCGGGCGGCGGCCGGCTGCTGCTCGTCGCGCCGAACATCGTGCACGTGGAGCGCGAGCTGGAGGTGAACCCGCACGACTTCCGGCTGTGGGTCTGCCTGCACGAGGAGACGCACCGTACGCAGTTCACGGCCGTCCCGTGGCTCCGCGCCCACCTGGAGGGCGAAATCCAGACGTTTCTCGGCGCCACCGAACTGGACCCGATGAACGTGCTGGAACGGCTCCGCGAGGCCGCCCAGTCCTTCGCGGGCGCCCGCCCCGACGCCGAACAGGGCGAGGAGGGCCGCTCGCTCGTCGAGCTCGTACAGACGCCCGAGCAGCGCGAGGTGCTCAGCCGGCTCACCGCCGTCATGTCCCTCCTGGAGGGACACGCCGACTTCGTCATGGACGGGGTCGGGCCCGAGGTGGTGCCCTCGGTGGCCGAGATCCGGGAGAAGTTCCAGCAGCGCAGGGCCAGCGGTGCGGGCCGGCTCGACGCCGCGCTGCGCAAGCTGCTGGGCCTGGACGCCAAGCTCCGCCAGTACCGTGACGGCGAGCGCTTCGTACGGGCCGTCGTCGGCCAGGTCGGCATGGACGGCTTCAACCGGGTCTGGACCTCACCGAACACGCTGCCCACCAAGGCGGAGATCGCCAAGCCCGCGGACTGGGTGGCCCGAGTGCACCGAAAGGGGAGCGAGGGGAGCGAATCGGAGTGACTCAGGGGGCTTGAACTTGTCTCGTTGGGGGAAGCAGCATCACCCGTCCGAGGGACCGTGGGCCGTGGAAGGGCGTGCGATGCTCGGGGAACGGCTCGGTTCTGTCACCATCGACGCACTCTGAGTGACAACCGGCATCCTCCGGGGCTCCTCGCGGGGATCCCCCGTCGGGTACCGGGCAGCACCGAACGACACCCCTGCGCACCACCCCAACGCCTCCGAGGCATCCGAACTCCACGAAGGGCACCGGACATGGGTCCCCATCCTGCGGTCGCGGCGATACGCCTGGCGGTCCGCCGCGTACTCCACGACGTCCTCACCGACCTCACCGAACCGACCGACGCCGAACTCAAGGCGAACGGCCGCCCCGCCGGCCGCGGCACCGCCCGGGGCCGCATCCCCGCGCCCGCCGCAGGAGGCACCCCGCCGCTCGTCCTCGTCGCCTGCTCCGGCGGCGCCGACTCCATGGCCCTCGCCTCCGCCCTCGCCTTCGAAGCCCCCAAGCTCGGCATCCGGGCCGGCGGCATCACCGTCGACCACGGACTCCAGGCCGGCTCCGACCTGCGCGCCGCCGAGGTCGTCACCCGCATGACCGCGCTCCGCCTCGACCCGGTGGAGTCCGTCGCCGTGCGCGTCGGCCGCGACGGCGGACCCGAGGCCGCCGCCCGCGACGCCCGCTACGGCGCCCTGGACGAGGCCGCCGACCGGCTGGGAGCCGCCGCCGTGCTGCTCGGCCACACCCGGGACGATCAAGCCGAAACCGTCCTGCTGGGCCTCGCCCGCGGCTCCGGCATCCGCTCGCTCTCCGGCATGGCCGAGGTCTCCGGAGGCCCCGGCCGCACCAACCGCTACCGCCGCCCCTTCCTGCAGATCGACCGGCAGACCGCGCGCAAGGCCTGCATGGTCCAGTCCCTCCCCGTCTGGGAGGACCCGCACAACATCGACCCCGCCTACACCCGCTCCCGGCTGCGCCACGAGGGACTGCCCGCCCTGGAGAAGGCGCTCGGCAAGGGGGTCGTGGAGGCGCTCGCCCGCACCGCACAGCTCTCCCGGGACGACGCCGACGCCCTGGACTCCTGGGCCGCCGACGCGGAAGCAGGCGTACGCGACGAGGACGGCCGGCTGGAGTGCGCGAAGCTGTACGCGCTGCCCCCCGCCGTCCGCCGCCGCGTCCTGCGCAGGGCCGTGGTCGCCGCCGGCTCCCCCGCAGGCTCGCTCTTCGCCCGTCACATCGAGGAAGTGGACCGCCTCATCACCGGATGGCGCGGTCAGGGCGCCATCAACCTGCCCGGCCGGGTCGAGGCCCAGCGGCAGGGTGGCAGACTTGTCATCCGGCAGGGCTGATTGGTGCTGAAACGCGGCTGAGTCCTCCGGGGGCACCCCCTCCGGAGTCCCGGCCGACAACGAAAGTGATGCGGGTGGACGAGAAGGACATGGGCGCCGACCTCGAGTCGGTGCTCATCACCAAGGAAGAGATCGACGCGAAGCTGGCCGAGCTGGCCGCGAAGATCGACGCGGAGTACGCGGGCAAGGACCTGCTCATCGTCGGCGTCCTCAAGGGCGCAGTGATGGTGATGGCGGACCTGGCGCGCGCCTTGTCCACCCCGCTCACCATGGACTGGATGGCGGTGTCCTCCTACGGCGCCGGGACCCAGTCCTCGGGCGTGGTCCGGATCCTCAAGGACCTGGACACCGACATCAAGGGCAAGCACGTCCTGATCGTCGAGGACATCATCGACTCGGGCCTGACGCTGTCCTGGCTGCTGTCGAACCTGGGCTCCCGCGAGCCGGCCTCCCTCGAGGTCGTCACGCTGCTGCGCAAGCCCGAAGCCGCGAAGGTCGCGATCGACGTCCGGTGGGTCGGCTTCGACATCCCGAACGAGTTCGTCGTCGGCTACGGCCTCGACTACGCGGAGAAGTACCGCAACCTGCCGTTCGTCGGCACGCTCGCCCCGCACGTGTACGGCGGCTGAACCCGGCCGCTCACCGAAGTGGCCCCCGCCCCGCATCCGGGCGACCGACAGGGAAACCTGGGGAACCTGGGAGCGATTCCCGCCGTTGGAGCAGGGGAAGGCGGGTCTGTCAGCCGTCCCACGAGGCCGCGGGTGACAATACAGGGGTACATTCCGAAGAACAGTCTTTACTCACAGCAGCATTTACCTACGGGCAGGAGGGACGGGGTGCCTAGCGCCCCGTATGGATGGACGTGAAGCGATACTTCCGTGGGCCGGTCATGTGGATCGTGCTGGCCGTCCTCGCCGTGGTCGTGTTGATGAACGTCGTCGGCTCCGGCGGCGGCTACAAGTCGGTGGAGACCAGCGAGGTCATCAAGGCGATCAACAGTGGCCAGGTGGAGAGCGCCAAGCTCACCACCGGTGACAGCCAGATGATCAAGATCGAGCTGAAGAAGGACCAGAAGCTCGGCGACAACGACGGCACCAAGTTCCAGGCCAACTACATCGGGGACCAGGGCGTCCAACTCGCCCAGAACCTCCAGACCAAGTTCGAGGCCGGTCAGATCCCGGACGGTTACACCGTCTCGCCGGACAAGACCAGCCCGTTCCTCAGCGTGCTGCTCTCGCTGCTGCCCTTCGTCCTCATCGTCGTCGTCTTCCTGTTCCTGATGAATCAGATGCAGGGCGGCGGCTCCCGGGTGATGAACTTCGGGAAGTCCAAGGCCAAGCTCATCACCAAGGACACCCCGAAGACGACGTTCGCCGATGTCGCGGGCGCGGACGAGGCCGTCGAGGAGCTCCACGAGATCAAGGAGTTCCTCCAGGAGCCGGCGAAGTTCCAGGCCGTCGGCGCCAAGATCCCCAAGGGCGTGCTGCTCTACGGCCCGCCCGGCACCGGCAAGACCCTGCTCGCGCGTGCCGTGGCGGGCGAGGCCGGTGTTCCCTTCTACTCGATCTCCGGTTCCGACTTCGTCGAGATGTTCGTCGGTGTCGGTGCCTCGCGTGTCCGCGACCTGTTCGAACAGGCCAAGGCCAACGCTCCGGCGATCGTCTTCGTCGACGAGATCGACGCGGTCGGCCGGCACCGCGGTGCGGGCCTCGGCGGCGGTCACGACGAGCGCGAGCAGACCCTCAACCAGCTGCTCGTCGAGATGGACGGCTTCGACGTGAAGGGCGGCGTCATCCTGATCGCCGCCACGAACCGTCCGGACATCCTCGACCCGGCGCTCCTGCGCCCGGGCCGCTTCGACCGGCAGATCGCGGTCGACCGTCCCGACATGCAGGGCCGTCTGGAGATCCTCAAGGTCCACCAGAAGGGCAAGCCGGTCGCCCCGGACGTCGACCTGGGTGCCGTCGCCCGTCGCACGCCCGGCTTCACGGGTGCCGATCTGTCCAACGTCCTGAACGAGGCCGCGCTGCTCACGGCCCGCTCGGACCGGAAGCTGATCGACAACCACGCCCTGGACGAGGCGATCGACCGTGTCGTGGCGGGCCCGCAGAAGCGGACCCGGATCATGTCGGACCGGGAAAAGAAGATCACCGCGTACCACGAGGGCGGACACGCCCTGGTCGCGGCGGCCTCCCCGAACTCCGACCCGGTCCACAAGATCACGATCCTGTCCCGCGGCCGGGCCCTGGGTTACACCATGGTCCTGCCCGACGAGGACAAGTACTCGACCACGCGCAACGAGATGCTCGACCAGCTGGCGTACATGCTGGGCGGGCGCGCGGCCGAGGAGCTGGTCTTCCACGACCCGACCACGGGCGCGGCGAACGACATCGAGAAGGCCACCGCCACGGCCCGCGCGATGGTCACGCAGTACGGCATGACCGAGCGTCTGGGCGCGATCAAGTTCGGCGGCGACAACACCGAGCCGTTCCTGGGCCGCGAGATGTCGCACCCGCGGGACTACTCGGAAGAGGTCGCGGCACTGGTCGACGAAGAGGTCAAGAAGCTCATCGAGACCGCGCACAACGAGGCCTGGGAGATCCTGGTCGAGAACCGCGACGTCCTCGACAACCTCGTCCTCGCGCTGCTGGAGAAGGAAACGCTGAACAAGGAGCAGATCGCCGAGATCTTCTCCACCATCGTGAAGCGCCCGGCCCGCCCCGCGTGGACCGGCTCCTCCCGCCGCACCCCCTCCACCCGTCCGCCGGTGCTCTCTCCCAAGGAGCTCCAGCTGACGAACTCCGCGAACGGCACTTCGGCGGCGAGCTCGCCGGCCGTGTCGGTCGAGAAGGACCCGGAGCACTCCCCGGAGGAGCGCCCGGAGGCCTGATCAGAGGCCCCACCAGTCCCGGAATGGATGCCGCGCCCCCCAGGTTCTAGCCTGGGGGGCGCGGCACTTTCACATGCCCGCGAGTGCGCAGACAGGAACGAGGAAGAGATGACCGACCCAGTGACCCTGACCGGTGGCGAGGGCACGATCGGCGAGTTCGACGAGAAGCGCGCCGAGGCGGCCGTCCGGGAGCTCCTGATCGCGGTCGGCGAGGACCCGGACCGCGAGGGCCTCCTGGAGACCCCGGCGCGGGTGGCGCGGGCGTACCGGGAGATCCTGGCCGGCCTGCGCCAGAAGCCCGAGGACGTCCTGACGACGACCTTCGACCTGGGACACGACGAGCTGGTCCTGGTGAAGGACATCGAAATCGTCTCTCTGTGCGAGCATCACCTGCTTCCGTTCCACGGTGTCGCCCACGTCGGCTACATCCCCGCGGACAGCGGCAAGATCACCGGTCTGTCGAAGCTGGCGCGTCTCGTCGACGTCTACGCTCGCCGCCCCCAGGTGCAGGAACGTCTCACTACGCAGATAGCCGACTCCCTCATGGAGATCCTCGAAGCCCGCGGGGCGATCGTCGTGATCGAGGCCGAACACATGTGCATGTCGGTCCGCGGCATCCGCAAGCCGGGAGCCAAGACCATCACCTCGGCGGTCCGCGGCCAGCTCCGCGCCCCGGCGACCCGCAGCGAAGCGATGAGCCTGATCATCGCTCGCTAGTCTGTTCCCCTGATGATCAGCATGGGCCGCCCGCAGAGGGCGGCCCTGTCCTGGGGGAGTCGGCCGATGGCCCGCGCGCGTAAGAATCCGGTCCGGTGGACGAGGGGCACCCTGGCGGTGGCCTGCGGCGCTGCCCTGGTCGCCTGTGGAGGCCCGGCGGAAGGGGGCGGGTCCGCCCCGGCCGAGGGGGCTCCTGCCCCGCACGCGGCCTCGGCGTCCCCGTCTGCGGCCTCCTCGGCGGCTGCCGGCTTCGAGGCCCGGGGGCCGGTGCTCTCGGTACGGCAGGGGAACTACCCGCATACCGTGCAGATCGCCGATGCGTGGCTCAGCCCCGACGCGCCGCAGGATCCGGCGCCGAAGGGCCTGACCCACGTACAGCTGCTGCTGAAGGTCGCCGGGGAGCCGGGCAGGCCGTTGAAGGCGCCCCACCCGAAGGCCTACTGGGTCGTGCGGTATCCGGGCTGCGAGGCGGCGCAGGCCAAGGACAGCCGGGTCGGATGCGGCGGGATGGACGACGGGACCAACTACTTCACCGCCGAGGAGATGCGCGCGGACGACTTCGGCACGGGGACGTACAAGCAGTTCGGGGACCTGAAGGCGGACACCCCCTACTGGACGCGCGCCTGGCAGAGCGTGCCGGAGGGCGCGGACCTGTCCCAGGCCCGGCTGTGCGAGACGAGGACCGGGGCGGCGTCCGACACGAACTGCGTCCCGCTCGGAGAGATCCGTACGAAGGCCCCCGCGGCCGGCTGAGTCAGGCGCGGGCCGGGGCCTCGGGGGTGTCGTCGTCCTCGGGGAGTTTCAGGACGTGTTCCAGGAAGAGGGCCGCGGCGATGACGGCCGCGCCCGCCAGGACCGAGCCGCCCGCGTACCAGGCCTGGTCGCGGCGGGCGGGCACCTCCATGGCGTCCGTCAGCAGGAAGACGCCGACGCCGCCGTACATGCCCGCCACCAGCGCCGCCACCAGGGCGCTGGCCTGCCCGAAGACCACCGCGCGGGCCGCCATCAGCGGCTCCACGCCCTTGGCCCCCGGGCGGCGCTCACGCTGGGCCTTGAGCCGGCCGCGCATCGACAGGGCCGTCGCGAAGAGGACCACCGCGATGACCGCGAGGACGATCGGGGCCGCCAGCGGGACGCCCGGCAGCGTGCCGTACGCGTTCCACAGCCGGGCTCCCGCCCAGGACAGCACGCCGGCGACCGCGAAGATGCCCGCCAGGACCGCCGGCCTCAGTTGCTTCACGTACCCGTTCCCCGCTTTCTGAGCGATTCGTCAGCAGTGAACAGGCTAACGACTACTCAGGGAGGTGGAGTTCCAGGTCCGGGCGCGGCGTGACCCCGGTCAGGCCGATTCCGGCCAACAGCGCGGAGACCGCGCCGTGGCCCGGGAGCTGGGCCTCGGGGTCGATGTCGTGCCAGGGGGCCAGTACGAAGGCCCGCTGGTGGGCCCGCGGGTGCGGGAGGGTGAGGACGGGGTCGTCGGAGACCACGTCGGCGTACGCGACGATGTCGACGTCGATGGTGCGGGGACCCCAGCGCTCCTCGCGGACGCGGTCGAAGGCCTCCTCGATGGCGTGCCCGCGCTCCAGGAGCGAGGACGGCGGGAGGGTGGTCTTCACCGCGAGGACCGCGTTGAGGTACGAGGGCTGCGAGCCGGTCTCGACGCCCCACGGCTCGGTCTCGTAGACGGGGGAGACGGCCTTGACCCGCAGGCCGGGGGTGTCCCCGAGGGCGTCGATGGCGCCCTGGAGGGTCTCCAGCCGGTTGCCGAGGTTCGCGCCCAGCGCGACGACGGCCCATTTCGGGTTGGACAGGGTGACGTCCGCCGCGTCGACCGTCTCGACGACGGAAGCGGGCACCGGCTGGACGGTGGGGTCGCTCTGGGCGTTCAGTCCGTTGTTCATGCGCGGCTCCGGGTGATCGTGATGGTCACGTCGTCGAAGGGGACGGTGATGGGCGCGTCCGGCTTGTGGACGATGACCTCCACCTGTGCCACCGCTTCGTGCTTGAGGCACTGCTGGGCGATCCGCTCGGCGAGGGTCTCGATCAGGTCCACGGGCTCTCCCTGGACCACGTCGACGACTTCCTCCGCGACTACCCCGTAGTGCACGGTCTTAGCCAGGTCGTCACCGGCCGCCGCGGGTCGGGTGTCGAGGTGCAGCACCAGGTCGACGATGAAGGTCTGGCCTTCTTCGCGTTCCCGGGGGAAGACGCCGTGGTGCCCGCGAGCCTTGAGGCCGCGCAGCGCGACACGATCCACGCGAATCACTCCTGCTTTCGTAGGTGCTTCCGGTCCCGGGGCTCCCCGGGGCCATGGGCCTACGCCGAGTGCGGTCGGCGTCGTCCACCTTCGAATTTACCTGCGATAAACCTTCGTCCCCGCCCTTGGGGTCAGGCAGAGTCCTCTTCGTCCTCATCTTCGGAGTCCGTAAGGACCGGTGAACCGTGGTGGGACCAGAGCCGCCAGCCCTCGGATGTGCGACGGAACACATTCGTGGCGACGACCAGCTGCCCGACCAGCGGGCCCAGCTCGCCGCCGTCCTCGGCAGGCCCGCCGCTGAGGATGTTCTCGGTACAGGTCACCAGCGCGGTGTCGCCTATGACGGCCACCTTGGTGTCGGTGAGGAAGAACTGGATGTACTCGGTGTGGGACATGATCAGGGCGTACGAGCGGAGCACTTCGCCGCGCCCCGACAGCACCGGCCAGCCGGGGTGCACGCAGGAGATCTCGTCCTCGAGCCAGAGCGCCGACAGTGAGTCGAAGTCCCCCTGCTCCATGGCCTCGTAGAAGGCCGTGTTGACCTCTTCGACGGCTTCGATGTCGGTACGGCTCACCGTGCCCCTTCCTTGTCGGTACGACGGATCACAGTGCCCCTTCCACCGCACGGGCCACCCGAACCGCGTCCGCGGTCGCCCGTACCTCGTGCACGCGTACGGCCCAGGCGCCCTGGTGGGCGGCGATGGCGGAGACGGCGGCCGTGGCGGCGTCCCGCTCGCGGGCGGGCGGCGGGGCCGCGCCGTCGGCGCCGGCCAGGACCCGGCCGAGGAAACGCTTCCGCGAGGCGGCGACCAGCAGCGGGAAGCCGAGAGCCCGCAGCTCGCGCAGGTGGGCCACCAGGGCCAGGTCGTGTTCGGCGTTCTTCGCGAAGCCGAGGCCCGGGTCGACGACGAGCCGCTCGGGGGCGATCCCGCCGGCCACGACCGCGTCGATCCGCTCGCGCAGCTCGGCGGTGACCTCGGCGACCACGTCCCCGTACACGGCCAGGCCGTTCATGCCGGCGCTGAAACCGCGCCAGTGCATGACCACGAACGGCACCTCGGCGGCCGCGACGGCCGGGATCATGCCGGGGTCGGCGAGCCCGCCGCTGACGTCGTTGACCAGCACCGCCCCGGCCTCGACGGCCCGGGCGGCGACCTGGGCCCGCATGGTGTCGACGGAGACGGCCACGCCCTCGGAGGCCAGTCCGCGCACCACGGGCACGACCCGGCGCAGCTCCTCCTCGGCGTCGACGCGCGAGGCGCCGGGCCGGGTGGACTCGCCGCCGACGTCGACGAGGTCGGCGCCCTGTGCGACGAGGTCGAGGCCGCGCTTGACGGCCGCGGTGGTGTCGAACCAGCGGCCCCCGTCGGAGAAGGAGTCGGGGGTGACGTTGACGACGCCCATGACCCCGCAGCGGTCCCACTCCGGCAGGCCTGTCACCCGGCCCCTGGCGGTGGCCCCGTGGTTCGTGTTCATACGTTCCAGGGTAGGGCCCGTGCCCTGGCCGGGAGGGCCGGGCCGGGATGCGGGACGGCCCCCGCCCGTTCGGGGGCGGGGGCCGTTCTGGGTCACGGCCCGGGTCCTGGCCCGGGTCCGGGTGCGCACGCGCCGCGCGCCGGGCCGGGGCGCGGTCAGGCCGCCTGGCACTCGCGTTCCGCCTGGGCCGGCACCTTCGCCACGACGTGGTTGTGGGCGCAGGTGCGGACCGGCTTGGGGCGGCGCCGGCTGGCGAACAGCCGGGGGAGGGCCAGCGTCACGAAGCCCTCGGCCTGCATCGCCGCGAAGCCGATGCGGGGCAGGTCGCGGGTCTGCCGGAAGACCACGAAGCGGGGCTCCCAGCGCGGGCGGAACTTCGCGTTGAACTTGTACAGCGACTCGATCTGGAACCAGCGCGACAGGAACACCAGCAGGCCGCGCCACATCCGCAGCACCGGTCCGGCGCCGATCTTCTCGCCGCGGGCCAGCGCCGAGCGGAACATCGCGAAGTTCAGCGAGACCTTCTCGATCTTCAGCGCGGGAGCGGCCTCCAGCGAGGCCACGATCAGCAGCTCGTTCATGCCGGGGTCGGCGGCGCGGTCGCGGCGCATCAGCTCCAGCGACATGCCGTCGCTGCCCCACGGGACGAAGTGCAGTACGGCCTTCAGGTCCCCGAACGGGCTGGTGTCGCCCTCCTCCACGCGGTGGGCGGTGGCGATGAAGCAGTCCCCGTCGCCCGGGTCGCCGACGCGGCCCAGGGCCATGGAGAAGCCGCGCTCGGTGTCGGTGCCGCGCCACGCGTCCGCGGCGCCGCGGACCTGCTCCAGCTCCAGCTCGGTGAGCTCGCTCACCCGGCGGACCTTGGTGGTGTAGCCGTTGCGCTCGATGCGCTTCACCATCTGGCGGACGTTGCGCATGGCGCGGCCCGACAGTGAGAAGTCTTTGACATCGACAATCGCCTCGTCACCCAGCTCCAGGGCGTCCAGACCGGTCTCGCGGGTCCAGACCTCGCCGCCGGTCTCGCTGCAGCCCATGACGGCCGGGGTCCAGGAGTGGGCCTTGGCCTCCTCCATGAACCGCTCGATGGCGCCGGGCCAGGCCTCGACGTCGCCGACCGGGTCGCCGGAGGCGAGCATCACGCCGGAGACGACGCGGTAGGTGACGGCGGCCTTGCCGCTGGGGGAGAAGACCACGGCCTTGTCGCGGCGGAGCGCGAAGTGGCCGAGCGAGTCGCGGCCGCCGTGCTTGGCCAGCAGCTCGCGCAGCTTGGCCTCGTCGTCGGCGGTGAGCTGCGCGGCCGGGTGCTCCGGGCGGAAGGCCAGGTAGATGGTGGTGACCGCGGTCAGCATGCCGAGGGCGCCGAGGGAGTACCCGACGGTCCAGGACACCCGGCCGAGGTAGTCCACCGGGCCCTCGAAGCCGAAGAGGCCGTAGACGACGTGGGTGATCTGCTCGTACAGGCTCGGATCGCCGACGACCTTGTTCGGGTGCACGTTGACGATGACCAGACCGAGCCCGATGGAGCCGGCGCTCATCAGGACGAAGTTGGCCAGGGCCTTCCAGCGGCTGCGCGGGTCCGGCAGCGCCTTGAACTCGCTCTGGTGGCGGAGCAGCAGCGCGAGGAGCACCGCCGCGATGATCACGCCGATGACGGAGTGCCGGTACGTGAACTGCGCCACCGCGCCCGCGGGCAGCAGGACGACGGCGGCCCGCCAGGCGCGCCGCTTGTGCCGCTTGAGGCCGTGGGCCAGCAGCAGGATCAGTACGCCCGCGCTGATGGAGAGGGCCGCGGCGAACGGGCCCAGGGAGCCGGGCAGCACCTCGGTGACCGTGTGGAACCGGCTGTGCCGAAATCGCGGGAAGACGCCCGCCGCGACGTCCAGCAGGCCGACGACCATGACGGCCGTGCCCACCAGGCCGGGCACGGTCTCCGGTCGTGGGCCTCGGAGGATTCGGCTGACCCGCTTCGGAACCTGTCCGGACTTATCGCCATCTATCCTGCTAGACATCGCTTCCCGTTGCTCCGCGAGAGATCATGTGGCCGAAGGCCGCGACAGCCTCCGGTGTGTGGTGCGTCCATTAGGACGACATCGAGGACGAGCGGGTTCACTCTTCCGTCGGAAAAAACTAGTCCTGCCATCAGAAAGTCGACTGACTGCTCATGGGTCTCACCAGTAATACGGTTCTGGTCCTGGCCATCATCGCCGGTGTGCTGCTGTTCGCGGCCACGGTCTGGTTCTGGCCGCGGCTCTCGGGCCGCACCTGGCGCGCGTACGTGGGCCGGATCGGGCTCCTGCTCGCGACGCAGCTGGCGCTGTTCGCGGCAGTGGGTCTCGGGGCGAACAAGTCGTTCCTCTTCTACGGTTCCTGGGCCGACCTCTTCGGCCAGGAGACGTCGATGGGCAAGGTCGTCGACCACTCCATGAGCAGCCAGGACATCAAGGTCGTCGACAAGCAGAAGCTGGACGTCCCCGGGGGCGCCAAGCCCCAGGTCGGCGGCCAGATCCTGAAGGTTGCCATAACCGGGCAGAAGTCGAAGATAACGAGCCCCGGGTACGTGTGGCTGCCGCCGGAGTACTTCCAGCCGCAGCACAAGAACGACAACTTCCCGGCGTCCATCGTCCTGACCGGCTACCCGGGCACCGCCGAGAACCTGATCAAGGGGCTCGACTACCCGATGAAGGCCTTCAGCCTGTCCAAGTCGGGCAAGATGAAGCCGATGATCCTGGTCATGCTCCGGCCGACCGTCGCGCCCCCGCGCGACACCGAGTGCGTCGACATACCCGGCGGACCGCAGACCGAGACCTTCTTCGGCCAGGACCTGCCGCAGGCCATCCAGAGCACCTTCCGGGTCGGCAAGAAGCCCCAGAACATGGGCTTCATCGGGAACTCCACGGGCGGCTACTGCGCCCTGAAGATCGCCGCGCACTACCCGCAGACCTTCGGCGCGGCCGCGGGCCTGTCCGCGTACTACGAGGCCCCGGACGACCCGACGACCGGTGACCTCTTCCACGGCGACGACAAGCTGAAGAAGCGCGCGGACGTGCTCCACAGCATGAAGGGCAAGAAGCCGGCCGGTACGTCGTTCCTGGTGACCAGCAGCGAGAAGGGCGAGCCGAACCTCGGTGACACCCGGGAGTTCATCAAGCTGGTCAAGGGCCCGGACCGGGTCTCCTCGATCATCCTCGACAGCGGCGGCCACAACTTCAACACCTGGCGGCGCGAGATCCCGCCGATGCTGACGTGGATGAGCAGCCGCATCCAGGCCTGAGCCGCGGTCGGGTCAGGCCTCCTGGAGCCGGGCCCGGCGCAGGGCCCGGTGTACGCCCTCCGGGGTGAGTACGCCGACCAGCGCGCCGGTGTCCGGGTCCGTGACCCCGATCCGGCCCGAATCCTCCTGCAGCAGCGCCGCGAGCGCCTCGCGCAGACTCGCCCCCAGTGCCACCGAGGCGCTGGGGGCCTTTTCGCGCGCGGGGTCCGCCGAGGTCAGGTCCGCCGCCCCGACGGGGGTGACCGCCAGGCGCTTGAGGCCCCGGTCGGCGCCGACGAAGGAGGCGACGTAGTCGGTGGCCGGAGCCGCCAGCACGGTGGCCGGCTTCGCGAACTGCTCGATGGTGCCCGCCCCGTAGACCGCTATCCGGTCACCGAGCCGGATGGCCTCCTCCAGGTCGTGCGTGACCAGCAGGATCGTCTTGCGGACCGTCTTCTGCAGGGTCAGGAACTCGTTCTGGAGCCGCTCGCGCACCACCGGGTCCACCGCGCCGAACGGCTCGTCCATCAGCAGCACCGGAGGATCGGCCGCCAGCGCACGGGCCACGCCGACCCGCTGGCGCTGCCCGCCGGAGAGCTGCTCCGGGTACCGGCCCCCGTAGACCGCCGGGTCCAGTCCGACGAGCTCCAGCAGTTCGGACGCGCGGGCGCGGGCCTTGGCGCGGGGGGTGCCGAGGAGCTGCGGCACGGTCGCCGTGTTCTCCAGCACCGTCTTGTGCGGGAACAGCCCGACCTGCTGGATGACGTACCCGATCCGGCGGCGCAGCTCGACGGGATCGGCGGCGGCGATGTCCTCGCCGCCCAGCAGGATCCGGCCGGACGTCGGCTCGATCAGCCGGTTGACCATCTTCATCGTCGTCGTCTTGCCGCAGCCGGACGGCCCCACCAGCGTGACCAGCTCGCCCTCCGCGACCTCGAAGGACAGGTCCCGGACGGCGGTCGTCCCGTCGGGGTAGCGCTTGGTCACTTGCTCGAATCGGATCACATCGCCATCCTTCCTCACTCCCGGGCGCCATTTGTGAAGGGCGTGTTGCCCGACTGCGAAGGATTCCGGCCATTGTCGGTCGTGCGGGTTATGGTCGGTCCGACCGGCTCTGGCCGGACGTGTGTTCGTAGGCGGGTCGGCGGAGCGGGACGGGGGTGGGGGACATGGCCGGGCAGAGCTGCCTGGTGGCGAACGACTGGATCTGCTGGGAGTACGTCAGTTCCCGCTCCCAGGAGCTCACCGACGCCACCGTCGAGCACATCTGGATCACCGGCCTGTCCGTGGTCATCGGCCTCGTCGTGTCCGTGCCGCTCGCCCTGCTGGCCCGCCGCGGCCGGCGCTGGGCGGCCCCCGTGCTCGGCTTGACCACCCTGCTGTACACGGTCCCCTCGCTGGCCATGTTCTCCCTGCTGCTGCCGGTCTTCGGGCTCTCGGCGTCGCTGGTGGTGACCGGCCTGGTGCTGTACTCGCTGACCATCCTCGTGCGCAACGTGCTGGCCGGGCTGGAAGCCGTCCCCGAGGAGGTACGCGAAGCCGCGCGCGGGATGGGGTACGGCCCGGGCCGGCTGCTGTGGCAGGTCGAACTGCCGCTGGCGCTCCCCGCGCTGCTCGCCGGTGTCCGGATCGCCACCGTTTCCACCGTCGCACTGACGACCGTGGGGTCGATCGTCGGCAAGGGCGGTCTGGGCAACCTCATCGCCCCCGCCGTGAACAGCTCCTTCAAGGCCCAGGTGCTCACCGCCTCGGTGCTGTGCGTGCTGCTCGCCCTGGTGGCCGACCTGCTGCTGCTCGGCCTGCAGCGGCTGCTCACCCCGTGGACGCGCGTCTCGCGGCGCGCCCATGCCCGCAGCATCAAGGAGGCCTGAGCCGTGGGCGTACTGGGCGGGGCCTGGGACTGGCTGGCGGACGGCGCCAACTGGTCCGGCGAGAACGGCGTCTGGCACCGGCTCGGCGAGCACGTCTACGTCAGCGGGATCGCCCTGGCCATCGCCTGCGCGGTGGCCCTGCCGGTCGGGCTGTGGCTCGGCCACCTCGGCAAGGGCGGGGCCCTCGCGGTGAACGTCTCCAACGTCGGCCGGGCCGTGCCCGTCTTCGCCGTGCTGGCCCTGTTCATGGTCTCGCCGCTGCGCAGCGCCGGGTACCTGCCGACCATCGTCGCGCTGGTGCTGTTCGCGATACCGCCGCTGCTGACCAACGCGTACGTGGGCATGCGCGAGGTGGACCGCTCGGTGGTCGAGGCCGCCCGCGGCATGGGCATGTCCGGCGTCCAGCTGTTCCTGCGCGTCGAACTGCCGCTCGCGCGCGGACTGGTGATGACGGGCCTGCGCTCGGGCGCCGTCCAGGTCATCGCCACCGCCACGATCGCGGCCATGGTCGGCCAGGGCGGCCTGGGCCGCATCATCACCGCCGGCTTCAACACGTACAACACCGCCCAGGTGGTCGCGGGCGCCCTGCTGGTGGCGCTGCTGGCCCTGCTGGTGGAGGGCGTCCTGGTGGCGGCCGACCGGCTCCTGCTGCGCCGCCCGGCGGCGGTCCGCTGACGCCTTCCCGCGGTCCCCGTCCGCCTCTTCTTCCCCGCTGTACCGACTCCTTGGAGGAGCAACCATGAGCAAGTCCACGCGTGTCCTCGGCGCGGCACTGGGTGCGGTGGCCCTGACGGCCTCGCTCACCGCGTGCGGCGGCGACAGTCTGGAGAAGGCCAAGGACGGCGGCTCGTCCGACGCGGCCTCGGCCTCGGACGGGGGCGCCAAGGGCAAGCTGGTGATCGGCGCGGCCGGCTTCACCGAGTCCAACGTGCTGGCGGAGCTGTACGCGCAGGTCCTCAAGGACGCCGGCTACTCCACCTCGATCACCACGGTCAACAACCGTGAGCTGTACGAGCCCTCGCTGGAGAAGGGCGAGATCGACGTCGTCCCGGAGTACGCGGCCACGCTCGCGGAGTTCCTCAACGCCAAGGTCAACGGCAAGGACGCGCCGAAGGACAAGCCGGTCGCCTCCAGCGACGCGGCGGCGACGGTGGCGGCGCTGGAGAAGCTCGCGGCCCCGCTCGGGCTCAAGGCCCTCGCGGCGGGCTCGGCCGTCGACCAGAACGCATTCGCGGTGACCAAGGAATTCGCCACGAAGAACAACCTGAAGTCCCTTTCGGACCTCGGCCGGTCCGGACTGAAGGTGAAGATCGCGGCGGGTGACGAATGCGCCGTCCGGCCCTTCTGCTCCCCCGGGCTGGAGAAGACGTACGGAATTGCCGTCGCCGGCATCGACCCGAAGGGCGTCGGCACCCCGCAGGCCAAGCAGGCCGTCAAGGACGGCGTGGACCAGCTGGTGCTCACCACGACCACCGACGCCACGCTCGACACCTACGGCCTGGTGCTGCTGGAGGACGACAAAAAGCTCCAGAACGCCGACAACGTCCTGCCGGTCGTCAACGCCAAGGACGCGGGCGGCCCCGAGGTCGCCGCCGCGCTCGACAAGCTCACCAAGGCCCTGACGACCGCCGACCTCGTGGACCTCAACCGCAAGGTCGACGCGGAGCGCGCGAAGCCCGCCGATGTGGCCAAGGCCTACCTGGAATCCAAGGGTCTGCTGAAGAAGTAGCTCCCCAACAAGATCAGTTACGCGATTGATGGAGAAATGACGGGTAACTGCCCGGCAAGAGATTGCCGGGCGGCTACCCCACACCCCGCCCACGCCCTGTAAATTTCAGGCCATGCCCCGTGGACGCCACCGCAATCCCGAACCTCTGCACCGACTGCTCACGCCGACGGTCGTCGCCGGTGTTTCCGTGGCCGGCGCCGGCACGGCCTGGCTGCTCTCGGCCTCCGACGGCGGCACCGCGCTCCGCCTGCTCGTGGCCCTCACGGCCGCCGCGGGTGTGACCGGCGCCGTCCTCATGCGCTCCTGGGACCGCTCGGCCGGGCGCCGGGTGGCCGAACTCGCCCGCGAGCGGGTCAAGGACGAGTGGAAGACGGAAGAGCGGATAGCCGAGCTCGAATCCGATCTGGAAGAAGCCCGCGTGCTGCGCGCCAAACTCGACGCGAAGCTGCGCGCCAAGCGCGTCGAACTGGCGGGCCTGCGCGGTGAGCACGCCGCGCTGCTGCGCCGGTACGCCACCGCGGAGACCGAGCGGGCCAGCGCCCTGGAAGGGCGCCGGCTGCTGGCCATCGAGGCCGCCTCGGCCCCGGCGGCCGGGCCGAAGGAACTCCCGGCGGTCTCGCAGGAGCGCACCGGCAGCGGGGCGCCCACCGCGATCGGCTACGCCCGGGCCCGCGCGGCCATGGAGGCGCTGGTGCGCAAGGCCGAGGAGCGGGCCGCGGCGAAGCCCAGGGCGCTGGAGGCCGGTCCGGCCCCGGCCCCGCCGGTCGCCCCCGTCGAGCCGCACGGCCGTACCGCGGCGGGGGGCCCGGCGGCAGCCGTTCCGGCCCGCCGGCTGGCGACCGCGGTGGCCCCGTACGCGGCCCCGCGCCGCTCCGCCTCGCGCGTCGAGGGCGGCTTCGACTTCTTCGGCACCAAGAACGCCGCCCAGGCCCGCGCCGTGATCGACGCCGTGCAGAACGAGGACCTGGCCGACGTGGTCGGAGCCGAGGCCCTCGCGGTGCACAAGGCGGAGTCCGTACGGGCCGACAGCGGGCCGGAGTTCAAGCCGGCGACGGCCGAGCAGCGCGCGGTGGGCCAGGTCATCGACCTGACGGCCCACGACGAGACCGAGCCGATCGACGTGGCCCAGCTCCGCACCGCCATCTCCTAGGACCCCGGCCCTCGGGCCGGGCTCCGCCGCGCCGTCCGTCCACAGCCTGTGCACAAGGCGCGGGCGCGCCGGCGGCCCGGAAGGGACGGCCTAGAACAGCGGCAGCTGTCCCGGGTGCGGTCCGAGGGTGAAGCCGTCCAGGGTCGGCGCCGAGGCGCCGAGCACCACCCGGGCGCGGGAGCCGGGGCAGGACACCAGATCGCCGCGGTCCCGCCCGGCGGGCGGGTCGTGGCGGGCGATCCGGCCGGCCGTCACGGCGCAGTCGCGGCCGCAGGCGGGGCAGGCCCGCCGGGGGGAGTGGGACATGCCCCAAGTCTGCACCCTCGCACCGACAGCGGCGCCCGGGCGTCACCCCGTCCGGGTCGCCTGCCACGCGTCGTGGGCCCGGCACACCCGGGCCCACAGGGCCGCCCGGTCCGCCGGCGTCAGGTCGTCGAGCTTCCGCTCGAACAACCCGGCCAGCACGGCGAAGAACTCCTCGGGCGTGTCCAGTTCCCGCTCCGATGCCCCCTTCAGCGGGTCGATCCGGCTCAGCACCCGTCCGCGCAGCGCGTCGATGCCGTCGGCGTCGCGCCGCAGCGCCGCGAAGGTCCGTACGAAACCGGAGTCTTCCGAGGTGGACAGCCGCAGGTGTTCCGCCTCGAAATCGGCCGTCGTGGCGGGCGCCGAGCGGAAGTTGACGACCGGGAACGGGCCGCCCGGGTTGCGGTAGGTCCAGCCCGGCCCCTCCCCGTCCAGCGGGGCCAGGGGCTCCATCGCGTACCGGAAGTCGCCCTGCTCGTAGCTGCCCTCGCGCAGCGGCAGCGGCTCGTACGGGCCGTCGCCGAGCCCGGTGTCCACGAAGTAGACCGCCCCGTCCACCCTGACGGTCAGCGCGAGGTGGTCACCGCCGACGCCCCGCGCGTCGGGCTCCTTGTACACACCGCCGACATGGCGGGTCACGTCGTACCCCAGGGCTTCGAGGAGCGCGGCGAAGGCGCCGTTGAGGTGGAAGCAGTACCCGCCCCGCCCGGCGGCGAGGCGGCGCACCGACAGCAGCGGGTCGATGCCCGGCGGCCGCCCCAGCTGGATGTCGACGTTCTCGTACGGAACGCGCTCCAGGTGGGCCCGCTGGAGGGCGAACAGCCCCCGGGCGGAGGGGGCGCCGGGGTCGCTGATCCCGAGCCGGCGCAGGTAGTCCGCGAATATGCCAGTGGTCATGCGGTCACCCTAGGGGGCGTCTGCCCGAACCTGGCCGTATTTACGGCTACTTGTCGATGTCCCCGACGACGAAGAACAGCGAGCCCAGGATCGACACCATGTCCGCGACCAGCTGTCCGGGCAGCAGCACGGCCAGCGCCTGGATGTTGTTGTAGGACGCCGAGCGCAGCTTGAGCCGGTACGGGGTCTTCTCGCCCTTGGACACCAGGTAGTAGCCGTTGATGCCCAGCGGGTTCTCGGTCCAGGCGTACGTGCTGCCCTCGGGCGCCTTGAGCACCTTCGGCAGGCGCTGGTTGACCGGGCCCGGAGCGAGCTCCGCCATCCGGTCCAGGCAGGCGACGGCGAGGTCGAGGGCGTTGTGCGTCTGGTCGAGCAGCACCTCGAAGCGGGCCAGGCAGTCGCCCTCGGTCCGGGTGACCACCTTCAGGACGTCCTGGAGCTCGCCGTACGCCAGGTACGGCTCGTCGCGCCGCAGGTCGAAGTCGACGCCGGAGGCGCGGGCGATCGGTCCGGAGACCCCGTACGCGTGCACGGCCTCCGCCGACAGCACGCCCACCCCGCGCGTGCGGCCGCGGAAGATCTCGTTGCCGTGGACCAGCTTGTCGTACACGTCCATGCGGGTGCGGACGTCCGCGATCGCCTCGCGGGCCCGGCCGAGCCAGCCTGCCGGGAGGTCCTCCTTGAGGCCGCCGACGCGGTTGAACATGTAGTGCATGCGGCCGCCGGAGATCTCCTCCATCACCGCCTGGAGCTCCTCGCGCTCGCGGAACGCGTGGAAGATCGGCGTGATGCCGCCCAGTTCGAGGGGGTACGAGCCGAGGAACATCAGGTGGTTCAGCACCCGGTTCAGCTCGGCCAGCAGCGTCCGCATCCACACGGCCCGCTCGGGGACCTCCATGCCCAGCATCCGCTCGACGGCCATGACCACGCCGAGCTCGTTGGAGAACGCGGACAGCCAGTCGTGGCGGTTCGCGAGCATCACGATCTGCCGGTAGTCACGGGCCTCGAAGAGCTTCTCGGCGCCCCGGTGCATATAGCCGACCACCGGTTCGGCGCTGACGATGCGCTCGCCGTCCAGGACGAGGCGCAGGCGCAGCACGCCGTGCGTGGAAGGGTGCTGCGGCCCGATGTTGAGCACCATGTCGGTGCTCTCCGCCGCTCCGCCGATGCCGACCGTCGTCTCCGTCATGGCCGCATTGTCTCAGCCCTAGGGTGTATGCATGGGAACCGGGACAACGGGCGGGACGAGCGGACCCGAGTGGGTGGGGCTGCCGGGCGGGCTGCTCACCCTGCGTCGGCTGCTGCTGGTGATGTGGATGATGCTGCTCACGGCGGTGACGGCGGTCGTACTGGGCCTCACCGCCGGACCGGCGTGGGCCGCTTTCGGCGCCTTCTGGCCCGCGGTGCTGGCCTGGGGCTGGGTGCTCCTCGGCCGGAACTGGCGGTCCTGGCGGTACGCCGAGCGCGCCGACGACCTGCTGATCAGCCGGGGCGTCCTGTGGCGGGAGCAGACCGTGGTCCCGTACGGCCGGATGCAGCTGGTCGAGGTGACCTCCGGGCCGCTGGAACGCCGCTTCGGGCTGGCCTCCGTACAGCTGCACACCGCGGCCGCCGCCACCGACGCCCGGATCCCCGGGCTGGACCCGGCCGAGGCCGAGCGGCTGCGCGACCGGCTGTCCGAGCTCGGCGAGGCAAGGTCGGCCGGGCTGTGAGCGCCGAGGCCGGCCGGGAGCGCCGGCTGCACTTCCTCACCCCGCTGCTGCGCGCGTGGGTGCCGATCGCCGCGACCATCGGCGTGATCGCCCAGCAGGGGGAGCGGGCCGGGGAGTGGATCGCGGACCTGTCCGGGCTGCTGCGGATCGCGGTGCTGGCCGGCCTGGTCCTCGTCTTCGGCGCCTACGGGTTCCTGAGCTGGTGGTTCACGCACTACGCCGTCACCGACGCCGAGCTGCGCATCCGCAGCGGGCTGATCTTCCGGCGCACCGCCCACATCCGGCTCGACCGGATCCAGGCCGTGGACGTCACCCGGCCCCTGCTCGCCCGGGTCGCCGGGGTCGCGAAGCTGCGGCTCGACGTCATCGGCGCCGAGGCCAAGGACGAGCTCGCCTACCTCGGCGAGCGGGACGCCGTCGCACTGCGCGCCGAGCTGCTGGCCCGGGCGGCGGGCTTCGCCCCGGCCGAGGCCGCCGCGGTCGGCGAGGCCCCGGAGCGGGGGCTGCTGAGGGTCCTGCCGCGGGACCTGGCGGTGTCGCTCGTACTGACCCTGTCCGCGTGGGCGGCGCTGGCCGCGGGGCTGGTGGCGCCGGTCGTGGTGTGGTGGTTCACGGGGAGCGTCTGGGCGACCGCCGTCACCCTGCTCCCGTTCGTCGGAGGGGTCTGGGCCGGGACGGCGGGCCGCTTCCTCACCGAGTACGACTGGACGGTCGCGGAGTCCCCCGACGGGCTCAGGATCGACCACGGGCTGCTCGACCGGGCCCACGAGACGGTGCCGCCGGGGCGCGTGCAGACCGTACGGATCGTCGAGCCGCTGCTGTGGCGCAGGCGCGGCTGGGTCCGGGTGGAGCTGGCGGTGGCCGGCTCGAAGAACGACGTCCTGGTACCGGTGGCCGCCCGGGACGCCGCGTACGCGGTGATCGCGCGGGTGCTGCCGGGGGTGGACCTGGCGGCGCTGTCCTTCAGCCCGGCCCCGGGGGCCGGCGCGCGGTGGGTGGTCCCGGTCTGGTGGAAGGGCTACGCCCTGGCCGTGTCCGAGGACGTGTTCGCCGCGCGCAGGGGGCGGCTGTGCCGCCGTACGGAGATCGTCCCGCACGCGAAGGTCCAGAGCGTCCGGCTCACCCAGGGCCCCTGGGAACGCGCCCGCGGCGTGGCCGACCTGCACGTGGACACCGGGGCCAACGCCACCGTCACCGCCCGCCTGCGGCCCACGGCGGAGGCCGCCGACCTGCTGCCCGCGCAGGCGGCCCGCTCCCGCACCTCCCGCGCGACGGCCCGCCCGGACCGCTGGATGACCTGACGCAGGGCCCCCGGAGCCCCTGGACGGCCTAGAGGCCGCCCGCGCGGACCAGGCCCGTCTCGTACGCCAGGACCACGACCTGGACGCGGTCGCGCAGGCCCAGCTTCGTCAGGATGCGGCCCACGTGGGTCTTCACCGTGGCCTCCGAGAGGACCAGCCGCGCCGCGATCTCGCCGTTCGACAGGCCCTGGGCCACCAGCAGCATGACCTCCCGCTCGCGCTCCGTCAGCCGCTCGACCTCCTTGTTCCGCGGCTCCGCCGTCGTGGTCGGCAGCATCGGGGCGAAGCGGTCCAGCAGCCTCCGCGTCGTCGACGGGGCGACCACCGCGTCGCCGCTGTGCACCGAGCGGATCGCGGCCAGCAGCTCCGACGGCGGGACGTCCTTCAGCATGAAGCCGCTCGCGCCGGCCTTCAGGCCCGAGAACGCGTACTCGTCCAGGTCGAAGGTGGTCAGGATGATCACCTTGGGGTGCTCCGGCAGCTGGCAGATGCGCCGCGTCGCCTCGACCCCGTCGAGCCGCGGCATCCGGACGTCCATCAGCACCACGTCCACCTTGGTGGCCCGCAGCACCTCCAGCGCCTCCAGCCCGTCCCCCGCCTCGGCGACGACCTCCATGTCGGGCTGGGCGGCGAGCACCATCCGGAAGCCGGTGCGCAGCAGCATCTGGTCGTCGACCAGCATCACTCGGATGGACATCGGTTACCTCGTCCTCGTCATCTCTTCTTGTTGAGCGGGAGCAGTGCGCTGATCCGGAATCCGCCGCCGGGACGCGGGCCCGCGTCCAGGGTGCCTCCGACCATACCGATGCGTTCCCGCATGCCGATCAGCCCGTGTCCGGCGCCGTCGGCGCCGCCGTCCTCGTACAGTTCGTGCGCCGCGCCCCGGCCGTCGTCCTCGACGAGGAGGCCGAGGCCGTCGTCGAAGTAGACCAGCCGGACGCTGGCCTTCGCGTCCGGGCCGCCGTGCTTGCGCGTGTTGGTCAGCGCCTCCTGCACGATCCGGTAAGCGGTCAGCTCGACCCCGCTCGGCAGCCGCCGCGGGGTGCCCTCGACCGCGAAGTCCACCGAGAGCCCGGCCGCCCGGACCTGCTCGACCAGCACCTCGATCTGCTCGACGTCCGGCTGGGGCACGTAGTCCTCGGACTCCTGCGGCTCGCCGGTGCGCAGCACGCCCAGCAGCCGCCGCATCTCGGCCAGGGCCTGGCGGCCGGTGCCGGAGATGGTCTGGAGGGCCTCCTTGGCCTGTTCCGGTGCCACGTCCATGACGTACGCGGCGCCGTCGGCCTGGACCACCATCACCGAGACGTTGTGCGCGACGACGTCGTGGAGCTCGCGGGCGATCCGGGCGCGTTCGGCGGCGACGGCCACCTTGGCCTGGGCCTCGCGCTCCTTCTCCAGCCGCTGGTTCCGCTCGACGAGCTGGGCGTAGTAGGCCCGGCGGGTGCGCAGCGAGTCGCCGAGTACCCAGGCGAGGGCGAAGGGGACGACGGCGAACAGGGTGAAGAAGACGTTGTCGGTGGTGTCGCCCTTGTCCACGTGGAAGCGCAGGGCGTAGAGGGGTGCGGCCGTCAGCCCGATGGCGAAGGCGGTACGGGACACCCGGCGCGAGATGTCGGCCGCGGCCGCGACCGTGTAGAGGATGACCAGCATGCCCAGGTCGCCGGTGTGCACGTCCGTGCCGGTCAGCAGCTGGTAGACCCCGGTGCCGACGGCCAGCCAGAACATCGGCTGGGTCCACTTGCGGCGCAGGGACACGACGGCGCCCATGGCGAGCACCGAGGGGACGGCGAGCAGCCGCGAGGCGGTGCCGGCGAAGTTGTTGTCGGCGATCTCCAGCATCGCGATCCCGCACAGGAGGACAGCCCAGAAGCTGTCGACGCCCGTCGGGTGTCTGCGGAGGAAATCGTAGAGGCGCTGCACGTAACCCAGAGTAGGCAACGGAGATAGGTGCTGGAGTCAACCACAGGTGCGATCCGACCGGGGGCGGTGTACTCCCGAAGGTGGAGGGTGAGCTTAGCCTTCGGGTGATGAGCACTCAGGGGGAACGCATGGGTCCGGTTCGGTGGCGGACGGCGATGGAGGCGGCCCTGTACGGGCCCGGGGGCTTCTACGTACGGCCCGGCGGGCCCGGTCCCGCGGGTCACTTCCGGACCTCCGTGCACGCCTCGGCGCTGTACGCGGGGGCCGTGGCCCGCCTCCTCCTCACGGTGGACGAGGCGCTCGGGCACCCCTCGGGGCTGGACCTGGTCGACGTGGGAGCCGGGCGGGGCGAGCTGCTGTCCGGGGTGCTCGCCGCCCTCCCGGAGCCGGTGGCGGCGCGGGTGCGCCCGTACGCCGTGGAGCGCGCGGCCCGGCCCGAGGGGCTGGACCCCGGGATCCGCTGGGTCCCCGCACCGCCCGAAGGGACTACGGGGCTGCTCTTCGCGAACGAGTGGCTGGACAACGTGGCGCTGGACGTCGCCGAGGACGGCCGGTACGTCACGGTCGCGCCCGACGGTACGGAGAGCCCCGGCGGCCCCCTGGAGGAGGCGGACCGGGCCTGGCTGGAGCGGTGGTGGCCGGGCCCGGGCCGGGCCGAGATCGGGCGCCCCCGCGACGAGGCCTGGGCGGCGGCCGTCGCGACCCTGGAAGCGGGCCTGGCGGTGGCGGTGGACTACGCCCACACCCGCGCGGCCCGGCCCCCGTACGGCACCCTCACCGGCTTCCGCGCGGGCCGGGAGGTCCCCCCGGTCCCGGACGGCAGCTGCGACGTCACCGCGCACGTGGCACTGGACGCCTGCGCGGGACCGGGCGCCACCCTGCTCACCCAGCGGCAGGCCCTGACCGCCCTCGGCGTCTCGGGCGCCCGGCCGCCGCTGGCCCTGGCCTCGTCCGACCCGGTGGCGTACGTCCGCGCCCTGTCGGCGGCGGGCGAGGCGGCGGAGCTCACCGCGCGCGGAGGCCTGGGCGACTTCGGCTGGCTCGTCCAGCCGGTCGCCGCCGCCCCCTGGCCGCCGGGCCCGGCCGCCGGGTGACCGGAGCAGCGGCAGGGGCCGGGACCCCCTGACGGGAATCCCGGCCCCTGCGCGGCTGGTCCGGCGCCTGCCGCGTGGTGCCCAGGCGTGGTTCCTACGCGTGGTTCCTGCGCATCGCTCCTACTGGGCGACGTCGTGGTCGTGGCCCTCGCGCAGACCGCCGCCGCTGCCCCCGCCGCCGTTCGTCGGCTTCGAGACGACCGGCTGCGACAGCGGGGCCAGGTCGTACGCGTAGTGGCCGACCGCGTTCGCGATGACGTCGACGTTGATGTCGAGCGCCTTCTGGTCGATGTTGTTGATGTCGTCACCCTTGCCGTGGTAGTTCACGTCGTAGGCGACACCGGCCTGACCGCCGAACTTCGCGGCCTGCGCGGCGGTCTTGATGCCCTCGGCACCCGTGTCCGTACCACCGGAGGGGATGCCGGCCTCGATGAACGGGCCGTAGTCCGAGCGGCCGGTGAAGTCCGAGCCCTCGTGCGGGATCTTCTGGGCGTCGAGGAAGTCGGTGATCCCCTTCTCCAGCTGCGCGGAGCCCTCCGGGCCGGGGCCCGAGCCGACCTTGTCGGAGTCGTCGCCGTCGTAGACGAAGTACGCCGCGTTCGGCGAGGCGATCATGTCGAAGTTCAGGTAGAGCTTGATCTGCTTCTTCTGCGCGTCCGTCAGCCCGCCGACGTACGCCTCGGAGCCGAGCAGGCCGAACTCCTCCGCCGACCACCAGGCGAACTTGACCTTGTTCTTGATCTTCGTCTGGCTGCTCGCGAGCCGCTGCGCGACCTGGAGGATGCCGGCCGAGCCGGAGCCGTTGTCGTTGATGCCGGGGCCCGCCGCGACCGAGTCGAGGTGCGCGCCGAGGAAGACGGTGTTGTTCTCGTCGCCGCCCTTCGTCTCCGCGATGACGTTGTAGGTCTTGCGGTTCTCGCGGAACTCGCGGATGTCCAGGGTGACCTCGACCGGACCGGCCGCAGCCTCGGCGGCGAGCTTCTCGCCCTCCTCCTGGCTGACGCCGCCGGTGGGGACCTTGCCCGCGTCCGGAGCGCCCAGGGTGCCGTTCAGGGCGCCCGCGGTGTTGTTGTAGATGATCGCGCCGACCGCGCCGGCCGCCGCCGCGTTCTGCTGCTTCACCGCGAAGGTGCAGCCGCCGCGCTTGACCAGGGCGATCTTGCCGGTGAAGGCGCCGGCGGCGAAGTCGCCGGGCTCGCAGCCGTTCGTACCGTCGGCGTCGACGGGCGCGACGGCGACCTGCGCCTTGACGCCCTCCTCCGGGCCGCTCGCGGTGTACGTCATCAGGTGGATCGGGACGTCGCGCCCATTCGCGCCGTTCACCGTCAGCTTTTCCGCGACGGTCTCGACGTACACGAAGTCGAACTCGTTCTTCGTCACCTTGTAACCGGCCGCGCGCATGACGGCTTCGACGTACTGGGCGGACTGCACGTGGCCCTTGGAGCCGGCCACGCGCGTGCCCTTGTTGTAGTCGGCGATCGACTGGAAGACCTTCAGGTGGTTGTTGGCGCCCTTGCCGGTCGCCTCCTTGACCAGCTTCTTGGCCAGCGCGTCGCCCTTGGCGGCGTCGCTCTGGGGGCTGGTGGCGCCGGCGGGGCCGGCGAGCAGCAGCGGGGAGACGAGAGCCACAGCGGCCAGGGCGGCGGTGGCTGCGGCTATACGGCGTGACGGCATGAAGGTCCTTTCACGACAGGTGCAGGCAAACGTGTGGTGTTGCACGGTGTGCGTGGGGGAGTGGTGGTCGCACGTTAAACAGCAACAGGCCACTCTGGCCAGAGTTTTCGCTGATTCCGGTTTATGAATTCCGTATATCGGTGAATCTGCGCCGTTGTGAACAGGCCACCGTCCGCCGTTTTCCGCCTACCGCAGGATGCCCTCGATGAAGTCCGAGCCGATGCGGGCGACGGCGGACAGATCCAACTGATGCTGGGCATAACGCCCCTGACGGCGGGTCTGGAGCAGTCCGGCCCGTTTCAGCACCGCGAGGTGGCGGGACACCTCGGGCGCGGTTATCCCGTAGACGGTGGCCAGCTCCCCGGTCGTGTAAGGGCCCCTGGACAGGCTCCGGCACAGCATCATCCGCATCGGATGGGCCAGGGCCTCCATCCGGCGCTGGAGCAGCTCCACCGAGCCGGGGGAGGAGGCCAGCTCGGGCGAGCCGAGCGGGTAGTGGACCACCGGCCGCCAGCGGGGGGCGTGCAGGACCAGCAGGTGCGGCCAGCCGAAGTGGGTCGGTATGAAGACCAGCCCCGGGCCGATCTCCGGATCGGTGGCGGTGGCGGAGCCGTTGACCATCTTGTCGGCGGTGATGGTGGTCCCGGCCGCGTCCACGCTCAGCGCCGACGAGACCTCCTTCAGCGCGGCGGCCAGCCCCTTGCGGCGCAGCACCTCGGCCTTGTGCCGGGCGTCGGCGGCCTGCTGCGGCCCGATCCGCTTCCAGGTCGCCCCGAAGAAGGCCTCCTCGCAGTCCTCCAGCATCCGGCGCATCCACACCCGGACGGCGGCGGGGTCGTCCAGCAGCCGCAGCGAGAAGTCCAGCTGCCGGGGACCGCGCGCGGCCGCCGTCTCCAGCGCCTTCGCCCGGGCGGCCGGGTCCGTGAGCGGGGAGGTCGCGCTGCCGTCGTTGTAGAGCGCGAGCCAGCAGTGCTCCAGGGCCGCCATGACGAACCGCTCGTCGTCCAGCCGGTCGAGCACGTCGAGCTCCTCCGCCAGGGTCGCGGCGGGCAGCCCGGTTCCGCCGGGGACCCCGGCGAAGGGCATGAAGACGTCGGAGAAGGAACTGCGCCACATGAACTCCGCCTCCAGGAGGCGGTCCGCCAGGCCGGGGTCGAGCGAGGCCCGGGTGGCCGTCGTCCAGGAGTCGAGCCCCGGATGGTGCGCCGGCTGCGAGAGCGAGTGCAGGGCCATGCAGAGTTCGGCGAGGGGCGAGGGGGCGAACTCGATCCGCTCCACGGGGAGCCCGGCGATGTCGATGGTGACGCTCATCGCCCCATTCTGTCCGCTGCCGCACACCGCCGTCCGTGGCCGGGTCGGCGGTGCCCCGTGGGGCGCCTGCCCGGGCGTCGATTGACGGGGAGCGTCAATCGACAGGACGGGTGCGGCCGGGAGGGTGAGGCTGGACGCATGAGCGCGATTGAGCAGTACCTCCTCGACACGTACCGGGCGTCCCAGCACGGGACGCCGATGCCCCCGCCGCCGGGCCGGGACGACGTGGCCGTCGTCCGGTCGATCCGCACCGAAGCCCGCTTCCGCGCGGTCCTGGCCGGCAGGCCGGCCGGCCACCCCTGGCTCTCGGCCCTGCGCGGCCTCTTCTCCCGCCCCCGCTCCTGCTGACCCCCGGCGGGGGCCCCTCCCGGACCGCCCCCGCCCGGCGACCGAGCCGCCGGCGCCGCGCCCGGGCCCCGGCGGCCGGGCCGCCCCCCGGTCCCGGCGGCCGGGTCGGGTCCCGGCCGGCGCCGCCCGGGCCGGCGGCTAGAGGCGGGACACGAAGTCCGCCACCGCCTTCACGACGTCCGCCGCGCTCCACGCCAGGCCCGGCTCCGTGACCTCCAGCTCCGTCACCGACAGCCCCGGCGGCCCCTCCGCCGACCAGCGGCGGAACAGCACCGTCCCCGTCTCCTCCGCCTGCCGCAGGCCCGCCTCCGTCAGCGACTCCGCCTCGTACGGCAGCCACACCTGGAACTGGTGCGTGTGCGGAACCTCCGGGTGCACCCGGAACCACGGCACCCCGGCCGCCTCGAAGCCCTCCCGCAGCGCCCCGGCGACCACCCGCGCGTGCTCCACGTACGAAGGCAGCCTCGGCAGCTCCCGCTCCAGCCCCGCCAGCGCGGACAGCGCCTGCGGGAACTGCCGGAAGATCTGGCCCCCGTACCGGTGCCGCCACACCCGCGCCTCGGCGACCAGCTCGGCGGACCCCGCGAGGCAGGCCCCGCTCAGACCGCCGAGCGACTTGTAGAAGGACACGTACACGGAGTCCGCGAGCCCCGCGATCTCCGGCAGCGACCGCCCGAAGTGCACGGTGGACTCCCACAGCCGCGCCCCGTCGAAGTGCACCACCGCGTCCCGCTCCCGGGCCGCGCCGACCAGCTCGGTCAGCTCCTCCCACGTCGGCAGCAGGAACCCGGCGTCGCGCAGCGGCAGCTCCAGCATCAGCGTGCCGAAGGGCTCGGCGAGATCGGCGACCTCCGCCGGGCTCGGCTGCCGCGGATCCCGCGTCGGGTGCACCGTCCGCAGCCCCGACACCAGCGACAGCGCGCCGCCCTCCCACAGCTCCGGGTGGCTCATCGGGTGCAGCGCCACCACCGGGTTCCCGGTCCGCCCCGCCCAGCACCGCAGCGCGATCTGCTGCGCCATCGTCCCGGACGGGAAGAACGCCGCGTCCTGCGTCCCCAGCAGCTCCGCGACCCGCTGCTCCAGCCGGCCCACCACCCCGTCCCCGTACACGTCGGCCGGCTCGTCGGGGTCGGCGGCGGCCAGCTCCGGAAGGGCTGCCAGCAGCTCGCCCACGGTCGGCTCCAGCAGGCTCCGGGAGAGCCTGCGCCCGGCCCCCCGCCACGCCGCCACCAGGCGCTTCGTACGGTCTTCGTCAGCAGTCATGCCCCGATCATCGCGGACCGCCCCGTACGCCCAGGGGCTAGCATGGCGGCGTATCGTCCGGTACCCCCCGCGGACTGGAACGGAAGGCATTCCCCGCGTGAACGCACCCCATCAGACGGAGCCCCGGGATCCGTCCGACCGACCTGCCCGGCTCAGCGTCGGCGTCGTCGGCGCCGGCCGGGTCGGCCCCGCGCTGGCCCGTGCCCTCCAGCAGGCCGGGCACCGGCCCGTCGCCGTGTCCGGAGTCTCCGACGCCTCCCGCCGCCGGGCCGCGCGGATGCTGCCCGACGTGCCGGTCGTACCGCCCGCCGAGGTGCTGGCGCGGGCCGAGCTGGTGCTGCTGACCGTCCCCGACGACGCACTGCCCTCGCTGGTCGAGGGCCTCGCCGAGACCGGCGCGGTCCGCCCCGGCCAGCTCCTCGTCCACACCTCCGGGCGGTACGGGACGGCCGTGCTCGACCCCGCGCGCCGCGCGGGCGCGCTCCCGCTGGCCCTGCACCCCGCGATGACCTTCACCGGCACCGAGGTCGACGTCCAGCGCCTGGCCGGCTGCTCCTTCGGCGTGACCGCCCCCGGCGAGCTCCGGCTGGCCGCCGAGGCCCTGGTCATCGAGATGGGCGGGGAGCCCGAGTGGATCGCGGAGGAGAACCGTCCGCTCTACCACGCGGCCCTCGCCCTCGGCGCGAACCACCTCGTCACCCTGGTCGCCCAGTCGATGGAGCTGCTGGGCCAGGCCGGCGTCGAACACCCCGACCGGATGCTCGGCCCGCTCCTCGGCGCCGCGCTCGACAACGCCCTGCGCTCCGGCGACGCCGCGCTCACCGGCCCGGTGGCCCGCGGTGACGCCGGTACGGTCGCCGCGCACGTCTCCGAGCTGCGCAAGCACGCCCCGGCCACGGTCGCCGGCTACCTCGCGATGGCCCGCACCACCGCCGACCGGGCCCTCGCACACGGCCTGCTCAAGCCCGAGCTCGCCGAGGACCTGCTGGGCGTACTCGCCGACGGCGCCGACCCGGAGGGCGACCGCCGATGACCGGCCCCCTGCTCCTGAACACCGCCCACGAGCTGCACGAGCTGGCCCGTACCGGCCGCCGCGCCGTGGTCATGACCATGGGCGCCCTCCACGAGGGCCACGCCACCTTGATCCGCACGGCCCGCGAGCTGGCCGGGCCCGGGGGCCAGGTCGTGGTCACCGTGTTCGTCAACCCCCTCCAGTTCGGGGCGAACGAGGACCTCGACCGCTACCCGCGCACCCTCGACTCCGACCTGCGCATCGCGGGGGACGCCGGCGCGGACGCCGTGTTCGCCCCGGCCACGGGCGAGGTCTACCCCGGCGGTGACCCCCAGGTCCGGATCACCGCCGGACCGATGGGGGAGCGCCTCGAAGGCGCCACCCGCCCCGGCCACTTCGACGGAATGCTGACCGTCGTCGCGAAGCTGCTCCACCTCACCCGCCCCGACCTGGCCCTCTTCGGCCAGAAGGACGCGCAGCAGCTGGCGTTGATCCGCCGGATGGTGACCGACCTCAACTTCCCGGTCGAGGTACTCGGCGTACCCACCGTCCGTGAGGACGACGGCCTCGCGCTGTCCTCCCGCAACCGCTACCTCGCGGCCGCCGAGCGGCGTACGGCGCTGGCCCTGTCCCGCGCCCTGTTCGCCGGCCGCGACCGGCTCGCCGCCCAGGCCGCGCTGCGCGCCCGCGCCGAGGCCGCCCCGGCCAGTGACGAGCGGGCCAGTGCGCTGGCCCGGCTCGGCGAGATCCGCGCCTCCGCCGACGCGCACGCCGTGTCGGTGGCGCGCGCCGGTCTTCCGGACGCCGTACGGGCCGCCGCGCGGCACGTCCTGGAGGAGGCCGGCCGGCACGACCCGCCGCTCCTGCTGGACTACCTGGCGCTGGTCGACCCCCAGGACTTCACCGACGTCGGCCCCGAGTTCACGGGGCAGGCCGTGCTGGCCGTCGCCGCGAAGGTGGGCACGACCCGGCTGATCGACAACATCCCATTGGAGTTCGGAGCACACTCGTGAGCACTGGCACACGTGCCGGAGGCACCACCACCGGCATACGGCTGCACGCCCCCGCCCCCGGCTGGTCCCTTGACGCGGACGTCGTCGTCGTCGGCTCGGGCGTGGCGGGGCTGACGGTGGCGCTGCGCTGCGCCGCCGCGGGCCGCCGTACGGTGGTGGTCACCAAGGCCCGCCTCGACGACGGCTCCACCCGCTGGGCCCAGGGCGGCATCGCCGCCGCCCTCGGCGAGGGCGACACCCCCGAGCAGCACCTCGACGACACCCTGGTGGCGGGCGCGGGCCTGTGCGACGAGGCCGCCGTACGGCTGCTGGTCACCGAGGGGCCGGGGGCCGTACGCCGGCTCATCGAGACCGGCGCCGTCTTCGACACCTCCGCCGAGACCGGCGAGATAGAGCTGACCCGCGAGGGCGGCCACCACCGCCGCCGGATCGCGCACGCGGGCGGCGACGCCACGGGCGCCGAGATCTCCCGGGCCCTGGTCGAGGCCGTCCAGGACGCCGGCATCGAAACCGTCGAGAACGCGCTCGTACTGGACCTGCTCCAGGACGCCGAGGGCCGTACGGCCGGCGTCACCCTGCACGTCATGGGCGAGGGCCAGCACGACGGGGTGGGCGCCGTCCACGCCCCCGCCGTGATCCTCGCGACCGGCGGCATGGGCCAGGTCTTCTCCGCCACCACCAACCCGTCGGTGTCCACCGGCGACGGCGTGGCGCTCGCCCTGCGGGCCGGGGCCGAGGTCTCCGACCTGGAGTTCGTGCAGTTCCACCCGACGGTGCTGTTCCTCGGCGCCGGAGCCGAGGGCCAGCAGCCGCTGGTATCCGAGGCCGTCCGCGGCGAGGGCGCGTACCTCGTCGACGCGGACGGGGTGCGCTTCATGACCGGGCAGCACGAGCTGGCCGAGCTGGCCCCCCGCGACATCGTCGCCAAGGGCATCACGCGCCGCATGCTGGAGCAGGGCACCCAGCACATGTACCTGGACGCCCGGCACTTCGGCGCGCGGATGTGGGAGCAGCGCTTCCCGACCATCCTCGCCGCCTGCCGCTCCCACGGCATCGACCCGGTGACCGAGCCCATCCCGGTCGCGCCCGCCGCGCACTACGCGTCGGGCGGCGTACGGACCGACCTGCACGGCCGCACCACCGTCCCCGGCCTGTACGCCTGCGGCGAGGTGGCCTGCACCGGCGTGCACGGCGCGAACCGGCTCGCCTCCAACTCCCTGCTGGAGGGCCTGGTCTTCGCCGAGCGCATCGCCGACGACATCGTGGCCCACGCCCCCACCGGCAGCGGCCCCGGCATCCCGGTCCCGGCCACCGGCCCGCTCCAGCCCGCCGAGGCGCGGTACGAGGTGCAGCGCATCATGACGCAGGGCGCGGGCGTGCTCCGCTCCGCCGAGTCCCTGGCCACGGCGGCCGCCGCGCTCGAAGGCCTCTACGCCACCGCCCTGAACGACCTCGAAGCGCACGGCAAGACCGCCGAGCCGGGCGTGGACACCTGGGAGGCCACCAACCTCCTGTGCGTGGCCCGGGTCCTGGTCGCGGCCGCCCAGCGGCGCGAGGAGACCCGCGGCTGCCACTGGCGCGAGGACCACCCCGACCGGGACGACACCGACTGGCGCCGCCACCTCGTCGTCCGCCTCTCCGCGACGGAGAAGCGGGCCCTGGTCGTCACCCCCACCGACTCCGCGGACTTCCCGTCCGTACGACCCCACCCGAGCCAGGAGCAGTAAGCGTGAGCACGCACGAGCACGACCACGAGCACAACGAACTCCCCCTCGTGGGGCAGGGCGACGGCGGCTGCGGCGACGACTGCGCCTGCGGCGACGGCGAGGAGTCGGGCCTGGACCCGGCGCTCGCCCAGCTGCTGGCGGACGCGGGTCTGGACCCGATCGAGGTCGAGGACATCGCGCACATGGCGCTGTCCGAGGACCTGGACGGCGGGGTCGACGTCACCACCGTCGCCACCGTGCCCGAAGAGGCCGAGGCCGTCGCCGACTTCATCGCCCGCGAGGACGGTGTCGTGGCCGGTCTGCGGATCGCGGAGGCCGTGTTCTCGGTGGTCTGCACCGAGGCCTTCGAGGTGGAGCGGCACGCCGAGGACGGCGACACCGTCAAGGCCGGCCAGGTGCTGCTCGCCGTCCGCGCCCGCACCCGCGACCTGCTGACCGCCGAGCGCAGCGCGCTGAACATCCTGTGCCGGCTGTCCGGCATCGCGACCGCCACCCGCCGCTGGGCCGACGTCCTGGAGGGCACGGCGGCCAAGGTCCGCGACACCCGCAAGACCACGCCCGGCCTGCGCGCCCTGGAGAAGTACGCGGTGCGCTGCGGCGGCGGCGTCAACCACCGCATGTCCCTGTCGGACGCGGCGCTGGTCAAGGACAACCACGTCGTCGCCGCGGGCGGCGTCGCCCAGGCCTTCACCGCCGTACGGGAGGCCTTCCCGGAGGTCCCGATCGAGGTCGAGGTCGACACCCTGGCGCAGATCGGCGAGGTCCTGGAGGCGGGCGCCGACCTGATCCTGCTGGACAACTTCACGGTGGAGCAGACCGCCGAGGCCGTGGCCCTGGTGGCGGGCCGCGCCGTCCTGGAGTCCTCGGGCCGCCTCACCCTGGACACCGCCCGCGCCTACGCCGAGACCGGCGTGGACTACCTGGCGGTCGGCGGACTCACCCACTCTTCGCCGATCCTGGACATCGGCCTCGATCTGCGCGAGGCGGTGTAACCGATGCTCCTCACCATCGACGTAGGCAACACCCACACGGTCCTGGGCCTGTTCGACGGTGACGAGATCGTCGAGCACTGGCGCATCTCGACCGACCCGCGCAGGACGGCCGACGAGATGGCCGTCCTGATGCAGGGCCTGATGGGCATGCACCCGATGCTCGGCACGGAGCTGGGCGACGGCATCCACGGCATCGCGATCTGCTCGACGGTGCCCTCGGTGCTGCACGAGCTCCGCGAGGTCACCCGCCGGTACTACGGGGACGTGCCCGCGGTACTGGTGGAGCCCGGCATCAAGACGGGCGTGCCGATCCTGATGGACAACCCGAAGGAGGTCGGCGCGGACCGCATCATCAACGCGGTCGCGGCCGTCGAGCTCTACGGCGGTCCGGCGATCGTCGTGGACTTCGGCACGGCGACCACCTTCGACGCGGTGTCCGCCAAGGGCGAGTACGTGGGCGGGGTGATCTCCCCGGGCATCGAGATCTCCATGGAGGCCCTCGGCGTACGGGGCGCCCAGCTGCGGAAGATCGAGCTGGCCCGCCCGCGCAACGTCATCGGCAAGTCCACGGTCGAGGCGATGCAGTCGGGCGTGGTCTACGGGTTCGCCGGCCAGGTCGACGGCATCGTGACCCGGATGGCCAAGGAGCTGGCCGGCCCCAGCGGCGACCCCGACGACGTCCGGATCATCGCCACCGGCGGGCTGGCGCCGATCGTCCTCGGCGAGGCCTCGGTGATCGACGACCACGAGCCGTGGCTGACGCTGATCGGGCTGCGCCTGGTCTACGAGCGCAACGCGCCCAACTTCGAGTAGCGGCAAGGCCCCTGCCCACCGGGCGGGGGCCTTCGTCCTGTGCGCCGCGTTTCACCCGCCGTCATGCTGAGCAGTCCGCCCCAAGCTGATGCCTTAGCTTTGTCGGCGCCGGAACGCACGTGCCCGAGACGCTCCAGGACGGTCGAAATGCCCCGTGAATCACCGTACTTGCAGGTGGTCGACTCCCTCCGGGCCCGCATAGAGGCGGGGGAGTGGCAGATCGGGGACAAGCTTCCCTCCCGGTCGCGCTTCGCGACCGAGTACTCCGTGGGACAGAGCGTCACCCAGCGCGCCCTGGAACGCCTGATCATCGAAGGCCTCCTCGAAGGCCGGGCCGGCTCGGGGACCTACGTGCGCACCCCGCGCCGCCGGATGCGCATGGTCCGCACCCGCCGCCGCGTGCCGAACGCGGGGAACGCCTTCCGCGCCGAGGCCCTGGAACACGGCTTCGCCGCGTCCTGGGACTCCCGGACCGCCGCCCGCACCCCGGCCCCCGAGAACATCGCGGCCCGGCTCGCCATCGCCCCCGGCGACCCCTGCGTGCGGACCCGCTACGAGTTCATGGCCGACGGCAGCCCCGCCGAACTCTCCGAGTCCTGGGAGCCGATGGCCATCACCGGCGGCACTCCGGTGGTCCTGCCGGAGGACGGGGAGCTGCGCGGAGCCGGCGTGGTCGCCCGGATGCGCTCGATCGGGATCACGGTCGCCTCGGTGCTGGAGATCCCCCGCCCCTCCCGCGCCAACCAGGCGCAGGCCAACCTGCTGGGCATCAGCGTGGGCTCCCTGATCACCGAGATCGAGCGCACGTACCTCGACTCCGACGGCCGCCCGGTGGAGACGGCCGACCTCGTCATCCCCGACTCCCGGTACGAGATCGCTTACGCGTTCCCGATCGAGTGAGCGGGAACTTCCACGGAAATGGCCGGAGTACGCCCCTGCCGGGGTTACGGTCGCCAGGAGACGCACCGTGACCCCGTCCCCGGCGGAGGAGACATCATGACAACGACCCCTCGCCCCACCTGGCGGAAGTCGTCCTACTGCGGCGACGGAGAAGCCTGCGTGTACGTAGCCTCCGCGCCGGGCACCCTGGTGCGCGTGGCCGACCAGTCCGACCCGGCGCACCTCGTCATGGCGACCACCCATGACGCCTGGGCCGCCTTCGTGGACGCCGTCAAGGCGGACGGGCAGGGATGAACGGGACGACACTGGCCGGCCGGTACGCGCTCGGCGACCGCATCGGAGCGGGCGGCATGGGCGAGGTGTGGCAGGCCCGGGACCTGGAACTGGACCGGGCCGTCGCGGTGAAGGTCATCGCCCGGCCCGGTGACGACAAGCTCGCGTTACGGCTGCGCGCCGAGGCCCGGGCGGCCGCGGCGCTCTCGGACCCGCACGTGGTGTCCGTGCACGACGTCGGCGAGACCGTCGTCGACCACCGGACGATCGTCTACCTCGTCATGGAACTGGTCGACGGCCGGCCCCTGGGCACCGGCGCCGGCCCGGCGCCGGTCGAGGACGTCGTCGGGTGGGGGGTGCAGATATGCGAGGGGCTCCAGGCCGCCCACAGCGCCGGGGTCATCCACCGCGACATCAAGCCCGGCAACGTCCTGCTCACGACCCGGGGCCGGATCAAGATCTGCGACTTCGGGATCGCCCGGCAGAGCGGCTTCCAGGGCCTGACCACGACCGGCCTCGCGATGGGCACCCCCGCGTACATGTCCCCCGAACAGGCCCGGGGGGAGGAGATCGACGCCCGCAGCGACCTGTACAGCCTGGGCTGCCTGCTCTACGAACTGCTCACCGGCGAGCCGCCCTTCACCGGGTCGGGCTGGGACGTCCTGGCCCAGCACGCCCACCAGCCGCCGGTCCCGCTCCGCACGCGCCGCCCCGAGGTCCCCGAGGCCCTGGACCGGCTGGTCCTGCGCCTGCTGAGCAAGGAGGCCGCCGCCCGGCCGGCCAGCGCTTCCGCCACCGCCGCCGCGCTGCGGGCCACGGCCGCCACGGCCACCCCCGGGCCCCAGGCGCCGCGGGCCGTCCCCACGCCGCGGCCCAAGGCCCCCAAGGCCCCCGCGGAGGCCGGGGAACCCATGAGCGTCTCCACGGGGGCGGCCTGGCTGGGCTCGCTCGTGCCCGGGGTGGCGGCCGGCGGCCAGCTGTTCGCCTTCGGAGCCCTGTCCGGCATCTGGTCGGTCGCCGTGGGGCTGGTCGTCGCGTTCGTGGCCTGGTTCGGCCTGGCGGCCCAGCCGACGGACGAGCCGGTCTCGGCCCTCGGCGTCATCCTCGGGATCGTGGTCGCGGTGGTGCTGCTGATCTCGCTGCTGGTCGGCACTCCGGTCCAGTGGTGGAAGGCCGTCCTCGTCGGCCTCGCCACGGCGCCGGTGCTCTGGATCGGCGGCCACTGGGTGCAGAAGCTGATCGCCGCCTCGTCCCGCGCCAAGGAGGCCGCCTTCTCGGCCGGAAACACCGGCGAGATCAGCGGGGTGCTCACCGCGTGGCTGATCGCCACCGAGACGCGCGCCTCGGTCCTGGTGGCCGTCGCCGCCGGCCTCGGGGTCTGGCTGGGCGTGGGCCTGCTCCTCGGCCTCCTCCAGCCCCGCCGCCGGGAGGCCTAGCCCTCCGCGATCGCCCGGAGCGCGTCCAGGTGGCGCCGGTAGACGGTGAGGCCCTGCGGGGTCAGCGAGAGCCAGGTGCGCGGGCGGCGGGCCACCCGGCCCTTGCTCACCGCCACCAGGCCCGCCTCCTCCAGCGCCGCCACCTGCTTCGACAGCGCCGAGTCGGAAACCTCCACGAGGTCCCGTACGAAGGCGAACTCGGCCTTGTCCACCGCGGCCAGCGCCGCCACCACAGACAGCCGCACCGGCGCGTTCAGCAGCGGCGCGAGCCCGTGCCTGGGGTGGCTGCCCGGCTTCTCCCCGCTCATGCCGCCCGCCTCTCGGTCACCGCGCCCACGACGGCCGGGAGCGCGCACGCCAGCGCGGCCGCGGCCGCGAAGACCGGCTCGTCCGCGAACACCCCGGTGCCCAGCACCACCGCGAGCGCGAACACCACGCCCCACACCCCGATGACCAGCCCGTGCTTGAGGCCGAACCGGCGCCGCACCACCCGCTGCCGCACCGCGTACACGCTCAGCCCGCCCACGAGGACCGCGTTGGCCACCGAGAAGACCGCGGCCTGGGCGGGCCCGTGCCACAGCAGGGCCACCGGTACGAGGACCAGCTGCCCGGCCGCGAAGACCCACAGGTAGCGCGCGTACCACCCGCTGCGCCGCAGGGCCGCCGCCTCCATCCGCTTGGCCTCGCTGTATTCGCCGTATCCGCTGAATCCGCCCACGGTGTCCCCCCGGTGATCGACGGCGCCGCCCTCCGGCGCTCACTTTCCAGAATGGCTCTTACTTTCCAAACTGGCAAGTGTTGGTCACGCCGCGCCGCACCCGGGCATCCTGAGGGGATTTTGTCCGATTAGCGCGTATCTTCGGCCCATGCCCACGCCCTACGGATCCCGCGGCGGCATGGCGTTCAGTGCTGCTGAGCTGCACGTGCTCAGGCGCACGCTCGCCCACGCCCTTCAGTCTTCGACGGCCCCGCTCACGACCGCCGAGGTCCAGGACTGCCTGCGCCTCGCGGCGTCGGTGGACGACGTGGTCCAGGAGGCGGGACGGCTCAGAGACTTCCTGCTCGCCGACCTCGCCCGCTACAGAGACGCGCTCCCCGGCAGCCTCTCCGGATACCTGGAGCTGCTCCAGGACGCCCTCGCCGCCGGGTACGAACCCGCCCCCGACGACCTCGCCGCCCTGCGGGCCCTGCGCGCCAACCCGCTCGCGGCCGCGGTGCTGGAGCGGGCGCAGGCGGTCGCGGAGCGCTCCGTACGCCGCCGCCTCACGACCGCCCCCGCGCCCCGGACCCGGCTGCTGGCCCTGGCCGGCGGGCGCGAGGACGAGCGGGCCGCCGAACCGCGCCCCGCGCCGAAGCCCGCCCCGTCGCCGAAGGAGCCGCCGCAGCCCGAGCGGGAACGGCCCATCCCGACCCCCGGAGAGGTGTTCCCGCCCCGCCGGAAGCCCGCCGCGCCCACCACGCCCCCGGCGTCCGGCCGCGCGGCCGGGTAGCTACGCTGGGGGCATGGACTACGTCTCCGCGCTCGTACCCCCCTTCGTGATGGCCGTGTTCTTCATCGCCCTCGTCAGGACGATCGTGAAGAGCCAGGGCGGCGCCAACAAGGCCAAGGAGGACGCGGCCGTCGACGCCGTGCTCGCCAGTGCCGAGGCCGCCCGCCAGCCCAGGAAGTAACCCCGCGCGAGGCGCCGGGGACGGGCGTACGGCCTGCGGGCCGTGCGCCCGATTTTGTTGCGCGTTGTCGGCCGAATAGTCGGGCAATTCCACGCAACCCGCACTATCGTGCTGTTGTGCCTCGCCCCTTGGGAGAACTCGAAGACGCAGTGATGACGCGGGTGTGGCAGTGGAACCGCCCGGTCACCGTCCGGGAAGTCCTGGAAGACCTCCAGCAGGAACGGTCCATCGCGTACACCACGGTCATGACCGTTATGGACAATCTCCATCAGAAGGGCTGGGTCCGCCGGGAAGCGGAAGGCCGCGCCTATCGATATACGGCGGTCTCCACCCGCGCCGCCTACTCGGCCGCACTGATGAACGAAGCCTGGTCGACCAGCGACAACCCCGCGGCCGCTCTCGTGGCCTTCTTCGGCATGATGTCGGCGGAACAGCGTGAAGCCCTCCGCGACGCCGTACGCATCGTCGGCCACGACGGCGAGGCCGCCCCGGAAGCCGCGGAACCCGAAGGGGACTCCGGCGCGCGCCGGCCCGAGCCGGGGCGATAGCGTCACCGCATGGGAGAGTTTTCCGCCGCAGACGCAAATACCGTGACGATCCGCCGCGCGCGCACCCGCGATGTTCCCGCGCTGCGCCGCCTGCTCGACCAGTACGTGCAGCAGCGGATCCTGCTCGACAAAGCCCCCGTGGTCCTTTACGAGGACATCCAGGAGTTCTGGGTAGCGGAACGCGACTCCGACGCCCAGGTGGTGGGCTGCGGCGCTCTCCACGTCATGTGGGAAGACCTCGCCGAAGTGCGCACACTCGCCGTCGACCGCGGCTTGAAGGGCGCGGGTGTCGGTCATCAGGTGCTGGCCCAGTTGTTGGAGACGGCCCGCCTGCTCGGGGTGAGCCGGGTTTTCTGCCTGACCTTCGAAGTGGACTTCTTCGCCAAGCACGGCTTCGTCGAGATCGGGGAGACTCCGGTCGAGACCGATGTCTACATGGAGCTCCTGCGTTCCTATGACGAGGGCGTCGCCGAGTTCCTCGGTCTCGAACGAGTGAAGCCGAACACCTTGGGCAACAGTCGGATGCTTCTGCACCTCTGATCGATCGCGGATCGATCACGGCCGCTTTTACGGGGCTCCGTCCGCCTGTGGCCTATGTCCGAATCGCGTACGTTTCCCGCCCTGTTGAGGTCCTGAACCTCTCGGCGGGGGTTTGTGTTTTCCAGGCAAAAGCGGTTTCCTTTCCGCGTACTGCATTTTCGATGAAAGGAAATCCGGTGGCACAGAAGGTTCAGGTCCTTCTTGTCGACGACCTCGACGGTGGCGAGGCGGACGAGACCGTGACGTTCGCTGTGGATGGCAAGACCTACGAGATCGACCTCACCGCCGCCAACGCTGAAAAGCTCCGCGGCCTGCTCGAGCCCTACACCAAGAGCGGCCGCCGTACCGGTGGCCGTGCCGCCGCCGGCCGCGCCAAGGGCGGCCGCGCCGCCGTATCGGCCGGCAACCCGGACACCGCGGAAATCCGCGCGTGGGCGAAGGCGCAGGGTCTTACGGTCAACGACCGCGGCCGCGTGCCCGCCGATATCCGTGAGGCCTACGAGAACCGGGGCTGACCCAAGGCGCCGACGGGCCTCGCGGGGGCCGTACGTCGCCGCAGGCGCGCCCGGTGGCATTCCGTTGCCGCCGCGGCGACCAGACGTACGAGATCGGGTCCGGCCCCTCGTCCGGGCCCGGCGCCCTGCCCGGTACCGGGCAGGGACGGCAGGAACGCCTCGCACCCCCGCTCGGGGGGCCGCAGCCACACGGCGGCCCCCTGAGGACTTCCCTCGGGCTGCCCCGGCGGCAGCGGTGCGGTGATCCGGCCTCCCGCCCCCAGGGCGATGAGGTCCAGGGCCACCCCGCCCCACTCCAGCCAGTCGAGGAGCCCGTCCAGCTCCTCCGCGCTCCCCGGCGCCACCAGGAAGCGCATCCGGCGCCCCATCACGGCCACCGGTCCGGTGCCGACGGGCCTGCGCAGCAGCCGGCCACCCGCGTCGGACGGCAGCTCCAGCACGTCGAACCGCGTCCCGGTGACCAGCTGGGCGGGCGGACCGCCGGTGAGGGGCCAGCCGAGCACCCGCCCGTACCAGGAGGCGTACGCGTCCCCCTCGGGAGCGACGCGGGGCGGCGGTACGGTCTCGGCGGTGAGGGCCATGACTGGAGCAACTCCGGAAGCGCCCTGGAGTTACGCAACGCGGCTGCGGCAATGCGGAACGTAAACGTCCGTGGGGCTCGATCCCACATTCGGAGACGGAACCGTGTTCGCCCGTAGCGGAGGGAACCGCGCCCGCCCGCATGGAGTGTCCGTCCTTACGGGTAAGACATTCCTAGTGGATGGGGGCGACACGCTGATTTGACGGGTCTCCGACCGGCTTCCGTTCGCCGTCGGCGTACACGTGTGACGGGTATCTGCCTGGCCTGCGGGAACATCGTCTCGCACCATCGGGTTGGAGCAGTTGTCGGCACTTACAGCCTGGCTTTCCCACGGACGTGGGGGTGAGCCGCGGACGGATGTCGGCAGTTGGAATGAGCTGTCCCGCCCCGCGGGACTAGCATGCGGAAGGACAGGGCGGGGACCGACCCCGAACTGCCCGACCGCTCTGAGGAGCGATAAACGATGTTCGAGAGGTTCACCGACCGCGCGCGGCGGGTTGTCGTCCTGGCTCAGGAAGAAGCCCGGATGCTCAACCACAACTACATCGGCACCGAGCACATCCTCCTGGGCTTGATCCACGAGGGTGAGGGTGTCGCCGCTAAGGCCCTGGAGAGCCTCGGGATTTCGCTCGAGGCTGTTCGTCAGCAGGTTGAGGAGATCATCGGTCAGGGGCAGCAGGCCCCGTCCGGCCACATCCCCTTCACCCCGCGGGCGAAGAAGGTCCTGGAGCTTTCGCTCCGAGAGGCCCTCCAGCTCGGCCACAACTACATCGGCACCGAGCACATCCTGCTCGGCCTGATCCGCGAGGGCGAGGGCGTCGCCGCCCAGGTCCTCGTGAAGCTGGGCGCCGATCTGAACAGGGTCCGGCAGCAGGTCATCCAGCTGCTCTCCGGGTACTCCGGAGGCGGCAAGGAGTCGGCCACGGCAGGCGGCCCGGCCGAGGGCACCCCCTCGACCTCGCTCGTCCTCGACCAGTTCGGCCGCAACCTCACCCAGGCTGCCCGCGAATCCAAGCTCGACCCGGTCATCGGGCGCGAGAAGGAGATCGAGCGGGTCATGCAGGTGCTGTCCCGCCGGACCAAGAACAACCCGGTCCTCATCGGCGAGCCCGGCGTCGGCAAGACCGCCGTCGTCGAGGGCCTGGCCCAGGCGATCGTCAAGGGCGAGGTTCCCGAGACGCTCAAGGACAAGCACCTCTACACGCTGGACCTGGGTGCCCTGGTCGCCGGTTCCCGCTACCGCGGTGACTTCGAAGAGCGCCTCAAGAAGGTGCTGAAGGAGATCCGCACCCGCGGCGACATCATCCTGTTCATCGACGAGCTCCACACCCTCGTGGGTGCGGGCGCCGCCGAGGGCGCGATCGACGCCGCCAGCATCCTCAAGCCCATGCTGGCCCGTGGTGAGCTCCAGACCATCGGTGCCACGACGCTGGACGAGTACCGCAAGCACCTCGAGAAGGACGCGGCCCTCGAGCGCCGCTTCCAGCCGATCCAGGTGGCGGAGCCTTCCCTCCCCCACACGATCGAGATCCTCAAGGGCCTGCGCGACCGCTACGAGGCCCACCACCGCGTCTCCATCACGGACGAGGCCCTCGTGCAGGCGGCCACCCTGGCCGACCGGTACATCTCGGACCGCTTCCTCCCGGACAAGGCGATCGACCTGATCGACGAGGCCGGCTCCCGGATGCGCATCCGCCGGATGACCGCGCCGCCGGACCTCCGCGAGTTCGACGAGAAGATCGCGAACGTGCGTCGCGACAAGGAGTCGGCCATCGACTCCCAGGACTTCGAGAAGGCGGCGTCTCTCCGTGATTCGGAGAAGCAGCTGCTGGCGGCGAAGGCCAAGCGCGAGAAGGAATGGAAGGCCGGCGACATGGACGTCGTCGCCGAGGTCGACGGTGAGCTCATCGCCGAAGTCCTCGCGACCGCGACCGGCATTCCGGTGTTCAAGCTGACCGAGGAGGAGTCCTCGCGACTCCTGCGCATGGAGGACGAGCTCCACCGTCGCGTCATCGGCCAGAAGGACGCCATCAAGGCCCTCTCGCAGGCGATCCGACGGACCCGTGCGGGTCTGAAGGACCCGAAGCGTCCCGGTGGCTCGTTCATCTTCGCCGGCCCGTCCGGTGTCGGTAAGACCGAGCTCTCCAAGACGCTCGCCGAATTCCTCTTCGGCGACGAGGACGCGCTGATCTCCCTCGACATGTCGGAGTTCAGCGAGAAGCACACGGTTTCCCGCCTCTTCGGTTCGCCCCCCGGCTACGTGGGCTACGAAGAGGGCGGCCAGCTGACCGAGAAGGTCCGCCGGAAGCCGTTCTCCGTCGTCCTCTTCGACGAGGTCGAGAAGGCGCACCCGGATATCTTCAATTCCCTTCTCCAGATCCTGGAGGACGGTCGCCTGACCGACTCCCAGGGCCGGGTCGTGGACTTCAAGAACACGGTCATCATCATGACGACCAACCTGGGTACGCGGGACATCTCGAAGGGCTTCAACCTGGGCTTCGCGGCCCAGGGCGACACCAAGACCGGTTACGACCGGATGAAGGCGAAGGTCAACGAAGAGCTCAAGCAGCACTTCCGGCCCGAGTTCCTGAACCGTGTCGACGACACGGTGGTCTTCCACCAGCTCACGCAGGAAGACATCATCCAGATCGTCGACCTGATGATCGCCAAGGTGGACGAGCGCCTCAAGGACCGCGACATGGGCATCGAGCTCAGCGGTGACGCGAAGCAGCTCCTGGCCAAGCGCGGCTACGACCCGATCATGGGTGCGCGCCCGCTGCGCCGGACCATCCAGCGCGAGATCGAGGACATGCTGTCGGAGAAGATCCTCTTCGGCGAGCTGCGTCCCGGTCACATCGTGGTCGTGGGTGTGGAGGGTGAGGGCGAAGCGGCCAAGTTCACCTTCCGCGGCGAGGAGAAGACTCCGATCTCGGACCTTCCCCCGATCGAGGCGACGGGCTCCGGCCCCGACCTCTCGAAGGGCGCCTGAGCACCGGCTCGCGGCAAGCGGTACGAAGGGGCGGCCCCGGAACCGAAAGGTTCCGGGGCCGCCCCTTTTGCCTGTGGGCCAGGACACCTTCCGGGCCGCGCGCCGGTGACAAGCCGCACAGGGCAAATCGGACCTACTACCACGTTTCGTAGATCGAGTGTCCGATTTGCCCTGCCCTCGATCCAGCAGGGATCCGGTCAACAGGCCTGGCGGCCCCCTCCGCCCCTACGAGCGGCGGTAGTAATGGGGGGGTTTGGGGAAGTACGGGGGCCCGGGTTACCAAGGTGGGGCAAGCCCTGCCCGGCACCGCTCAGCACCCGCTCAGCGTGCCGGGTCGCTTATTGCCCTTGTCCCCGGCCCCGGAGGTCTCCCGCATGTCCGCGAAGCGCGTCAGCACCCGTCGTACCCGTCTCGCCCTCGTCGCCACCGGTCTCGGTGCTGCGCTGGCTCTCGGGGCGGGGACGACCGCCGCCTTCGCCGACGAGGCCCAGACCGCCCTCACCGGTACCGCCGGGCTCGTGGCCGAGCAGGCCAAGGCCCAGGCCGCCCAGGCCAAGGCCGCTGCCGCCAAGGCCGCCGCCAAGCCCGCCGCCGCCAAGTCGGCCGTCGCCTGGAAGAAGCCGGTCACGGGCTACACGCTCTCCGCGACCTTCGGCAAGGGCGGCAGCATGTGGTCGCACAAGCACTCCGGCCAGGACTTCGCCGTCCCCGTCGGCACCAAGGTCCGCGCGGCGAGCGCCGGCGTGATCGTCAAGGCCGGCCCCAACGGCGGCGGCGACGGCCCGGCGTACGGCAACGCCATCGTGATCAAGCACGCGAACAACACGTACTCGCAGTACGCGCACCTCTCGCGGATCCAGGTCAAGATCGGCCAGAAGGTCTCGGCCGCCCAGCAGATCGCGCTGTCCGGCAACACCGGAAACTCCAGCGGCCCGCACCTGCACTTCGAGATCCGCACCACCCCGAACTACGGCTCGGCCGTCAACCCGGTCAGCTTCCTGCGCGGCGTCGGCGTCACCGTCTGACCTGCGCCCGATCGCCGGAAAGCCGGCCGGACCCTGTGGGGTCCGGCCGGCTTTCCGTCGTTCCGGCCGTCGTTCCGGGCGTTGTTCCGGCCGTTGTTCCGGGCGTTGTTCCGGGCGTTGTTCCGGGCGCCGCTCAGAACAACAGCCAGGACCCCGTCGGCGGGGCCACCGGGTCGAGCTTGCCCGGCTTGAGGGCGTCGATCCGCTCCTGCGGGAGCGCCACGTCGTAGGTCCGCAGGCTGTCCATGGCGCCCTGCCAGGGGGCCGCCCACTGCTCCAGGTGGCGGGCCCGGCCCAGCTGGAGCGGACCGGGGGCCGGGAAGATGGCGGCCGGCACCGGCGCCTCGCCCGTCCGCTTGCCGTTCACGTACAGGGCGATCACCTTCTTGCCGGCGTCGTAGGTGCCCGTCAGCTCCGCGAAGGTCTTGTCCATCTTGGGGCTCGTCCCCGTGACGGTCGTGGTGGTGGCGTCGGCGCCCGGGGTCCCCGTCTGCACGCGGAAGATCCAGACCGCCTTGCCGTTCACCTCGTCCAGACCCAGCTCGAACGAGAACGACTTCTCGTTGCCCTGGCTGACGGCGATCTGCTGGCCCTTCGGGGCGCGGTTCCAGACGCGGGCCGCGACGCTGAAGCTCTTGGACGTGTCCACGACGCGCTGCTGGGACTCGGCGTAGGAGTTCGCGTTCCCCTTCGTGCGGATCTCGTTCCGCTTGTCGATGGGGAAGACGCCGGCGTCGGCGCCCATCTTCAGGTTGGCCCTGCCGGTCATGTCCCGGATCGTGGTCGGGTCGCCCGCGACGGTGGGGGTCAGGTCGGCCGGGCCCTTGGCCCCGCCCTGGGACGGGGAGGGCGAGTCGGAGGCGGACGTCGTGGGCCCGCCGTCCGCCTCGTCCTTCTTGTCGCCGTCACCGAGCAGCAGGAACGTTCCTCCACCGGCCAGCAGCGCCAGTACGGTCACGGCGGCGCCGATCAGCCACAGCCGCTTCTTGCGCCGGTCCGCCGCCGACCGGTCGGCGAGCGCCTCCCAGTCGGGTTGGTCGGCCGGCTGCTGCTGGAACGGCGCCCCCGGCCCGGGCACCGGGCCGCCCTGCTGCTGCCACTGCGCGGGCGGGGTCCCCGGGTTCGGCTGGTACGGGTTCGCCGGCCCGGGCTGCGCCTGCGGGTAGCCGTACCCGTCCTCCGGGCCTTGTCCCGGCGGGGGGCCGAAGCCACCGGACGCGGGAGGGCCGGGCGGGAAGCCGTAGCCACCGGCCGCGGGTGCTCCCGGCGGGAACCCGTAGCCCCCGCTCCCCGGGGCGGGCTGCTCGGGCTGCGGGTTGTGCGGGGGATTCGTACCGTCGGTCATGCCACGGATGCTAAGACATCACCCGAACGGATCGAACGGCCGCAGGTCCCGATACGGATCCGATACCAACCCGGTACGGAGCGCCACCGGCCCCCGGGACCGCCTCCGCGGCCCCAACTCACTCCGGCAGCTTGATGATCGGGAAACTGCCCGTCGCCGTCGGCGCGTGCTCCGGCAGCCAGAGCACCGCCACCGCCCCGGCGGCCGAGCCCTCCCGGTCCGCGCCGCCCGGCGCCGCCACGTTGCGGAACGTCAGCCGGGCGCCCAGCACCCGCGCCTGCCCCTCGGCGATGGTCAGCCCGAGCCCGTGCCCGACCCCGGCCCGGTCGGTGGACCCGGTCCGGAACCGGCTCGGCCCCTCGCGCAGCAGCGCCTCCGGGAAGCCCGGCCCGTGGTCCCGGACCCGGACGACGCGGCCCTCGATGTCGACCTGGATCGGCGGCTGCCCGTACCGGGCGGCGTTCGCCAGCAGGTTCCCCAGGATCCGCTCCAGCCGGCGCGGGTCCGTGCTCACGATCTCGTCCGCGACCACCCGTACGGAAGCCTCCGGCATCAGCGCCGTCACCCGCCGGCTCACGAACTCGCCCAGCGCCACGTCCTGGAGCTCGGCCCGCTCCGAAGCGCTGTCCAGCCGGGCCACCTCCAGCACGTCCTCGACCAGCGCCCGCATCGCCTGCGCCCGGTCGCGCACCAGCTCGGTCGGACGGCCCGGAGGCAGCAGCTCCGCCGCCGTGAGCAGGCCCGTCACCGGCGTCCGCAGCTCGTGCGCGATGTCGGCGGTCACCCGCCGCTCGGCCTCCAGCCGCTGCTGGAGCGTGTCCGCCATGGCGTCGACCGCCCGCGCCAGGTCGTCCGTCTCGTCCCGTACGACACCGCCCACGGCGTCGCGTACGCGTACGTCGGGATCCCCGTGCGCCACCCGCTGCGCCGCGGCCGCGGCCTTGCGCAGCCGGCGCGAGATCTGGCCGCCGATCAGCACGCCGGCCGCCGAGCCCGCGATCACCACGGAGAGGGAGCCGACCACCAGCGCCCGGTCCAGGTCGCGCACCATGTTGGCGCTCTCCCGGAACTGCGTGTGCAGCGACAGCACCTGCCCGTTCCCGAGCGGCACGGCGGCCCACACCTCCGGCAGCCCCCGGGGGTTCTCCTGGATGTACGTACCGCGCCGCCCGCCCCGTGCCTTCTCCCGCAGCTCGGCGGGCAGGTCGGGGTCGTTGAGCTTGGCGCCCATGGGGGGCTTGCGCCCGGCGTCGGCGTTGCGGGAGATGAACTGCACCCGGTCCAGCTGGACCTCACGGGCGCTCTCCAGCATCGACACGCGGGCAGCACTGTGCACCACCAGGCTCAGCGCGAGCGCGATGAGGGCGCTGACAGCGGCGATGGCGAGGGTGATCTTCCAGCGGATTCCGGTGCGGAGAGTGAACCGCTTCATGCCTTCAGCTTGTATCCGAAGCCCCGGACCGTCTCGATCCGGTCCTGCCCGATCTTGGTGCGCAGCCGCTGGACGTGGACGTCCACGACCCGCGTGTCGCCGCCCCAGTCGTAGTCCCAGACCCGCTCCAGCAGCCGGTCGCGCGACAGCACGGTGCCGGGCGCCGAGGAGAACTCCAGCAGCAGCCGCATCTCCGTCGGGGTCAGGCCCACCGAGGCACCCGCCTTGCGTACCTCCATGCCCTCGGTGTCGACCTCCAGGTCGCCGAAGACCAGTACCCCGCGCTCGCCGGCCGTGTCCTCCTCGGCGGGCGCGCCGCCGTTCGGGCCGCCCGCGTGGCCGAAGCGGCGCAGCACGGCGCGGATCCGGGCGACGAGTACCGACCCGTCGAAGGGCTTGGTGACGTAGTCGTCGGCGCCCGCCTCCAGGCCCAGTACGACGTCGATGGAGTCGGCGCGCGCCGACAGCATGATCACCGGGACGGTGGACTCGTCGCGGATGCGGCGGCACAGGCTCACGCCGTCCATGCCGGGCACCATCACGTCGAGCAGCGCGATGTCCGGGCGGTCGGCCCGGAAGGACTCCAGGCCGGAGAGGCCGTCGGGCATGGCGGTGACCACGAACCCGTCGCGTTCCAGCGCCAGGGTCGTGGCCTCGCGGATGACGTCGTCGTCCTCCACGAACAGCACATGGGTCTCGGCCATGCGGGAGCCTCGCTTCAGTTCTTCTGCTTCAGTTCTTCTGTGAGATGGCCGGGGCGGGCTGGCCCCCGCCGTCGACCACATTGCTGTAGTCCGTGTGCACACGGTCCTGCTCGGTGAACGCCTCCCCGGTCCAGCGGTACGTGATCACGTCCTCGCCGGACGGGTACGAGAGCGCGTCGCTCTTCGCGTAGACCGGCTTGGTGACCACCAGATCGCCCCGGTCGATCTCCGCGTAGACGGGTGGCTGCTCGTCCGAGAAGACATTCTCGTACTTCCCGGCGTCGGCGCGGTACACGTACGAGCCGCGCCCCAGCGCGTCCGCGCACGACAGGACGTTGACGACGATGTCGACGACGGCGCTGCCGGTGACCTTCCCGTAGCTCACGTCGACCGGGTACTCCTTGCCCTGGCAGGGCTTCAGGTCCCGCTTGACCTCGGCGCTGACCTTGGGGTCCGCCTTCAGCAGCGCGACCGGGTCGACCTTCTTCAGCGGCTTGCCCGTGCCCGTGGGGGAGGCCTGGCCGTGGGTGTCGACGGAGGGGGCGGGCCCGACCGGCGGGCCGGTCTTGGCCACGGATTCGGTGCGGGCGGGGCCGCCGTCGCGCAGGCCGGTGCCGCCGGTGGCGCAGCCGGCCGCGAACAGGGCTGTGCCGACGAGGACGACCGTCCCCGCCGACACCAGTACCAGCGACTTCCTGCTGCTCAAGCTACTGCTCAAGTCTTGGCCGTTCAGGCCGCGCACCGCTCCCGCCCCTCGTAACGGCCGGTGTGGTCACCGCGTTCCAGCGCGCGCATGTCGAGGTCCCGGCTCTCCAGCTCCTGCCGGAGCCGGGCCAGTGCGCGGTGCAGGGTGCTCTTCACGGTTCCCGCCGACATGCCGAGCGCCGCGGCCGTCTCCTCGGTGCTCATCTGCTCCCAGTGTCGCAGCACGACAACACTGCGCTGCTTGGGCGCGAGCACCTTGAGGATGTCCATCAGCAGGGCGCGGTCGGCGCGCTGGTCGGAGCCGTCCTCGACGGAGGCGTCGGGGAGCTGCTCGGTGGGGACCTCGTCGAGCTTGCGGGCGCGCCACCACTCGGTGCGGGTGTTGATCATCACGCGGCGCAGGTAGGCGTCGGCCAGGGACTTGTCGGCGATGCCGTCCCAGCGGCCGTAGGTGCGCACGAGCGCGGTCTGGAGGAGGTCCTGGGCGTCCGTGGGGTCCGGGACCAGGCGCCGGGCACTGCGCAGCAGCGCGTCCTGCCGGGTGCGTACGTACTCTTCGAATTCGAGTACCTCGCCGTGCGCCATCTCAGACCGCCTCCGCTGCCGTCCACCATCGCCCGCTGTCTTACGGATCCGAAGGTACGGAGGGGTTGTCACGGCACTGTGCGGGTCAGCCTTCGATGGGCGCACGGACACCCGTAGGTTGTGTAACAACGCCCTTGAGCTGCGATTTCCCGGCGCCAAGCGGAATCTTCGACTCAGCTTCGGCGCCGGGGTGCCCCGCGGCCGCGGTCAGCCGCGCGCCCCGCCCTGCGGCAGCCGGTACATGCCCTGCGCGAGCGGCTCGACCAGCCCGTCGGCGACCAGCCCGTCCAGCGCCCGGGCCCGCTGCACCGGCTCGTCCCAGACGGTGTCCAGCAGCGACTGCGGAACCGGCCCGACCGCCTCCCGCAGCACGGCCAGCAGCTTGCCCCGCACCTGCCGGTCGGTCCCGGCGTACGTCTGCCCGCGCCGCGGCGGCCCGTCGTGCGCCGGCTTCCCCGCGAGGCGCCACGCGCACAGCCCGGCCACCGGGCAGCGCGCGCAGTCCGGGCTCTTGGCCGTGCACACCAGCGCGCCGAGCTCCATGGAGGCCGCCGCCCAGCGGGCCGCCGTCTCCTCGTCCTGCGGCAGCAGGGCCCGGGCCAGGCGCCGCTCGGCCGCCGTGGTCGCGTTCGGGGGGTACTCGACCCCGCTGGAGGCCCGGGCGAAGACCCGGCGGACGTTGGTGTCCAGCACCGCGTGCCGCTGCCCGTACGCGAAGGAGGCCACCGCCGCCGCCGTGTACTCGCCGATGCCGGGCAGCGCGAGCAGCTGCGCGTGCTCCCGCGGTACGTCGCCCCCGTGCCGCTCCGTTATGGCGACGGCCGCCCCGTGCAGGCGCAGGGCCCGGCGGGGGTAGCCGAGGCGCCCCCAGGCCCGTACGGCCTCGCCGGGTGCCTCGGCGGCCAGGTCGGCGGGCCGGGGCCAGCGGGCGAGCCACTGCTCGTACACCGGCAGCACCCGGCTGACGGGGGTCTGCTGCAGCATGAACTCGCTGACCATCACGCCCCAGGGGCCGGCCTCGGGGCGGCGCCAGGGCAGATCGCGGGCGTGCTCGTCGAACCAGGCGATGACCGGGGAGTGCAGCGCGTGGGAGACGTCGGGCGGGGGAAAGGTGGATGCAGTCATGGCAGACGGCATCCTGACACGTTTCGCCCCTACCGCGCCGGGCCCGGACCGGTGAACCAGAGCGCCGTCCGGCTCCCGCTCGCCCGCATGGCGGAGGTGACCGTACTGATGGGGCCGGTCAGCGCGAGGACGACCAGCGGGGCGAGCGAACCGCCGAGCAGCAGGCCCATCGCCACGTCGTGCGGGTAGTGCACCCCGACGAAGACCCGGGAGAAGGCCATCAGCAGCGCCAGCGGCACGGCCAGCAGGGCGAGGCGGCCCACGGCCATCGTCAGCGCGACGGCGGCGGCGCCCGCGATGACGGAGTGATTGCTGGGGAAGGACCAGTCGCCGGGCGCGGGGCAGGGGATCAGCGGGGCGACCGCCCCGCTGACGGCCCGGCAGGGGCGCTCCTCGTCGACCGCGGACTTCAGGAGCTCGGAGGCGACGTACGCGACGGCGGTGGCCGGCGGCGCGAGGACGGCGAGCGCCACGGTCCGGGTGGCGGCCCCCCTGGCCCGCCACCAGACGGCTATGAAGAGCAGGCCGAAGGCGAACAGCCCGTACTCCGTCCACACTTCGAAGGACGATTGCACCCAGGCGGGTGCGGTGTGGGCGAAGTCGGTGATGTCTCGGTAGAGACCGGAGCTGTCCATGGTCACCGACCGTACTCAATGCGCCGGAGCGATCGCCTCCGCCCCCTGGCCGGTTCTGATCGGTCCGGACTCGCCCCGCAGGATGATCATCGGCAAAACAAGCCGCGTGCGCGGCATGTGGGGCGCTGATCGCGGCATGACTTCTCGTAAGGTTCCGTTCGTGGGATCTCTGCGCAATCCGGTCGGGCCGCTCCCCTCCTCCATCTACTGGCGACGGAGGGCTGTGCTGGCGTCCGCTGTCGCGCTCCTCGCGCTCCTCGCCGTATGGACCGTCAGTTCCGGCGGGGGGAAGTCGAGTACGAACGGCAAGGGCGAAAGCGGCCCCCGTCCCGTCACCTCGATCACCCCGGGCCCCTCCGGTTCCGGCCCGGCGATCAGTCAGGCCCCGGGCGGGCGTGCGGACTCGGGCGGCTCCACCGGCTCCGGTGCCGGTACTGGTTCCGGCTCGGGTTCCGGTTCCGGTGGCGGCAAGGGCGGTGGCAAGAACGGCGAGCCCGGCGGCGGCACCGGTGGCGGCACCGGCGACTCCGCTTCCGCGGGCGGCGCGGCGCAGGTCCCGGCGGACTCGCCGCTGCCCACGTGCGCGCCGGGTGTGCTGCAGTGGGAGGTCAAGAGCGCGAAGAACGAGTACGAGGCGAACGAGAAGCCCCGCCTGGAACTGATCGCCCGCAACATCTCCGGCACCACCTGCAAGGTCGACCTCGGCCCCAAGCAGGCGGTCCTGACCATCACTCAGGCCAGCAACCCCAAGGCCGTCTGGTCCTCCACGGACTGCCCGACGGGCGCGGCGAACGTCTTCTTCCGCCTGCCCGCGCAGGGCGAGACGAAGACGCCGGTGCTGGAGTGGGACCGCAGGTTCAGCGCCCCGGACCAGTGCCAGACGCCCCCGGCGGGGCCCGCGGCCCCGGACACGTACGTGGTCGAGGTCAAGTCCCCCGGGATGCCGGTGGCCCGTACCTCGTTCGTACTCAAGCAGGACTGAGCCGCCAGGCCGCGGCCCGCCCGGCCGCGGCCCTCACGAGGGCCGACCATGAGCGGGACAAGGCCCGGACGTACCGTGCCTGGGCGTATCGCGCCTAGACGTACCGCGCCTAGACGTACCGCTCCAGGATCGAGGACTCCGCCAGCCGGGACAGCCCCTCGCGCACGCTCCGCGCACGGGCCTCGCCGACGCCGTCCACCGTCTGGAGGTCGTCCACGCTGGCGGCCAGCAGCTTCTGGAGCCCGCCGAAGTGCTCCACCAGCCGCTCGATGATCGCCCCCGGCAGCCGGGGAACCTTCGCCAGCAGCCGGTATCCCCGCGGGGACACCGCCGAGTCCAGCGTCTCCGGCGACCCGGTGTACCCCAGCGCCTTCGCCACGATCGCCAGCTCCAGCAGCTCCGGATGCGTCAGCGCGTCCAGCGCCGGCAGCGCCTCGTCCACCGTGCGGGAACGCTTCGCCGTCGGCTCCGGGACGTAATCGCGGATCACCAGCTCCCGCTCCTGTTCGATCCCGACCGTCAGCTCGTCCAGCTGGAGCGACAGCAGTCGCCCGTCCGTGCCCAGCTCGACCACGTACTCGGCGATTTCCGTCGCGATCCGGCGGACCATTTCCAGCCGCTGCGCGACCGCCGTCACGTCGCGCACCGTGACCAGGTCCTCGATCTCCAGCGCGGACAGCGTCCCGGCGACCTCGTCGAGGCGCAGCTTGTACCGCTCCAGGGTGGCCAGCGCCTGGTTCGCCCGCGACAGGATCGCCCCGGACTCCTCCAGGACCCGCCGCTCCCCGTCCACGTACAGCGCGATCAGCCGCATCGACTGCGACACCGACACCACCGGGAACCCGCACTGCTTGGAGACGCGGTCGGCCGTGCGGTGGCGGGTGCCGGTCTCCTCGGTCGGGATGGACGCGTCCGGCACCAGCTGCACGCCGGCCCGAAGGATCTTGGTGATGTCCTTGTCGAGGATGAGCGCCCCGTCGAGCTTGCACAGCTCGCGCAGCCGGGTCGCGGTGAACTCCACGTCCAGCACGAAGCCGCCGGTGCACATCGCCTCGACGTTCTTGTCCATACCGAGGACGATCAGGCCGCCGGTGTTGCCGCGGACGATCCTCTCCAGACCGTCACGCAGGGGCTGACCAGGTGCGACCGCGCTGAGCGAGGCACGCATCATGGCCTCCTGCTTGGAGCTCGCGCCCGACTTGCCGGATGCTGCTGCCCCGTCCTTGGCTGCCACTGCACTCCTCCGGTCGCGGGTTGCGCCGCCTGCGTACGGCCGGGCGGACCAGCACAAAGTCTACCGGCGCAGCCTGTGCGCCCGTCGTGCCTTGGCCCGCATCGTCGCAGGACGGCCCCGTACGGGCCTCCGTACCCGTCCGCCGACCTGGCGAAGCCCCTCCCGTCGGTCTCCCGCGCGGGGCGATTCTCCGCCCGCCCGTCCCTCCGCCTATCCGTCCGCCGCCCGCTCCTTGGCCGGCGTACGCGAGCGCCCGCGCGGCAGGACCCGTAGCGCGTCGCCCATGTCCGCGACCTCGATCACCTTCATGCCCGGCGGCACCTTGCCCGGGTCGCCGGGGACCAGCGCGTGCGTGAAGCCGAGCCGGTGTGCCTCCGCGAGCCGGCGCTGGACGCCGGTCACCCGCCGCACCTCGCCGGCCAGGCCGACCTCCCCGATGGCGACGAGGTTCTTGGGCAGCGGGACGTCACTCGCGGCCGAGGCCAGCGCCAGCGCGATCGCCAGGTCGGCGGCCGGCTCCGTCAGCTTCACCCCGCCCACCGTCGCGCTGTAGATGTCCCGCTTGCCCAGCGCGGTGATCCGGCCGCGCTGCTCCAGCACCGCCAGCATCATCGAGACCCGGGACGTCTCCAGGCCCGAGGTGGTCCGGCGCGGCGAGGGGATCTGCGAGTCCACCGTCAGCGCCTGCACCTCCGCGACCAGCGGCCGCTTCCCCTCCAGCGTCACCGTCAGGCAGGTCCCCGGCACCGCCTCGGCGCGCCGGGTCAGGAACAGCCCGCTCGGGTCGGCCAGCCCGGTGATGCCCTCGTCGTGCAGTTCGAAGCAGCCGACCTCGTCGGTCGCCCCGTACCGGTTCTTCACACCGCGCACCAGGCGCAGCCGCGCGTGCCGGTCGCCCTCGAAGCTCAGCACGACATCGACGAGGTGCTCCAGCAGCCGGGGGCCGGCGATCGCCCCGTCCTTGGTGACGTGGCCGACCAGCAGCGTGGACATCCCGCGCTCCTTGGAGGCCCGGATCAGCGCGCCGGCCACCTCCCGGACCTGGGCCATGCCGCCGGGGGCGCCGTCGATCTCGGGCGAGGCGATGGTCTGTACGGAGTCCAGGATCAGCAAGGAGGGCTTCACGGCGTCGAGGTGGCCCAGTACGGCCGACAGGTCCGTCTCGGCGGCGAGGTACAGGTGGTCGCTGAGGGCGTTGATCCGGTCGGCCCGCAGCCGCACCTGGCTCGCCGACTCCTCGCCGGTGACGTACAGCGTGCGGTGGTCGCCGCTGGCCGCCTTCGCCGCCACGTCCAGCAGCAGCGTGGACTTGCCCACGCCCGGCTCGCCCGCCAGCAGCACGACCGCGCCGGGCACGAGCCCGCCGCCGAGCACCCGGTCCAGCTCGTCCACACCGGTGCTGCGCGCGGTGGCCGTCCGGCCGTCGACCTGGCCGATCGGGACGGCCGCGGTCGAGACCCGGCCGGCCGCGGTGGTCCGTACGGCGGGCGCGCCCATCTCCTCGACGGTGCCCCAGGCCTGGCATTCCGGGCACCGGCCGAGCCATTTCGCGGTCGTCCAGCCGCACTCGTTACAGCGGTAGGACGGCCGGTCCTTGGCGGATGAACGTGCTGTGCGGGCTGCCATGGGCCCCACCGTAGCCGCCCCCACCGACAGCCCCGGCGGCACTGCCTCGGACGGTCCCGGCGGCACCGCCTCGGACACCGGCGCCGGCACCGCCTCGGACACCGCCTCCGGCACCGGCGCCGGGCACGGCGTCAGGGCCGCTGTCAGCACGGGCCCGATCTGTTCACCCGTAAGGGCTAAATGTGCTGAAGGCTTCCGGGGCATTACCGGCGCGCCACCTACGGTCGCCAGGTGAACAGCAGCAACCAGGGACACCCCTCATCGCGCACCGGCGCACACCGGGCGCACGGGCGCACGCCTTCGGAGGGTCGCGGGGTGCAGGAGCTCGCCGACGAGCAGCCTCCGCCTTTCCGGCACGAGCCCTATCTCGACGGCCTGTTCACCTACTGCCTGTCGGTGCTGTGCGACCACGACACCGCCACCGACGTGCTGGCGGACGTCCTCTCCGTCGCCGAACGGCACCCCGGCCGATGTCCCGACGAAGGGGACCGCCGCGCCTGGCTGTACGCGCTGGCCCGCTGGGCCTGCCTGCACCGGCTCGCCGATCGGCGGCGCACCCGGCGGGGGGCGCACAGCGCCGGGCGTACGCCGGAGCACACGGATGCCGACCGCGCGCCGGGTGCGCTCGACGTGAGCGCCTACCACCGCACCGAGCTGGCCCGCCTCGCCTGGCCCGAAGCCGCCGGCACCACCCCCGAACAGCGCGAGGCCCTCGAACTCGCCGTCCGCCACCGCCTCGGCGTCCCCGAACTCGCCTGCGTGCTCGGCACCCCGCCCGCCGCCGCCCGTGAGCTGCTGTCCGCCGCCGCGTGCGAGGTGGAACGGACCCGAGCCGCCCTCGCCGTCGTGGAGACCGGCGGCTGCCCGGTCGTGTCCCGGCTCACCGGCGAGGACGGAGACCCCCAGGTACTGCTGTCCTCCACCCTGCGCGCCGAGCTCGTCCGCCACGTCGACGACTGCCCGCGCTGCCGCCGCGTCGCCGAACGCGTGGGCGCCGCCGCACCCTGGCCCGGCTCCGGCGGCACCCACACCGCCGCGCTCCCGCTGGTACCGGCCCCCCGCACCGCCGTCCACGCCGCGATGGTGCGCCGCGGCCGGCGCCGCGGCGCGGCCCCCGGCCCCCGCTTCGACCGGACCGGCTTCCCGATGGATCCCAAGGACCGCGCGGCCCGCCGTGACCGGCTCCGGGCCCGGGCGGTCACCACCACCGTCGTCGCCACGGTCGTCGCCGCGCCCGTACTGGCGCTGTGGGCCGCGTACCGGGGCGCCCCCACCACCGGCGAACCCGCCGGGGACAACACCACCCGGATCTCCGCGAGCGAGTCCGAGATCCCGCCGCCCCAGGTCGGCGGCCGCCTGCTCACCTCGTACGAGAACACCGGCAACACCGCCCGTACCACCGGCGAGCCCGGCTTCGCCCCGGGCCCCGCCGCCCCCGACGTGTCCGTCGAGGTCATCAGCGCGGGCCCGCCCGCCACGCCCGAGTCGGACCGGCCCGGAGCCCCCGGCCGGCTCACCGTGACGGCCACCACCCACGGCTCCACCACCCTGCTCACCCTCACCGCCTCCGGCGGGGCCCCCGTGGACTGGCGGCTCTGGTCCGACGCGCCGTGGCTGCGGGCCGGCCAGACGGCGGGCACGCTGTCGCCCGGAGAATCGGTCACCCTGCGGATCGCCGTGGACCCCGAAGCCCAGCCCGTCGGGGCCTGGGCGGCCAGGGTCGGGGTGGACCCGGCCGGCGCGGTGATCTCCATCCGCGGCCGCGGCCGCCCGGCCCCGACGCCGACCGATGACCCGCCGACGCCGACGCCCACACCGACGCCCACACCGACGCCCACGCCCACGCCGACCCCGACACCCACACCGACTCCGACTCCGACGCCGACCCCCACCCCGACGCCGACGGAGTCAGAAGGAACGGTTTCCCCGGCCCCGGAACCGGACCCGACGCCTACGGCGGGCTAGGCCCCGGCCGCCGGCGGATCCGCGGGGTGCGGAGCCATCGGCAGCAGCGAGGCCAGCCGCGCCTCGCAGAGCCTCACCAGCTCCTCGTACCCCTCCTTGCCCATCAGCTCCGTCAGCTCCGCCCGGTAGGTCACGTACACCGGGTCACCGGCGCCGTGCGCGGACGTGGCCGACGTGCACCACCAGTGCAGCTCGTGGCCGCCCGGGCCCCAGCCGCGCCGGTCGTACTCGCCGATCGACACCTGGAGCACCCGCGTGTCGTCCGGCCGGTCGATCCAGTCGTATGTCCTGCGGATCGGCAGCTGCCAGCACACGTCGGGCTTGGTCTCCAGCGGCTCCTGGCCGCTCTTCAGCGCCAGGATGTGCAGCGAGCAGCCGGAGCCGGCCGGGAAGCCGGGCCGGTTCAGGAAGATGCAGGCGCCGTCCCAGCGGCGGGTCTGCCGCTCGCCGTCCTCGTCCTTCTGCACCCAGCCCGACCCGGTCCCCACGTCGTGGAACTGCCACAGCTCGGGAGTCAGCCGCGCCACGTGCTCCGCGACGCGCTTCTCGTCGTCCTCGTCGGAGAAGTGCGCGCCCAGCGTGCAGCAGCCGTCGTCGGCCCGGCCGGCCTGGATGCCCTGGCAGCCGCTGCCGAAGATGCAGGTCCAGCGCGAGGTCAGCCAGGTCAGGTCGCAGCGGAAGACCTGTTCGTCGTCGGCGGGATCCGGGAACTCCACCCAGGCCCGGGGAAAATCGAGCCCCTTCTCATCACTGGCGGCCACGGCGGCCGCGCCGGCCTTGGCCTTCTTCGGCTTCGTGCGGGACTTGTTGGCCTTCTTCGTATTTGGCACAAACCCAAGCCTAAGCGCCCCTTACTCCACCCCCACGCGATTGGCCCAGTAGCGTTTCCTCGTATGAGACTCGGTGTCCTTGATGTGGGTTCGAACACGATCCATCTGCTGGTGGTGGACGCACACCCCGGTGCGCGCCCGCTGCCCGCGCACTCGCACAAGGTGGAAATGCGGCTGGCGCAGCTGCTCGACGAGCGCGGCGCGGTCACCCCGGAGGGCATCGAAGCGCTCGTCTCGGTCATCGGCGACGCCGCCCAGGCCGCCGAGGACAAGGGCTGCGAGGACCTGCTGCCCTTCGCGACCAGCGCCGTACGGGAGGCCTCGAACGCCGACGAGGTCCTGGCCCGGGTGAAGTCCGAGACCGGCATCGACCTGCCCATCCTCAGCGGCGAGGACGAGGCGCGGCTGACGTTCCTGGCCGCCCGCCGCTGGTTCGGCTGGTCGGCGGGCAAGCTGCTGGTCCTCGACATCGGCGGCGGCTCGCTGGAGATCGCGTACGGCATCGACGAGGAGCCGGACGCGGCCGCCTCCCTCCCGCTCGGCGCGGGCCGCCTGACCTCGGCCTGGCTCCCGGGCGACCCGGCGCACGCGGCGGACGTGAAGGCCCTGCGCCGCCACGTGCGGGCCCAGATCGCCCGGACGGTCGGCGAGTTCAGCCGCTTCGGTGCGCCGGACCACGTGGTGGCGACCTCGAAGACCTTCAAGCAGCTGGCCCGCATCGCGGGCGCGGCCCGCTCGGCGGACGGGCTGTACGTCCAGCGCGACCTGACCCGCAAGTCCCTGGAGGAGTGGGTCCCGCGCCTGGCGGCGATGACCACCGCGCAGCGCTCCGCCCTCCCCGGCGTCTCGGAGGGCCGCGCGGCACAGCTCCTCGCGGGGGCGGTGGTGGCCGAGGGGGCGATGGACCTCTTCGGGGTGGACGAGCTGGAGATCTGCCCCTGGGCACTCCGCGAGGGCGTCATCCTCCGCCGCCTGGACCACCTCCCGTAGCCCTGACCGGGCGGGTGCCGTAGCGCTTGCGGGGCCGGGGCCCCAGGTCCCCCGCCCGGCTGGGGCAGCGGCGCGGGCCCCCGGGGCGCGGGAAGCGGCCCGGGCCGGGGTGCGCCGCCTGGACGGTGGGCGCCCGGCCCCGGCCCGGCCCCCGGTCCCGGCCCGGCCGCCGGTCCCGGCCCCGGCCCCGGCCCGGGGGCCCGCCCGGCCCGGAACGGGGGCCCCGGGGAGGGGGTCGCACCCGCACCGCCCGGCCAGGGCATCGGCATCGGTAACCTGTCCCCGTGGCGAAACCACCCCGACACCAGACCCCGAGCCCACGGCCCAAGGTCGCCCTCTCCACCGCCTCCGTCTACCCGGAGTCCACGGCGACCGCCTTCGAGATCGCCGCGCGCCTCGGCTACGACGGCGTCGAGGTCATGGTCTGGACGGACCCGGTCAGCCAGGACGTCGACGCCCTGCGCCGCCTCTCCGACCGGCACCAGGTCCCCATCCTGGCCATCCACGCCCCCTGCCTCCTCATCACCCAGCGCGTCTGGTCCACCGACCCCTGGACCAAGCTCCAGCGCGCCCAGGCGGCGGCCGAGAGGCTCGGTGCGGGCACCGTCGTCGTGCACCCGCCGTTCCGCTGGCAGCGCGCCTACTCCCGCGACTTCGTCACCGGCATCTGGCGGATGGCCGACGAGACCGACGTCCGGTTCGCCGTCGAGAACATGTACCCGTGGCGCTACCGCGACCGCGAGATGCTCGCGTACGCGCCCGAGTGGGACGTCACCAAGGACGACTACCGCCACTTCACGGTCGACCTCTCGCACACCGCGACCGCCCGCACCGACGCCACCGCGATGATCGACCGGATGGGCGACCGGCTCGCCCACATCCACCTCGCCGACGGAAACGGTTCCGCGAAGGACGAGCACCTCGTCCCCGGCCGCGGCACCCAGCCCTGCGCCGAGCTCCTGCGCGGCCTCGCCCGTACGTCCTTCGACGGCCACATCGTCATCGAGGTCAACACCCGCCGGGCGATGTCCTCGGCGGAGCGCGAGGCCGATCTGGCCGAGGCCCTGGCCTTCACGCGCCTCCACCTCGCCGCCGCCGACACCCCGGCCACCCGCCCGTGACGCAGCCGGCGAAGCCCCGCCGCGGCCCCGGCCGCCCCCGCCAGGACGAGGCCGACGACGGCCCCGGCACCCAGGAGCGGATCCGCCTCGCGGCCCGCTCCGAGTTCGCCGCGCGGGGCTACGACAAGACCTCCGTACGCGGGATCGCCAAGGCCGCGGGCGTGGACCCGGCCCTGGTGCACCACTACTTCGGCAGCAAGGACGACCTCTTCGCCGCCGCCATCGAGCTCAGCATGGAACCGGACCTGGTGGTCCCGCAGATCCTCGGCTCCGGCCCCGACGGCATCGGCGAACGCCTCGCCCGCTTCTTCCTGGGCATCTGGGAGAACCCGGTCACCCGCGCCCCCCTCCTCGCCGTGATCCGCTCGGCCCTCACCCACGAGGCCGCCGCGGCGGTACTGCGCCGGCTGATCCTGCGCCGCGTCCTGGAACGGGTGGCCGCGGACCTCGACGTCCCCGATCCCACCTTCCGCGCCGAGCTCGCGGCCTCGCACATGATCGGCATCGCGCTGCTGCGCTACGTCGTCCAGGTGGAGCCCCTCGCGTCCGCGGACCCGGAGGCGATCGTCGCCCTGGTCGCCCCCACCCTCCAGCGCTACCTCACCGAGGAATGACCGAAGACTGAGCCGCCCGTCCCGGCATCCGGACAAGCTGTCCGTATCCCGGGCGAGAGGCGTAGCCTCGTAACCGAGCCATATCCACAGTCGCGGCGGGCGTTCCGGTGCCCCCGCACTCATGGGGAGTGAACCCGATGCCCGAGCTGAGGTCCCGCACCGTCACCCACGGCCGCAACATGGCAGGCGCACGTGCGCTGATGCGCGCCTCGGGCGTAGCGAGCGAGGACATCGGCAAGCCGATCATCGCGGTCGCCAACTCGTTCACCGAGTTCGTCCCCGGCCACACCCACCTGGCCCCGGTCGGCCGCATCGTCTCCGACGCCATCCGCGCCGCCGGCGCCATCCCCCGCGAGTTCAACACCATCGCGGTCGACGACGGCATCGCCATGGGCCACGGCGGCATGCTGTACTCCCTGCCCTCCCGCGACCTCATCGCGGACTCGGTCGAGTACATGGTCGAGGCGCACTGCGCCGACGCGCTGATCTGCATCTCCAACTGCGACAAGATCACCCCCGGCATGCTGATGGCCGCCATGCGCCTCAACATCCCGGCCGTCTTCGTCTCCGGCGGCCCGATGGAGGCCGGCCAGGCCATCCTCGTCGACGGCACCGTGCGCAAGCTCGACCTGATCGACGCCATGGTGGAGGCCTCCAACGAGAACGTCTCCGACGAGGACGTGCTCCGCATCGAGGAGAACGCCTGCCCCACCTGCGGCTCGTGTTCCGGCATGTTCACCGCCAACTCGATGAACTGCCTCGCCGAGGCGATCGGCCTCGCCCTTCCCGGCAACGGCTCGGTCCTCGCCACGCACACCGCGCGCAAGGCCCTGTACGAGGACGCCGGCCGCACGATCGTCGAGATCACCAAGCGCCACTACGAGCAGGACGACCACTCCGTCCTGCCCCGCTCCATCGCGACCCGCGAGGCCTTCGAGAACGCCATGGCCCTCGACATCGCCATGGGCGGCTCCACGAACACGATCCTCCACCTCCTCGCCGCCGCGCAGGAGGCCGGCCTGGACTACGACCTCACCGACATCGACGAGGTCTCGCGCCGGGTCCCGTGCCTGTCCAAGGTCGCCCCCAACGTGGCGCCGGGCGGCACGTACTACATGGAGGACATCCACCGCGCCGGCGGCATCCCCGCCATCCTCGGCGAGCTGCACCGCGGCGGCCTCCTCAACAAGAACGTCACCACCGTCCACTCCGACGGCCTGGAGGACTGGCTGGCCGAGTGGGACGCCCGCTCCGGCACCGCCTCCGAGACGGCGATGGAGCTGTGGCACGCGGCTCCCGGCTGCAAGCGCTCCGCGACCGCCTTCTCCCAGTCCGAGCGCTGGGACACCCTCGACCTGGACGCCGAGGGCGGCTGCATCCGCTCCGTCCAGCACGCGTACTCCAAGGACGGCGGCCTCGCCGTCCTGCGCGGCAACATCGCGGTCGACGGCTGCGTCGTGAAGACGGCCGGCGTCGACGAGTCGATCTGGACCTTCGAGGGCCCTGCCGTCGTCTGCGAGTCCCAGGACGAGGCCGTCGACAAGATCCTCCGCAAGGAGATCAAGGCGGGCGACGTCGTCGTCATCCGCTACGAGGGCCCGCGCGGCGGCCCCGGCATGCAGGAGATGCTGTACCCGACGTCCTTCCTCAAGGGCCGCGGCCTCGGCAAGGTCTGCGCCCTGGTCACGGACGGCCGCTTCTCCGGCGGCACCTCGGGCCTGTCCATCGGCCACGCCTCCCCGGAGGCGGCCTCGGGCGGCGACATCGCCGTCGTCCGGGACGGCGACCGCATCCGCATCGACATCCCGAACCGCTCCATCGAGCTGCTCGTCTCCGACGAGGAACTGGCGGCCCGCCACGAGGCCCTCGGCGGCGTCTACGCCCCGAAGAACCGTGAGCGCAAGGTGTCCGCGGCCCTGCGTGCCTACGCCGCCATGGCCACCAGCGCCGACAAGGGCGCGGTCCGCGACGTCTCCCGCCTGGGCTGACGCCTGGGCTGACGCCTTCCTTCCGGCCCGCAGGCCTGCGGCCCCGTCCGAGTCCCTCGGGCGGGGCCGCTGCCGTTCACCGGCCGCCGTCCCGCCGCTGCCGTCCCGCCGCCGTTCCCCCGCCGCCGTTCACCACCCGGTGGGGTCCGCCGCGTTCACGGCGAAGACCGACCCGTCGGGCGCGCCGGCGTAGACCCGGCCGTCCGCGGCCACCGGCGCGGGCAGGGTCGCGGTGAAGACGCCCTGGCTGCTGCCCGTCCGCAGCCGGGTCTGTCCCAGCAGGCGCCCGGCGGCCGCGTCGACGGCCAGCAGCCGCCCGTCCGCCGTCGTCAGGAAGACCCGCCCGCCCGCGGACACCGGCCGGGAGGCGGTGGCCGCGCCCGTCTCCAGCCGCCACTGCTCCTTGGCCGAGCCGACCGCCGCGAGTTCGCCCCGGGACCCGAACACGTAGACGGTTCCGTCCTCACCCACCGAGGCCTCCGCCTCGTACAGCGGAGCCGGCAGGCCGACCCGCCGGACGGCACGGGTCGACACGTCCACCCGTACGGTCGCGCCGGTCTTCGCGCCCCCGTCGTTCTCCAGCAGGTACAGCCCCCCGCGTGCCACGCCGACCGGACGGAGCCGGCCGGCGCTCCGGAGCTGCCAGCGCAGGTTCCCGTTCGCCGGGTCCACCTCGGAGATCTGGGTGGACCCGCCGTCGGTGTCGGCCGTCGCCACGTAGAGCACCGCCGCTCCCGGCTCGCCCCACCACACGGAGCCGGTCCCGCCGATCTGCTTCGTCCACCGCTGCGCGCCGCTCGCCGCGTCGAGTGCGGTGACACCGCCCGTCGCCGACACCGTCAGCACGTGTCCGCCGGCGGCGACCACGCGCGTGCCGGCGGCCAGCTTCCGCTTCCAGCGCTCCGCACCCGTGCCCGGGTCGAGCGCCTGGAGCAGCTCGCTGCCGGGCGTCACCGCGAGGACCAGTCCGCCCGCGTGCAGCGGAGTGCTGTCCGGGGCCGGTCCGGACTCCGGCGCCGCCGCGCGCACCGCCCAGGCCACCGCGCCGTTCGCAGGGTCGAGCCGGGCGGCGGTCAGCCCAGGGCCGGAGCAGTACAGGGCAGGGGACTCCCAGGAGCAGGACGCGGTTCGCGCCCCCAAGGACGCCTCCCAGGGCGCGAAGCCCGTCCCCGCTTGCGCCGGCCCCGCTTTCGGCCCCACGGCCGGCTCCGGTGCCTCGCCGCCGCTCCCGAACCGGAGGTGGCCGGCCACCGCGCCCGCCGTCAGCAGCAGCCCGAGCCCTGCGGCCAGCAGCGCCACCCGCCTGCGCCGGCCGCGCGGCGCCGGGCCGGGGGAAGGGGCCGGTGCCGGTGCCGGGTCGGGCGTGGCGATCCGGTCCCGGCGGTGCGTGACCTCCACGCCCGCCACCGGCAGGCGGGGCTGCGGGACGAAGGCGTGGGTGTCCTCGGCGGTGGGGTACGCCAGCGCCCGCATCTCGGCGATCAGCGCATCGGCCGTCGGCCGCTCGGCCGGGTCCTTCGCCAGGCACCGCCCGACGAGCGGCACGAGCCGCGCGGGCAGTCCGGTCAGGTCGGGCTCGCTGTGCACCACCTGGTACGCCACGAGGTAGTGGCTGTCGGAGTCGAACGGCCCCCGCCCCGTCGCCGCGTGCACGAGCACCGCACCCAGGGCGAACACGTCGGCCGCCGTGCCCACGTCCCGGGGCCGCTGGAACTGCTCCGGCGCCATGAACGGCGGCGTCCCGATCAGCTTCCCGGTCTCCGTCCGCAGATCACTGTCCGCGGGCCGCGAGATGCCGAAGTCGATGACCCGCACCCCGTCCGGCGCCATCAGCACGTTGCTGGGCTTAAGGTCCCGGTGCACCACCCCGGCCCGGTGGATGTCCCGCAGGGCCTCCGCCAGCCCGGCGGCGAGCCGCGCCAGCTCGACCGGGTCCAGCACCCGTTCCCGTACGCGCTCGGAGAGCGTCGGCGCGTCGATGAAGGAGGTGGCCATCCAGGGCCGCTCCGCATCCGGGTCGGCGTCGACCACCGGCGCGGTGAAGGCCCCGCTCACCCGCCGCGCGGCGGCGACCTCCTGCCGGAACCGCGCGCGGAACTCCGGATCCACCGCGTGCTGGGCGTGGACGACCTTGACGGCGAGTTTCAGCCCCGAGTCGGAAGTGGCCAGGTGGACGACGCCCATGCCGCCGGAGCCGAGTACGGATTCGAGCCGGTACTGCCCGGCATACTCCGGAAACCCCGCACAGTTCGTCCCGCGCAGCGAATGCACCGCTCACCACCCCCGCCGGAGCCTAGTCGATGGCCCATGCGAACATCCAAGGGCTTGCTACCCTGCGCGCGTTGCGCAGAGCAACACCCAAGGGGGGAGTTTTCGCATGTCCGTTGAGAACGATTCAAGCCAGGCACAGAGCCTCGCCGGCGAGGCCGCATTCCCGACGTTCCCGCTCGCGCCGGGCTACCGGGTGAACGTCCGCAGCGGCCCGGGCACCAATTACGCGGTCATCGACGCCCTGCCGGTCGGCGGCTACGTGACGATCCGCTGCCAGTGCGAGGGCACGACCATCTCCGGCCCGTACGGCACGTCCAGCATCTGGGACTGCATCGGCAACGGCCGGTTCGTGTCCGACGCGTACGTGAAGACCGGCAGCGACGGCTACGTCGCCAACCGCTGCGGCTGATGACCTTCAGGCGGCCGGGCCACAGCCCGTCTGCCACGTGAGACACACCCGGCCCGGGGCGCCCGGCGGGGGATAATCGCTGCTGTGAGCGACGACCAGCGAGACCAGACCCCCGCCGAGGCGGCGGCCGAGCCCGCCCCGCAGGCGCCGGGCGTCCCCGTCGGACCCCAGCCCGAGCCGATCAAGTTCTTCGGCACGACCTGGGTCGACCACGACGGCGGCTACGCCCTGCGCCGCGTCGCGATGGCCGCCGGTTCGCTGATCACCGCCGTCGCCGCCGCGGTCCTGCTGCGCCTGTCCTACGAGGGACTGGAGATCGGCGACGTCGGTCCGTTCCTCAGCATCTCGGTCGTCGTCCTCTTCGCGGTCGCCAGCTCCATCGCCTTCGCCAAGACCTGGGAGTCCTTCAGCCGCCGCCCCCGCCCGTCCTCCGACGAGGCCGCGCTCAAGGGCCTGAAGACGATCGGTTTCATCGGCTCCCTCATCGCGTACTTCCTGCGCTGCCTCGTCGAGGCGCCCGGCGAGAAGCTCCGCCGCACCGAGTACGAGCGCGCCAAGGTCGAGTTCGCCCGCCGCCGCAGCTCCCGCACCGGCAACCCGGCCGCCCGCCGCCCCAAGCGCAAGAAGTAGCCCGGGCGGGACGGGCCCGGGTCAGGGGTTCGTCTTGTTCATGCAGTTCTGCCGGTACGCCTCGTCGTAGGCGGTGTCGTAGCCGACGGCGTAGCCGTTCTGGTAGGCGAGGATGAGCGGGTCCGGCTTCGCCTGCGGGACCAGGCGCGCGTGGGTCCGGACGCAGGTCTTGGCGTCTTCGAGGCCCCAGGTCCTGCCGGCCGCCTGGCCCGCGGCGGCCATGCTCGACTGGGTCTGCTGAGGCGGCTTCTGCGGCGTGGGGGTCGGAGTGGCCCGCGGCGTCGGCCGGTTGGCGCAGTTCTTCTGGTACGCCTTCTGGAACGCCTGGTCGTAGCCCTCCCGGTAACCCTGGATCTTGCCCTGCTCGAAGGCGTTGGGATTGACCGGCGACAACGGGGGCGGAAGCTTCTGGCAGATGGGCGGGCTGCCGTTTTTGAAGCCCGCGGACGAACCCTGCAGATAGCCCTCGCGGCATCCCTTGTGGAAGGGGTCCGACCCGCCGCTCAGACCGTGGCAGATGACGCTCGGCGCGGCGGGGGCCGGGGCGCTGGCCTCGGCGGCGGGTGCCAGTGCGAGGAGAGCGACGAGCGGGGTCGCACCGAGTGTGGCGAGACGTCGTCTGTGATGGAGGGACATGGCGATCCTCGGGGCTGAGTCGTGCGGGAACCCCCCTCCAAGAGCGCAACGCGACCTCCGTGCTGGGCTCTTGCGGCTGACGGGGACCTTCACATCAGGCCCAGTTCCACCGTAGACCCCGATCCTTCCGCCAGCCATCCGGCCACCGCGCCCCTGCGGGCCCGAGGCCCGGACCCCCACGGCCCCAAGGGCCGGACCCCAGCCCCAAAGGGCACGCGGCCCCGCCGGTTGACGCCCGCGTCCGGCCGGGAGCATTATTCATCGCATGATGAATAACTCGCCGGAGGGAGCCCCGGCCGCCGTCCACGCCCACGACCTCACCGTCCGCCGCGGCACCGGCCGCCACCCCCGCACCGTCCTCGACGCCCTCGCCTTCGACGTGCCCCGAGGCCGCATCACCGGCCTCCTCGGCCCCTCCGGCTGCGGGAAATCCACCCTCATGCGCGCCGTCGTCGGCACCCAGGCCCACGTCACCGGCACCCTCGACGTCCTCGGCAGGCCCGCCGGCCACCCCGAGCTGCGCTCCCGCATCGGCTACGTCACCCAGGCACCCTCCGTCTACGACGACCTCACCGTCCGCCAGAACCTCGACTACTTCGCCGCCGTCCTCGACCCCGGCCGGGCCGCCGCCGACCGCCGCCGCACGGCCGTCACCCGCGCCATCACCGACGTCGACCTCACCAGCCGCGCCGACGCCCTCGCCGGCAACCTCTCCGGCGGCCAGCGCAGCCGCGTCTCCCTCGCCGTCGCCCTCCTCGGCACCCCCGAGCTACTGGTCCTCGACGAACCCACCGTCGGCCTCGACCCCGTCCTGCGCCGCGACCTGTGGAACCTCTTCCACGACATCACCGCCGCCCGCGGCGCCACGATCCTCGTCTCCTCCCACGTCATGGACGAGGCCGAGCGCTGCCACGACCTGCTCCTCATGCGCGAGGGCCGCATCCTCGCCCAGGACACCCCCGACGCACTGCGCACCCGTACCCGCTCCGCGACCGTCGAGGAGGGCTTCCTGCGCCTCGTCGACGAGGCCGACGCCCTCGCCGAGGAGAGCCACCGATGAACCGCGCCCGCACCCTCGCCACCGCCGGCCGCGTCCTGCGCCAGCTCCGCCACGACCCGCGCTCCATCGCACTGATGCTGCTGGTCCCCGTACTGATGCTGATCCTGCTCCGCTACGTCTTCGACGGCAGCGCCCGCACCTTCGACACCATCGGGGCCTCCCTCCTCGGGATCTTCCCCCTCATCACCATGTTCCTGGTGACTTCCATCGCCACCCTGCGCGAACGCACCTCGGGCACCCTGGAACGCCTCCTCGCCATGCCGCTCGGCAAAGGCGACCTCATTACCGGCTACGCCCTCGCCTTCGGCGCCGTCGCCGTCCTCCAGTCCCTCCTCGCCACCGGCCTCGCCCTCTGGGTCCTCGGCCTCGACGTGGTCGGCTCCCCGTGGCTGCTGCTGCTCGTCGCCCTGCTCGACGCCCTGCTCGGCACCGCGCTGGGCCTGTTCGTCTCCGCCTTCGCGGCCTCCGAGTTCCAGGCCGTCCAGTTCATGCCGGCGGTGATCTTTCCCCAACTCCTCCTGTGCGGCCTCTTCGCGGCCCGCGACACCATGCACCCCGTCCTCGAAGGCCTCTCCGACGTCCTGCCCATGTCCTACGCCGTCGACGGAATGACCCAGGTCCTCACCCACACCGACATGACCGCCGAGTTCATCCGCGACGCCGTCGTCGTCGCCGCCTGCGCCCTGCTCGTCCTCGCCCTCGGCGCGGCCACCCTGCGCCGCCGCACGCCCTGACCGCACCCTGGACACCCCCTCGCCGTTCCCGGCGCGGGTGCAAGGATGAGGACGTAGACGCAGCACGCGTGCACGCACAACCGTTCGGCGAGGTGAATCGGGCATGACCCAGACAGTCGCAGTCCTCGGTACCGGCAAGATCGGCGAGGCCCTGCTCAGCGGAATGATCCGCGGCGGCTGGCCCGCCTCGAAGCTCCTCGTCACCGCCCGCCGCCCGGAGCGCGCCGAGGAACTGCGCACCCGCTACGGCGTCGAGGCCGTCACCAACGCCGAAGCCGCCAAGCGCGCCGACACCCTAATCCTCACGGTCAAGCCGCAGGACATGGGCAAGCTCCTCGAAGAGCTCGCCCCGCACGTCCCCGCCGACCGGCTCGTCATCAGCGGCGCCGCCGGCGTCCCCACCTCCTTCTTCGAGGAGCGGCTCGCCCCCGGCACCCCCGTCGTCCGCGTCATGACGAACACCCCCGCCCTCGTCGACGAGGCCATGTCCGTCATCTCGGCCGGCAGCCACGCCACCGCCGCCCACCTCCTGCACACCGAGGAGATCTTCGGCGGCGTCGGCAAGACCCTGCGCGTCCCCGAGTCCCAGCAGGACGCCGCGACCGCGCTCTCCGGCTCCGGCCCCGCCTACTTCTACTTCCTCGTCGAGGCGATGACCGACGCCGGCATCCTCCTCGGCCTGCCCCGCGCCCAGGCCCACGACCTCATCGTCCAGGCCGCCATCGGCGCCGCCGTGATGCTCCGCGACAGCGGCGAACACCCCGTCAAGCTCCGCGAGGCCGTCACCTCCCCGGCCGGTACGACCATCAACGCCATCGTCGAGCTGGAGAAGCACGGCGTACGGGCGGCCCTCATCGCCGCCCTCGAAGCGGCCCGCGACCGCAGCCGCGAGCTCGCCTCCGGCAACAGCTGACGAACGGTACGGGCCCCCGCGCGCGGGGGCCCGACGCCCTTTCAGGGCTCCAGCAGCCCGATCGCCCGGTACGCCCGGTCCACCACCGGCCGCGCCAGCCCCCGGGCCCGCTCGGCCCCGGCCCGCAGCACCTTCTCCACCGCACCCGGATCCGCCGCCAGCTCGGCGTGCCGCTCCCGTACCGGCCGCAGCACCTCCACCACCGCCTCGGCCACGTCACGCTTCAGCGCCCCGTACCCCTGGTACCCGTCGGCCAGCGCCCCGGGCTCGCCCCCGGTGCAGGCGGCGAGGATGTCGAGCAGGTTCGCCACCCCGGGCCGGGACGCCCGGTCGTAGACCACGCCGCCGTCCCCGCTGTCGGTGACGGCCCTCATCACCTTCCTGGTGAGCACCGCCGGCTCGTCGAGCATGAACACCACCCCGGGCCCGGCATCACCGGACTTCCCCATCTTCGACGTCGGCTCCTGCAGGTCCATGACCCGCGCGGCGACGACCGGAAGGCTCGCCCTGGGCACGGTGAAGGTGTGCCCGTACCGCTGGTTGAACCGCACGGCCAGGTCCCGGGCCAGCTCCACGTGCTGCCGCTGGTCCTCACCGACCGGCACCTCGTCCGCCCCGTACGCCAGGATGTCGGCCGCCATCAGCACGGGATAGGTGAGCAGCGACAGCCGTACGCCCTCCCCGGCGCCCTGCGCCTTCGCCGCCTTCTCCCTGTACTGCACCATCCGGCGCAGCTCGCCGTCGGTGGCGGTGCACTCCAGCAGGTACGACAGCCGGGTGTGCTCGTCGACGTGGCTCTGTACGTACAGGGTGCACCTCTCGGGATCCAGCCCGGCGGCGAGCAACAGTGTCGCCGCCTGCCTGGTGAGCCTGCGGACCCGCGCCGGATCGTGCTCCACGGTCAGCGCGTGCAGATCCACCACGCAGAACAACGCCTCGTCCGGCTCCTGGTCGGCGGCGACCCACTGCCGCACGGCCCCCAGGTAGTTCCCGAGCGTCAGATGCCCCGTCGGCTTGACCCCGCTGAAGATCCTCGTCATGTCCTGTCTCCCTGCTCGTGTGGGTGTGTGTCCCGCACCGCCGCGTCGGGCGACCGAGCCACTCCCGGGAGGGGGAGAAACAAAAACGGCCGCCGAGGCGGCGGCCGTGAGCGCATGCGTGCTCGCGTGGATGGTCGGCCGCCGTCAGGCGGCCCACCAGCGAAGGCTGAGCGTGAGCGCATGCGTAGTCATGGACACCAGGTTAGCCCGACGGGTGGCGCCTGTCCCGGGGTTGACACACCCTTGCCATGTCCGTAAGGTTCTTCGAGTTGTCCGAAGTGAGCGCCGACCCCGGTCGGTCCCCGGACGACCATCCCGCACTACACATTCGAACGAACGACGGACTTTGTCGTCTCGTTTTCATGCGTATTTGCGAATGAGGAATCCGTGTCCCAGGACGCAGCCGCCGATTAGGTTCGGGGGCGAGGAATCCGCTACTGTCTCACTCGCCGCAAGGGCCCAACAGCCCAAGCAGCACAACCCGCTGACTGGGAGTCAGGCCCGAAAGGATCTGATAGAGTCGGACTCGCCGGAAAGGGAAACGCGAAAGCGAAGAACTGGAAAGCGAAACCCGCTTCGACCGGGAATCGGACACGAAAGAGTCTGATAGAGTCGGAAACGAAGAACGAAGCCCGGAGGAAAGCCCGAGAGGGTGAGTACAAAGGAAGCGTCCGTTCCTTGAGAACTCAACAGCGTGCCAAAAATCAACGCCAGAAGTTGATACCCCGTCCACTCCGGTGGAT
>NZ_JBVHTP010000003.1:0-109075 GCF_055565795.1 Streptomyces sp. NPDC028314
CCCCGCGGAGCGGGTTCCTGAGCGCTGCGCGCTCAGGACTGAACGGGCTCGCTGCGCTCGCCCGAGGGAGCCACCTCGCTGCGCTCGGTGGGGGCTGCTTCGCAGCCCGGGGCCGGCCTTCGGCCGGTAGCTCTCCGCTTCGCTTCGAGCTGGAGTCCTGCGCTTCGCTCCGGACTACTCCGGTTCCGCTGCGCTTCACCGAAGAGGCCCGCTGCGCGGGCCGGAACTCCCTCGCTCTGCTCGGGAAGTGACCCCGTTTCACGGGGTGCGGGCCTGCGGCCCTTTGGGGTGTCCGCTTCGCTCCCACCCCGGCCCTTCCGGCTCCGCCTCCCGGGCCAAGGGCCCGCTCCGCGGGCCCAGCGCCAGCAGCAGAGGGGGCCTGCGTCGTGGATGGCCTCGACTGGGAACTGTCTGACTCAGGGAGCGAAGTACCAGCAGTACAGGGGCTGGCCCAGTGCTCCTGCTGTACGAGCCAGATCGGCTACCTCTGTGAGGATCTCAACCGCCATCTCTGCCGGGGCCCCGTCCTTCGCCTCAGTAAGCTCAACCCACTGGGCTGCAACCTCAACAAGCCGGCCTCTGCTTGCCGCCGCCAGCGCCGAACACAATCGCCCAGGGACCTCGAACACCATGAAGCCGTCATTCTTCATCGGCACCACAGCGCGCAGGTCCGATGCCATACCCCCGACGAGGAGAACCTCCCAGTCCTCCACCGCATCATCGGGAAAGAAATCCGCACACCCGAACGCCGGAAACCCATGACCACGACGCCTCGGCCCCACGACAGCGGCCGCCCCGTCGTCCGGAACCACAAAGAACTCAACAACACGCAGCATGACCCGATCATGCCAGCCTCCAGAGTCTGATTCATTCTGACGTCCGGATCGACTCTGGAGAACAAACCCTCACCCGGACCTCAGGCATACCGTCGCTGTCGCGGATAGGTGAAACTGTCCGGCTGGAACGTCATAGCTTGTCACCGTCAAAGCCGCAACGGCCTGTCACCAGCCCCGCCACGTCGAGCCCGTCACCAGCGCGAACAACACTCCATGGCCACGGGCAACAGGCGACTCCCCCAGTGACAACGAACTGCAGATTCGTGGCCTCAGCGCAGGTGGCGAAGCTCGCGCAAGCCGTAGTCCGGCGGCAGCCACCCCCTCTTCCGCCTCTCGATGGTCTTACGCGTGTACGGAGGCGGGTGCGGACAGCCCTGCATCAGATCGGGTTCGTCCCTGACCCATGCGAGCCCGTAATGAGCAGTACATACGGGCCAGATGATCTTCACCGGCTCCTTCGGGCTCGGTACTGCCGCTCGCCGGCTCCGGCGCAGCTTGGGGCGCGGCGGTTGGGGTGGGCGGAGCTTGCAGTCCTCGGCGAAGGTCGTCAGGGACGGCAGCTCCTCGCTTCCCAGCGGGTCGCTGAAGAGTGGGCCGCTGGTATTGGACCCGATCTTCCAGAGGAAAGCGGCCGCCCTCAGCAGCGGGCAGGCCCAGTCGGGAACGCGGTGCGTCATGCAGCCCCGGCGCAGCCCGTTGTCATGCAGGGTGACGGTCGTACCGTCCGGGGCCAGGTCTCGAACCTGCACGGTGGCGAGCTGGGTGGTGGAGGCCGCGGTGAACGCGGCCGTGGCGAGCTGAGCCGCCAGGTACGGGTGCGCCGTGGCGTGGTGAAGGCGCCACGCCACCTCCGCCTCGGTGACCGGCGGCATCACGGGTGGGAAGAAGTCCCGGTCCGCCGCCATGGGCGCGGCGCAGCGGCACGGGCCGGTTGAGTCGTCGAGGGCCCTGAGGGTGGTCAGGGCGGGCAGGCTGATCCAGCGGTTCGCCAACGGCCGCGCTGCTTGGGAGGCCTGGCGCTCAAGGGTGGCCGGTTCGGCCTCGGGCAGCAGGGCGGAGGCCTCGGCAACGCTGTGGTCCACCTGCCGCAGTTCACGTTCCAGGAATGCCCGCATGGACCGGTGGTGGCAGACCAGAACCAGGCGGACACCGGTACGCCGGCGCAGGGTGAGGAGAGCTCTGAACCGGTGCGGAGTAAGCAGGTGGGCGCGTAGCAGGGTCAGGTGCGTGATGGGGGTGGCCAGGATCCAGGCGGCCGCGATCGACCAGGCCGGGGCCGGGTCTAGGTGGCGGTAGCCAGCCACGGGGACCGGCTTGCCCAGGGCGGCGAGGACGTCGTAGGCCAGCGCGATCGCGGCATCGGTGCCCGGGGTCGGATGAACGGTGAGTCGACCGTGCTGCGGAGCGTGGGAGGCCAGCGCCGCTCGGGTGTGGACTACATCGTCGTACGGGTCCACAACCACTGTGACCGGCGGTGGACTCGGGCAGTCCAACACCTCAGGGCTCCAGTGGGCGCTGGCGCAGTTTGCTGTAGGACCAGCGCAGCAGGTCCTCATCCAGGATCCGTCCGGACTCCTTCATCCCGGCGGTCAGGTGATGGGTGATCTTCGCCCAGGCCCGGAAGTTGCCGTGCGCGGCCTCGTCATCGCACATCGCGATCAAGTCCGGATCCGCGTCCGCCCACACGGGATGGAACGCCGGGATGACGGTGAGGACCTCCTCCAGCGGCATCGGCTCGATCTCCTGCCACGCATACACCCGGGACTCCAGCATCGGCTCACTCTGCAGCATCTCGAAACAGCCGTCGCCGCCCGTGAACACGATCGTCAGGTCCGAGCCGATGTCATCCCACAAATAGCGCAGGTACTCGAAACACATCTTCGACAGCCACTGCGCCTCGTCACAGACCAGGACATGCGTCGCCTCCAGAGCGCCGCGCAGCATCCGGTCGAACTCGATCGGCTGCCCCGGCGGACGCCCCTGCAACCCGAGAGCGTGGAACAGCTCGTGGCGCAGGTCTCGGGTCGAGGGCCGCGAGCGGAACTGGATCCGGCGCGTCAGCCTCGGCGCCAGCTCACGCAGCGAGGTGTTCACCGCCAACGACTTCCCCCGGCCCGCCTGCCCGTAAATACAGATCATGGCCCTGGCCTCGATCGCGGCACGGATGTTCTCCCGCACCATCAGTAGCGCGCGCGTGGAGACCACCTGGGCGCCCGGCAGGCGCATGAAGTGGTCCTCCCGCTCACGCGGCAGCCGACCCTGCCGCTCAGCAGTCACCATCACTCAACGCTCCCCGCTGTCGCTGTCCTTGCGTACGTCAGCCGCTCCAGGCGGCCCGCCATCGGCTGCCTCCGCCTGCCCGGCATCTGTTTGCGAGTCGGCCCCGCGGCGGGGACGGACAACCGGCCGGGCCCAGGAAGCTGGAGGTTCGCGGGGCGGGATCAAGTCCGGGAGCGCCCGGGCCGCCAGATCCACGCTCCGAGCCCGGGCGATCTCCGCCTCGGCCTGCGAGGAAGTGACCGTGCGCCGCGGACGCGGCACAGCAGCCGTCGTCGTCGCCGTGTAGCGGGTCTTGCGCAGCTTCTCCGCCGCCTTCAGATCCGCTTTCAACTGACGAGCCTTCTTCTCCCTGACGGAACTCAGCGCACGGCGCTGCTCCACCGTCGCCGCCTCCGCGAGATAGGCGCTGCCCAGGTGCCGGCCCCACTCCTCGGTGGAGAACACCTCGATCCGCCCGTCGTAGTGCGGCAGATACCGCAGCCGCACCCGCCGGAACGACACGATGCCCAGCCGGGCATCTGCCTCGTACAGGTCGGCGATCCGGCGGATCACATCGGCCTCGGTCAACAGGCCGTCGTCGTCCAGGTCCACCAGGACATCGACGTCCCCGAAGTCCCGCAGGCGGCGCCAGGCGACATTCCGGCCGCCGGACACCCCCAGGTTCTCCTCCAGCTCCACCACGGTCACGCCTTCGGGCAGACCCGGCAGGGCCGTGCCGTTCCCGACGACCACGACCCGGACCGCGGGTTCGTCCTGCTTGGCCACCGAGGCCAGCAGGGCCAGCAGTTCGGGCATCCGGTCGCCCATGGTCAGCACGGCGACACCCACACGCGGCCGGATCACGACCACCACCACTTCCTTCCGGGGCCAGGTGAACGGCGAGCGTACCCCCGCCGAACCCGAGCCCCGGACCGTACGAGAGGCCATCGCAATGGATCGGATCAACCTCGGCGACTACGTCACTGCCCCCACCGAGGGAGCCATCGCCACGACCGTCTACGGCGGCCTGGAGAAGTTCGAGCTGGCCGAGTTCCTGGCCCAGTGGAAGGGCCTCCAGCGCGAAGCCCTGGTCACCCTGGGGGAGGACCAGCGCATCCACCCCTCCGCGTTCATCCACCCCACGGCGATCATCGGGGACGACGTGATCATCGGCCCGGACGTCAAGGTCCACGAATTCACCACCGTGAGAAAGGGCAGCGTCCTGTGTGCCGGCGCACAGGTCGGCTTCAACTGCGAAGTCACCGGCACATTCGTCGGGGAAGGTGCCGTCCTCGGACACCGGATCGGCGTCAACCGGACGATCCTCGGGGCCCGAGCCCACCTGTCCGCCAGCGTCACCGTCGCCGCGATCAACATGACCGCCGACATGCGCAAGCCCGACCGAGAAGTGATCATCCGCACCATAACCGGCCTCTACCGGTGCGGCACGACCCAGTTCGGGGCCGTCATAGGCGACGACACCCAGACCGGCAACAACATCAGCATCGGGCCCGGCGTCACCATCGGCCGCCGATGCCAGATCACCAGCGGTGTCACCATCGCCATCCGGACCGTGCCGAAGGACTGCACCGTCACCGCCCCACACACCTCGGAAACGAACGTTCGCCGACGTCGCGCCTTCCGCATGTGATCCCTCTGTTCGGTGTGTGGCAGCGGGTCGACCGCTGCCACGCGTAGCTTCATGGGAAGGCTCCGAACCGCCTGACGGCCCCGGATATTCATGCTAGTGCCGTATCAGGCAACGTTCGCCCCGGCGAGGCGCGAGTGATGATCTTTGTGATAGTTTCGGCGTCGCCGTGCACCACTGCACATTCGAGGAGGTGAGACCGATCAACACTGTGACAGGTCGGGGCTCCCTCCTTTGCATGGTCTAGGGAGCGCCCGCACAAGGCATCCCGAAAGGCTTGAAACGCTAATGCGCTTCACCTCCCAGACGTCGTCGGACGGCGTCACCGAACAGTTCTTCACCCTTGACGAGATCCCCGGCGTGCTGTGGACGCCGGAAGGCGCCTGCGGTACTCGTCCCCTGATTCTGCTGGGCCACGGCGGCGGGCTGCACAAGACGGCCCCCGGCGCCGTGTCCCGCGCGCGCCGCTACGCCGCCGAGGGTTTCGCGGTCGTCGCGATCGACGCGCCCAACCACGGTGGTCGGCCCAAGGACGAGGAGTTCGGTCGGATCGCGGCCGAGATGCGGGCCGGCATGGCCGCCGGTGAGAATCCGGGCGCGCTGGTCGCCAGCATGCACAGCTATCTGGCCCCTCAGGCTGTCGCGGACTGGCAGGCGGTCCTGACTGCGGTCCAGCGCCTCGACCGGGTCGGCGTCGGCCCGGTGGGTTATTGCGGGATGTCGATGGGGTGCGGGCTCGGCATTGCGCTCATCGCCGCAGAGCCCCGGATACGCGCTGCGGTGCTGGGCCTGCTCGGTGTGCACGGGCTGGCCGAGGACGCCGCGCGGATCACCGTGCCGGTGCAGTTCTTGGTCCAGTGGGACGACCAGATGGTTTCGCGGGTCCAGAGCCTGGCGTTGTTCGACGCCTTGGCCTCGGCTGAGAAGACGATGCATGCCAACCCCGGCAAGCACGGGGATGTGCCGTCGTTCGAAGTGGACAGCTCGCTGCGGTTCTTCGCCCGGCATCTGAACTGACACGAGATCGCAGTGCTCGGCGAGCTGGCCGGAACTCATTTCCGGCCAGCTCGTTCGGTCCAGACTGTTCGGCATGGCCGAGCGGGTGCAGGTGCGCGAGATCGATGACGAGGAAAGTGCCCGGCTGTTGCGGATCGTGCGGCGCGGCACCGGGTCGGTGGTGGCCTGGAGGCGTGCGCAGATGATACTGCTGTCCGCGCAGGGCATGCCCGTGGCGAAGATCGCCGAGGTGACGTTCACCAGGGCGGACCGGGTCCGGGACGTGATCCACAACTTCAACGCCGATGGCTTCGACTTGCTCTACCCGAAGTACAAGGGTGGCAGGCCGAAGACCTTCACCCTCCTGGAACGTCGGGAGATCAAGAAGATCGCCAAGTCGAAGCCAGCCGAACACGGCCTGCCGTTCTCGACCTGGAGCCTGACCAAGCTGGCCGACTTCCTGGTCGCCGAGGGGGTGGTCGACGACATCAGCCACGAGGGCCTGCGCATCCTCCTCCGCGAGGAAGGCGTCTCGTTTCAACGCATAAAGACCTGGAAGACCCCTCGCGACCCCGACTACGCGGCCAAGAAAGCCCGAGTCGAGCACCTCTACGCGATCGCCGACGGCGAGGTCATACCCGAGGATGGCGAGCCCGAAGTCGTCTTATGTCTCGACGAGTTCGGGCCGCTCAATCTCCAGCCCCACCCCGGCCGGCAGTGGGCCGAGCGCGGCGGACGGCACAAGGATCCGGACAGGGAACCCAGACCCCGCCGACGGGCGACCTACACCCGCACGCACGGGGTCCGGCACCTGTTTGCCGCCTACGACCTCGCCAAGGACCGGCTCTACGGGCACATCAAGAAGACCAAAAACCGCTCCAAGTTCCTTGAATTCTGCCGCTACTTGCGCTCGCTGCAGCCGATGGACGTGCGCATCGCGATCGTCTGCGACAACTACTCACCGCACCTGACGACGAAACGCTGCCAGCGGCTCGCAACCTGGGCGGCGGTGAACAACGTGGAGATCGCCTACACCCCGACCAACAGCTCCTGGCTCAACCGGATCGAGGCCCAGTTCACCGCCCTGCGGTACTTCGCTCTCGACGGCACCGACCACGCCAGCCACAAAGAGCAGGGAAGCATGATCCGCCGCTACATCATCTGGCGGAACAAGCACGCCCAGGACGAGCGCCTCCGTGCTGTCGTCGACAGGGCGAACGTTGGCTGACACGGCACTAGAGACTCAAACCCCTCGAAAACGGGGATATGGATCAGGCACTCACCGAACACGCCACCACCATCCACATCCGCCTACCCAACTGACACCCCTCACCGACCCGAGCATGCCGGTGAGGGGTGTTGTCACAGGTGGGGGCTATGTTGCAGCTCGTTACACACGCGAGTGGGGAGCAGCGATGGTGGTCGAGGTGGGGTACGCGCGGGCGTGGGATCCGGAGGCTCGCGTCCCCTGGAGGCCGATAACTGTGGACGAGGCCCGTGAGCGGGATGCCGCTGGGCTTCCGTACGTGGTCGTGTATTGGCCGGCGGGCCGGGGGGTTCCGCTGGAGGTTCGGCTCGTCTCCTGGCGGGATCACTACGTCGGCCTGTGGGCGTACGACGCTCAGGGCCGCGGTACCTGCGAGCTCGACATGCGGCTGCTGGACGACCCGACGCGGCTGTGGCCCCGGCGCACCGTCCGCTGGCAATACACCGGCCCAGAAATGACGGAATTCGACGAGGCGTGCCCGCGCATCACCGTGGAGCTCTTCCCGGGCGGGAAGGGCCGGCGAACAGAGCAGCCCCAGGGCGAGCGCGGGCGCATATACGTCGCCGTGCCCAGGAGCCGCGATGACGAGCGCTGGGTGGACCGGCCGGTCTTCGGGGAGTGGCCACTGCTCTCGGCCCAGGTTCACGGACTCACGGAGCCGCCGGTCTTCGAGATCACCGAGCCAGCCGCGGCGGCCGGCGAAGGCGGTGAGCTCGCGCCCACCACGTGCTGGCGCCCACCCCGCCCCGTCCAGCCCGGACCAATCGGTGAGCTGTTCCGGCCCGGGGTACGCGTGACCGACGGATACCACCCCGAGATGACGATCGTGGAGCCACGCCGCATCGGCACCCTGCGCGTACCCAGCGGGCTGCTCGCAATCTCCGGCCCGGACATCGACCACGAAGACGGCCCGCACATCACAGTCCCCGTCCCGCCCGGGGAGTACGCACTGGAGGAGGCTCAGGCCCGACACAGCTACCACTGCATGTGGGAAGGGAGCGAAGTCACCCGCACGGACACCATGGCTGTCCGCGTACTCGTCAGCGAAGCCCCCGCCACGAGCTGGGAGATGGCGCTCAGGCCCGACGACGACCTCCGGCTCTTCGTCGAGGATCAGATCTCCGGTTTCGACACCGACGGAGCCACCGGCTGCTTCGCCGATGCCGGAGCCTGGGGACCCCTCCTCGCGCTCTTCGAGAGAGGACTGATCCAGGGAGACCCGGACCTGGGCCCGGACGTCTACGAGGACATCAGCGACTCCATGTACCTCCTGCGTACCCGGGACCAGGCCACCGGCGGCGAGCTGGCGGCCTTCGCGACCACAGGCGACGGCACCTATCCCGTCTGGGTCGGCCGTTCCCAGGCCGGCGAAGTCGTCGCGGTCGTCGTGCTCGTGGAGGGGGTGCCCGAGCTGCTCCCAGAAGAAGACGGAACCACCACCGGGGCCTGACATGTCCGAGATAACCGCAGCTGGGCAGCCCGCCCACGAAAGTCGCTGGCCCTCAGTGCCTGGACTCGGCTGTGACGGTGAGAGCTGACAGGTCTCTACGGCACGCGCGGGAACGTTGACTGACGACACCGGCCCGCGCCAACCCGATCTGCACCAAAACGACCAGCACATACACCAGACATGACAGCACCACATCGGCACCCCACGTCAGTACTTAACACCCCGCCTACCAGCGGAAACGACACCCAGACCACTGACAAAAACCTGCCGAAACCCACTGCCAAAACCATGCAGATCATCACCATGTGACCTGCAAGTTCACCACTGACAGGCCATGACGCAGTGCGGTGACAACACATGACGAACCGCCAACCCGAACGTCAACACCACTGACACACCGCAGCCCTGTTTGTCATCAGCCGCGCACTGACCTCCCCCACAGCCAGAACCCTGCTGCCGAGGCAGGAAACTGGGGTGATGATCGAACGTCGCACACTGGGTACCGGCCCCCACCCCGCAACTCCCCTTGCACCGCCCACGGCTGCCCGCCGGGCCCGCCTCGCCGCCGAGCCGGCCGAGGACTCCGGCACAGCGCCCGAGGAGCCCGTAGTAGTACCTCGCTCCTCCGGCCGGCGTTCCCTGGGGCCCGGGGCGGGCGCGGCCGGTCTCTGACCGGGACCTGCTGCTTGGGCGGCCCGGTAGTACTGCCCCCGGGGGAAACCGGGCACCGGGCCTCACCCACGCACGCCATACCGGCACAGGCCCCACCCGACCCCAGCTCTCCCTGGCCTTGCCGAGGACGCGTCAAGGGCACAGCAACGGGTCTCACTGCCCCCGGCTGCGCCCGCACAGGCCCATCGGCATGCCCCGCGGCGTCCGGGCTCAGCTCGACAGCACGGCGACGGCGATGACTACCGCGAGCATCAGCACCACCCAGCCGCAGGTGGCCAGAGTGTCACGCCGGGCACCCCTTATCCCCTCCTTGGTGTCGACCCGCCAGGACGGGTCCAGGACCACCTCACCGGATTCGAGCTCCGCCACCACCCGCTGAACCTCGGCGTAGGAGTACACGGTGACGGTGCTCTCACCCAAGGTTCCGTAACTCTTCTGCTCCTTGGTCCCCACCCCGTGGGTGGAGGCCACCTCGGGCACGAACCTACGTCTGACCATCCAGAGAGCGGCCGCCCTGTCGGCCGTCACCCAGTTGAGGCCCGGGGGCAACGCTTCTGGTGTGGTCATGCCCGCCATGGTGCCGCTGAGGGCGACATGGGACATCCGCAGATTTACGTAAACGACTACGCACCTACCGCATAAAAGCCGCATGGCGCATGACGTTTGAGGGCGGTGATCGCGAGCACAGGAGTGTCACGACCAATCCGGTACTACACGAGGAGGTCCCCATGTCGGGCACCGAGAAGACCAAGGCCCACGCCGAGCAGGCCAAGGGCAAGGCCAAGGAAGCCATGGGCCGCATGACCGGCAACCAGCGGATGACCGCCGACGGCCACGCCGACCAGGTCAAGGGTGGCCTTCCCCAAGGACGGCATGCCGTCCATGATCGCCTACCTGGCCCGGCTGCTGAAGATGCCCACCGTCGGCGCGTTCTGGGAAGAGCTCGCCGACCAGGCGCGCGACCAGAACTGGTCCCACGAGGAGTACCTGGCCGCCCTGCTGCAGCGCCAGGTCGCCGATCGTGAGTCCAAGGGAACCACGATGCGGATCCGCACCGCGCACTTCCCGCAGGTCAAAACCCTGGAGGACTTCAACCTGGACCACCTGCCCTCGCTGCGGCGCGACGTCCTGGCACACTTGGCGACCGGCACCTTCGTCGCCAAGGCCGAGAACCTGATCCTCCTTGGGCCACCCGGGCTCGGCAAGACCCACCTGGCCATCGGCCTGGGCGTCAAGGCTACCCAGGCCGGCCACTCGGTCCTGTTCGACACCGCCAGCAACTGGATCTCCCGCCTGGCCGATGCCCATCACTCCGGGCGCCTGGAAGGCGAGCTGAAGAAGATCCGCCGCTACAAGTTGATCATTATCGACGAGGTGGGCTACATCCCGTTCGACCAGGACGCGGCGAACCTGTTCTTCCAGCTCATCGCCTCACGCTACGAACAGGGCTCGGTCATGGTGACCTCGAACCTGCCCTTCGGTCGGTGGGGAGAGACCTTCTCCGACGACGTCGTCGCCGCCGCGATGATCGACCGACTCGTTCACCACGCCGAAGTCCTCACCCTGACCGGCGACTCCTACCGCACCCGCCAGCGACGCGAGCTCCTGGCGAAGGACCGCGCCGGACGGGACTGAACGCTAGTCATCGCTGAACTCCTCAGCGAGGATCTCCACTTCGCTGGGACCGATGATGGTCAACCACTGCAGCGCACAGCGGTTGTTGTGGTGCTGCAGAAGATGGCGGGCCTCGCCTGGCCACGGGCCGGACTGAGGCAGTTCCCGCACGACGACCTCGTCCACGAAGTCCACATCAGGGCCGGATAGGTCGGCCCTCGCATGCACGATGCCCACCAGGCGAAGCCGCGCACTCGCGCTCTCCGAGCTCAGCTCGATGACAGCCTCGCTTGGTTCCAGATCGGTCCGAATGACGATCGACGTCAGCCAGTAGAAGTGGCCGCGCAGCTGTTCAAGACTCACGGCCGAACACTATCCCGAGCGGTTCCCATAGAGCCGTGCTTCAGGAGCGGGGTCAACTTTCCCGGACTCTGCGGGGGTCAGTTTTCACGGAGCGTTGACAGGAGATCAAGGAGCAGGGCCACTCGCTTGGTTACGCCAGCGTCCGCGACTGCATCCGCTCCGTGCTGCGGGGCAGGCCGCAGCCCATCGGTCCCCGGCCGCCGACGGTCCGCACCGTCACCCGATGGATTCTCACCCGCCCAACGCTCTGCAGGAACCAGATCGAATCCAGCTCAAGACTGTCCTGGCCGCGTGCCCCGAACTCGATGTCCTGGCCGCACACGTGCGCTCGTTCGCCCGCATACTCATCCAGCTGGACGGTCACCAGCTGTCAGCATGGATCGAAGCCGCCAGTTCCACCGGCCTCTCACTGCCTTGGAACTCCGGAGTCGTCGAAGGTCATGTCAACCGGATCAAGATGCTGAAACGTCAGATGTTCGGCCGTGCAGGATTCGAACTGCTACGAAAGCGCGTCCTGCTCTTCTCCTGAAAGCTCGCTCAGTGTCTGCGTGAGATGGATGGAAGTCCATGTCAGCCCAGGCTTGTGACGCATGGGACGGGTGCAGCCCGTTCGTGCAGGCAGGCGGCCTATCGAGACCAGCAGCGGCGCCGCCGCCGCGTTCCGGGCCAGGAGCGCCCTGTTCCAGATCGGAGGGTTGACACGCACGCAAGGTAAGGGAGCCTCCCCGGTGCTTCTCGCACCGGGGAGGCCCCCTCGTATGCGGCCCGATCAGACGGCCCGTTCAGGCGGTCCTGATCGCATGGTCGATCTCCGCGCCGGTGCGGGCGACGAGCACCGGGCAGTCGTCCACCATGGCCTCCGGCAGTTGGTGCCGGGCCTCGTCGCGCGTCAGCACGACCGGCCCGCCTGGAACGACGAGGACGGCGTCGAGGCGTCGCAGCAGGTCGGCGAGGAGGTCCATGATCGCGCCGCTGCCGAAGCGGTTGAAGGTGATGCCATCTGGGGGCTGGAGGTAGACGTCCGCCTCCTCGCCTTCTGCCGTCCTCACCCACAGGACGTCCGCCTCGGGGTCCCGCGCCACCGCGAAGGGGTCGAGGACCTCGTGGGCGGCGGCCATGTCCAGCGGAGCCGTCTCGCCCTTGTCGAACCGCATCACGAAGATGTCAAAACTCACGTCTCAACTCCGCTCTGACGTGAGCTTCTACCCATCTCAAACAGACACTCAAGACGCGTCCTCGACGAGCCCAAATCCTCCAGGGAACCCTTCCAGGAAGTCCCGTCGGGTCGGGTCGGGCTCGGCTTCGGCCATCGCCCTGACCAGATCGATCAGCTCCTGCCGCTGATCAGCCGACAGTTGGCTGAACAGGTGGGCGACGCCCTCCAGCACCTTCACGGCGTTGTCCGGATCCATCTCCTCGTCGTCACTGCCCTCGATGAACCACAGGACACCGACCAAAGCCTCGGCCAATGCGCGGGTCAGAGACGGATATACGGGCATCACGGTGGCCTCTCAACAGGTCAACAACAGAGCCAGGCCATACCACCACACCCCACTGACATCACTTTCCGTGAGCCTCCACAGGAAGTGGAGCAGAGCCCGTTTCCACCTACGCAGCCAGGCGGTCGGGGTCAGCGGGGGTACATCACGTACAGCTTGCCGTCGTGGGAGACCGCGGACGCCTCGTCCAGTGTCGTGATGGCTTTCTCTCCGCCGAACTGGTGGGTGTCACTCCAGGGGTAGTCCAGGCTGTGGCGGGTGGCGGCGCCCAGGCTGCCGTCCATGGCGCGCAGGAAGATCCACAGCTGGTCGTCGTGAACGGTGAGGGCCGGGGCGTGTGTGACGGGCCAGCGTGTGAGGGTGCCGCAGTCCTGCCGGCCGTTTCCGTCCCCGGTGCTGGTGTACACGTGGTTGTCCCGGCTGCGGGCGACCCGCCGCAGGTGGTCGCCGTGCCGCGGCGGCGCCATTATCCGCATCCCGGTGTTGTGTTGTGGCGCTAGCCCTGGGGATGCCGAAACTTTCTGTAAACGATCTGTCGCACAAGGTGCACAGTTGGACAGGGTTGGGGGCGCACTTCAGCCCTTTGTGTGGGTTGGGGGCGTGATCACACCGAAAGGGTGTTCTGTAGCTTCTGACTTCCTTCCCAGAGTGAGCGCATCGAGCGGTTGCGTGCGCAGTTGCAGGGCCGGCCCGCGACGGGACCGGCGCGGCGGCTGGCTGCGGCGCCGCGGGATACGAGCCTGCTGTTCGGGGTGCTGCTTCGCGGCGCGGCCCGCCTGGATGCGGGCACGGAGCTGACGGCCCTGGAGGCGGGGCTGCTGGCGCCGCTGGGGCACCTGTTCAGCGAGGAGGAGCTGCGCGAGATGGGGCGGGTCTTCACGGAGGAGAGGTAGGTGCCCCATGCGCCCGACCTGTTCCCCCGGACGGTGGCGGTGCGTCCGCTGGCCGAGGGGTACTCGACCGCAGACTTGCTCAAGGACCTCTCGCAGATGGAGTACGTCTCCGCGCAGCCGAACTTCAACGTGGTCGATCTCGGCACCGGCGAAAGTGCAGAGAGCCTGGCCGGTGAGGAGTTCGGCCGGGCGGGGTGGCAGAAGCCGGCTACGGGCTCACCCTGGTGACGTCCTCCGCGCCGACCGAGCAGCCCTCCGGGGCCCTGCACGCCCGGATCCTGCTGGAGAAGTTCCACTGCGTGGACGCCACCAACGGCGAGCCCGGCGATGACGAGATCTATTGGGCGATGAGCTCCGGTGCCAACGGCGGGGACAAGCGTGCCCACCGCACCGGGGAATACGGATCCCTCAACACCGGCGAGTGGCGCACCTTCCACGCCGGGGACCAGACCCTCTTCGGCGGAGCCGTCAGCAAGGCCGTGGCCCGTCACATCGCCTGCTGGGAAGCCGACGACAGCACCAGCGACTTCTACGACGAGATGCAGCGCAAGCTGCGCATGACCTCGGAGCAGCTGGCGAAGTTCGCCGACGTGATCGGGGATTTCCCGGCGGGCCAGTGGGAGAACATGGCCGACTGGACATGCTCGGCTCATCGAAGAACTCATCGCCTGGGTGCGCAACGACGACGACTTCCTCCAGGAGCACGCCCTCGTCTTCGACCGTGCGGCGCTCGCGTTCCTGGCCGCCCAGCCGAACCAGAGCCGTTCCCTGGACTTCGTCGGAGACGGCGGTGTCATGCGCCTGTACATGAAGTGAGCCGGCCCCACCGTCAAGCACGCCATCCCCGTCTTCTCGGGCGGCAAGAGCGCCTGGACGCCGCCGGTCCAGCCCTGGCCGACAAGCGTGACCCCGTCCGCGCCCGCCCTGGCCGTCCATGACGGCAAGCTGTACTGCGCGGTGCGCGGCCTGGGCAACCAGATCTGCGTCAGCCGCCGTGACGGCGAGAAGTGGACCTCGTTCGGCCAGGTCCCCCAGTTGGTCACCCACTACGCCCCGGCCCTGGCCTCCTTCAACGGCAGGCTGTACGTGGCAACACCGGGTCAGGAGCGACCTGCAGCTGCTGTCCTCCACCAACGGGGCCGACTGGTCCGCTCAGCGCCAACTCCCCGGCACCGCCACCACCGCCCCCGCGCTCGGGGTGCGCGACAACATCCTGCATTGCGCCTACGGCAACGTGTTCGCGATCAAGTATGCCTTTTCCTCCGACGCCGCTTCGTGGTCGAGCGGCCACGAGGTGCCTGCCTTGCCGGGCATGCCAGGCATGCACAGCCTGCACGCGCCGGCCCTGGCCGGCTACCAGGGCAAGCTCTACCTGGCCTACCGCGACCCGTTCTCGGGCCACGTCATCGTCAACACCGACACGGCCAACGGCTGGGGCACGCCGACCCCACTGGAGGGAACCACCCCGGACGCGCCCGCCGTGGCCGTCCGCGGCGCCAACCTGTACTGCGCCGTCCGCGGCCAGGACAGCAACATCTGGTACGCCGGATTCGACGGCACCCAGTGGGGCTCCTTCAAGCCGACCCCCGCCGTGTTGACCCTCACGACACCCGGCATCACGGCGCCCAACACCGACGACCTCTACTTCGCCTATCGAGCCGCCGACTTCTAAGCATCGCCGTCGCGTCGTCGTCGCCAACTGGCGACGACTACGCCGGTTCACCTCGGCCAGCCGGTCTCAGAGTGTCCCGGAAGGATGCGGCACGGTGCTGCAAGGCGCCCACGCAACAACGCGTCGCCAATGTGGTGCCCGGTCAGTACATGTACCCCTCGAGCCGCCGCGGCCCCCAGATGCGAAGGAGACCTCTTCCTCGGCTATCGCGAGGAAAGAGGTGTCCTCCTCGCCAGGGGGCTCGCCACCGGGTCTGGCCTGCAGAAACAAAGCATGTCCGATTTGACAGGTTCCCATCTCCGGTCACACCCTCGGTCCCCCCGCTGAAGGCAACCCTCCAGGCAACGGTCCAGCCTCCTCCCGGTGCAACCCCGGTCCCGGCCTCTACCCGTGCCTCAGCGCGCCGCACACCGGCCCTACCCCGTACCGGGCCAGGATGGGGCCGTAGGTCCGGAGCCTTCGGGTGACGGGAGGAGAACATTGATCAACGTGGACGTCCGGCATTGCGGCAGCTCGATTCTGATCAGCGCCACCGGGGACCTCGACGACGGTTCGGGAGAAGTGCTCCAGCGCGCACCGGACCACGTGACCCGGGACGAGCGCGATCTCCTGGTGGACCTGCACGCTGTTGCGGCCGTGGACGTCGACGGCCTGCTCCCTCGGTGAGGCCGACGTCCTCGGCGTTCTCCAGCCCGGCGTCGGCGGAAGACGCGGATGTCGGACGGGCGGTGCGCGACCCCGATGGCGACGCCGTCGTAGCGCACCCGGCGCCATCCCTGCTCGTCGGGCGGGTAGACGATCAGCTTGGCGGACATGCGCCCAGCCTCTTCCCGTCACTCCCCGGCGGCACCTGGCCGCGAGAGGCTGCGAGGCGAGAGCGCCTGCCTTACGGTCAGGACCCGATTACGGACTCGGTGTCGGAATGGAGCGGGAAGACCTGGTCCAGTCCGACGACGCGCAGGACGCGCAGCGTGTTGGCCGGGACCGCGGCGAGTGCGATGTCGGCTCCGGCCGACTGGGCGCGGTTGCGGGCGGCAATCAGGGCGCTGATGCCACTGGAGTCGCAGAACTCCATGCGGGCCAGCTCCAGGACGAGGCTCTGGCCCTGCTTCAGGGGGAGGGTTTGGAGGAGGTCGCGCAGGGCTGCGGAGGTGTCGTAGTCGAGTTCCCCGATGACTTCTACGACCGGGCCTTTCGGTGTGTCTCGGACGGTGAGATCCAGTGGGCTCATACCGGATCCCCGGGGGCGGGGACGCCGAGCGCGAGGAGGGCGGTGTCGTCGTCGAGGCCGTCGCCGAAGCCGTCCAGCAGGCCGGTCAGTGCCTCCATGACCGCATGCGGGGACCGGCTGGCGTGAGTGGTGGCGAAGGCGCGCAGGGCTTCGTCTCCGTACAGGTCGGTCCGGTTTTCGCCGGTACGTGCTTCGGTGAGGCCGTCGGTGTACAGCAGGAGGGTGTCACCGGGTCCCAGCGTGGTGGTGGCGGGGGCGAAGGGCGCGTTGGGCAGGATGCCCACGAGGAGGCCGCCGGGGGTGGGCAGGAAGTCGGCCGTGCTGTCGGCCCGCAGGACCAGGGCCGACGGGTGGCCGCCCGAGGCGAGGCGGACGGTGACCTGCCCGGTTCCCGGATCGGGTTCGAGGGTGCCGAAGATGGCGGTGCAGTAGCGGGGGTCGCCGCCGCTGTAGCGCTCGTGAAGAACTCTGTTCAAGGTGGCGAGGGCGGAGACGGGGTCGGGGTCGTGCAAGGCGGCGGCCCGCAGGGTGTAGCGGGTGAGCGAGGTTACCGCTGCGGCCTGGGGGCCTTTGCCGCACACGTCGCCCAGGAAGAAGCCGAAGCGCTTTTCGTCGACGGGGAATACGTCGTAGAAGTCGCCGCCGAGCCGGTCGGGCGAGGCAGTGCGGTAGTGCGCGGCGCTCTCCATGCCGGGTATGGCCGGCAGGGTGTCGGGCAGCAGCGATGCCTGGAGTGCGGCGAGGGCGTCTTGGAGGCGGGCCCGGTCGGCTTCGGCCTGCCGGTGTGCTTCCTCGGCGGCTTTGCGGGCCCGTAGGAGTTCTTCTTCGTAGGCGCGGCGGTCGCGGGCGTCGAAGAGGGTGGTGCGGATCAGCAGCGGCTCGCCCATGGCCCCGTGCTTGACCGTGGAGGAAACCAGCACGGGCATCCGGACGCCATCTGCCTTTTTGATCTCCAGAGCGACGCCGCCGATCTCGCCCTGCATCCGCAGCAGCGGCGCGAAGTGCGTCTCGTGGTACAGCTTGCCGCCCACGGTCAGCAGGTCGGTGAACCGCAGCCGGCCCACCACCGTCTCACGTTCCAGGCCAAGCCAGTCCAGCAGCGTCGCGTTGATCTTCGCGATGGTGCCGTCCATCAACGTGGACAGATACCCGCACGGCGCCCACTCGTACAGCTCCTCCGCGCTGTCCTCCAGCAGCGCGGCGAAGGCCGCATCCGAGGTCTTCTCGTCGCCGGCGTCGTGCGGGTCGGACTGCTGACCGGTACGGCACATCACCGCAGGCCAGCCAGGAAACCAGTGATCGCTTCGTTGGTGGCTTCGGGGGCGGACATGTGCGGGCAGTGCCCGGTCGCATCCAGAGTGACCAGTGTCGAGCCGGGGATCGCCTGATGCACGAAGGCGCCGACCTCCCGGGGGGCGATCGCGTCCTGGGTGCAGTCCAGCACCAGCGTCGGCACGCTCACCCTCTTGAGGTCGTCCCTCGAGTCGGACAGGAAGGTGGTGCGGGCGAAGACGCGCGCCATCGCCGGGTCGGTGGCACAGAAGCTGTTCGTCAGCTCCTCACCGAGCTCGGGCCGATCGGCATTCCCCATGATCACCGGCGCCATCGCCGCCGACCACCCCAGATAGTTCGACTCCAGCGAATCGAGCAGCTCGTCGATGTCTTGCGCGCTGAACCCGCCCCGGTAGCCCTCGTCGTCGATGTACCGAGGAGAGGGCGCCACCATCACCAGCGCCCCGATCCGCTCCGGAGCCATCTGGCTTGCCAGCACACCGATCATCGCGGAGACCGAATGCCCCACGAACACCGCACCTCGAAGGTCGAGCACATCGCACACGTCCACCACGTCCTGGGCGTAACCGGCGAGGGATGCGTAGCGGACCTCGGAGAACGCGGAAAGATCCGAGCGGCCCGCGCCCACGTAGTCGAACAGCACCACCCGGTAGTCCTTGAGCAGAGCGGGGACGGTGAGGCGCCACATGTTCTGGTCACAGCCGAACCCGTGCGCAAGGACCACCGTCGGGCCATGGGGATTGCCGGTCACGGTGACATTGTTCCTGCGCTGGATATCCATACCGAGCAGTCTCTCAGGCCCCGCCCCCCACTTCCGCAAGCCCCTGGATCACCCCACACACCCCACACACCCCACCCCGCGCCTTCACACGTCCCTGAGGCCTCCTTGAGAGCGCGGCCCGACCGTTGTCGGCGCCGTCGGCCGCTGGAGTGGGCTCGATCCGCCCGCAGCGGCCGCGCGGAGGTTACGCGGATACCGGCCGGCCCCTGGAGGGGGCGGAGCTCAGACGCCAGGGCCGTGGAGTATCGCCGGCGGGGGCGCTCGGGGTACCCCCGGCGGTGGGTGTGCCTCTCACCCGGTCCAACGACCGCGCAGCGATCCGGTTTCAGCCCAGGCATGTTCCGTGAAGACCAGGATTCCCTCCCCTGCCGCCCATGCGCGGGGAGACTCGTTACGGCAGCCGACTCCGCTCGCGTCACAAGGAGAGGTAGTAGTTGCCGACAGCGGACAGATATCGGTGGTCGGCTGTCTCGCTGTCGGTGGTGAACCGGGGCGCGCCTTTGATCTGCTCCCGGCTCGGCGCGACCTTCACCGTCTGCGCTTCGCTGTCGATGACGGTTACGGCACCCGCCGGCACGAGCACGCTCTGGCCGAACACCCATACGCCGGTGTCGACCACCAGATGCCGGCTGCCGGGCTGGTCCTGCTGGCGGTCCACGTGCCCGATGACGCCATCAGCGGCCTCCACGGTGAAGCCCACCAGCGACTGCCGGGGCGTGTATCCGCTGTTCCGCGCATACATCCACACACTGCTCACAGAATCGTCTCCTCCCCCTGGAGAACCAGCCCTGGGGCATCGGGCCTCCCGGGTCGTTTCACCCCTCCCCTTCCCCTGTATGCGCTGGACAATCGAGGGCTGCCGGTGAGGGCATCAGCGGGGCTTGAGGCCGTGCGACATAGCCCGGCCGGGACGGCGGCCGCAGAAGTCCTCCACGCGGCGTCGCTCGTCGCGTGTGGCGGCCACTGCCAGGACGCCACCGTCTGGCCCTTGCGGCGGGCCGGCTGCCGACCTGTCAGATTCCCCGGCAGATGGCCGGCGCGCACGGTGCCCCGCTGAAACTCTGCGGCGCGGCAGACAGACTCGACATGGATCAGGGCCGCGCAGCGTCTGCTACACGGCCCTGATCCCGTATATCTCAAGTCCGCCGACGTGGCAGGTGTCCGCTGTCCGGCCGGACTGTGCGCGCCCGTACGGTCGGGGGGCGGGGTGGGGAGAGTTAGGCCGGGTTGATGTTCTCGGCCTGCAGGCCCTTCTGGCCCTGGGTGACGTCGAACGTCACGACCTGGCCCTCCTGGAGCTCGCGGAAGCCCGAAGAGTTGATCGCGGAGTAGTGGGCAAAGGCGAACTTCCGAACCACGACAGCTGACGCAAACGCTACACGCCCACCACGCCCCGTCACCGGAGGAACCGTGTGCACGTCACGCCTTTGAGCAGGCGCGTTAGCCAGCCGAGACCGGCACACGCGCCCGAGTTCAAGCCGCGGCCGCGGAATGCGGCCATTGTGCGGCGCGGTATTCGGCGTTGATGCGCTGGGCTTCTTCGAGCTGGTCTTCGAGGATGACGATCCGGCAGGCGGCCTCGATGGGGGTGCCCTGGTCGACGAGTTCGCGGGCTCGGGCGGCGATGCGCAGCTGGTAGCGGGAGTAGCGGCGGTGTCCGCCGGCGGAGCGGAGCGGGGTGATCAGGCGGGCTTCGCCGATGGCGCGGAGGAAGCCCTGGGTGGTGCCGAGCATCTCGGCGGCCCGGCCCATCGTGTAGGCGGGGTAGTCGTCGTCATCGAGACGGCCAAGCATGCCGTCTGCGGTCATCGCACCTCTCTGTGGAACGCGTGGAGGGGCCCGGATGCCTGTTGGCATCCGGGCCCCGAAGGAACTGCTACACCATCTGCCGGCCCTAATGCCGCGCCGGCCTTCTGTTTCCGCTTACCCGTCCGAACGGGGACGAGTGGTGCGGGGATCGCGGTGCTTGACCGGAGACCACCTCACTATCGATGTCCTGCGGTACCCGGACTCGCGTGGCGTCCGGGCGATCCTGATGGCGCCTCAACTCCTCCGTTCTTCCCTCGGTGATCAATTAGCTACCAAACGGGAACTACTGCGTATTGCTGGTACTGCTGTACTGCAAACCGCTTGTACTGCTCGTGACCTCACCCAAGCGCCACGCTTCGGCAGCCAGCCCCGTCGCCCATCCTGCATCTGCCCTGGCTTAGAACCCCACTGCCGAACTTCCCGGTGCGCGCGCCCGCAGCCGACGCCTTCACCGAGGTACCGCTCCACTTACTTCACTGCTGGGTACTGCCAACTTCACCACTGCGTTAACTGCGGTACTGCTCACGGCGGCCCCTGATCACTGCGGGCCACCCGGTCCGGTCGTCAGTCCCGTCGCCGTCCTGAAACAACCATGGCTTCGAAGCTCCACCACCGCACCGTCCAACAACTGCAACTACCTGCACTGCGAGTACTGCTGCCCGGCAGTTCGTCTCTGCCGGGCCCTTCGGTCTCTCTGGGCTACGAGAGAAACCATAACCACACCACCACCCAATGTCTACTCCAGCCGACATAGATTTTCAGGTGTCCTCCTTTGAGGTAATCGGGTGCTGTCGGGTTGAACGGCTGTCGGCGGGGGCACCACGACCGGGCAGGCAGAACCGGACTTCACAACACGGGACCCGGAGGGCCAGATGACCACGATGAGCGCCGAGCGCACAGCCCCTCGTTCTTCGTCTGCCGTCGCCGAGGCGCGCCAGGCCGCCCGGGCCTTCATCGAAACCCTGGGGCAGCCGGCCATCGAACCGGAGCACGCCGACACCGTCGTCCTGGTCGTCTCCGAACTCGTGACCAAGGCCCTGCGCCACGGCGGCGGCACCTACACGCTCCGCCTGGCCGCCCACCCCCACACCATCGAGGTCGCCGTCGACGATCTCAGCCCCCACCCGCCGCGCATGCGCACCCCCGACCTCGATGGCGCCACTGGCGGATTCGGCTGGCACATGGTCAACGACCTCGCCCGCGCCACCGTCGTCACCCCCAGGCCCGCAGGCGGAAAAACCGTACGCGCCCTCCTCCCCCGCTGGACCCGCGGATAGTCGCGGCCTGCGGGCGGGTAGTCGCCGGTCGGGACGTTCGGTCGACCCGTAGAAGACGATCTCCTCGAAACTCCGGTCGTCTTTGAGGGCGGCCGCACCGGCATCCGCGCCGAACGAAGCGTCGGCCGCAGGCCCACAGCCGCATCGACGGACCTGGATCGCTTAATGTGTCGGCTGTCCATGAGCGTGGCTCCCGGCCGGCAGATGTGTGTGGTCCGCGTGCGGGTGGTCCTGGGACGCCGTCGTCATCGCGCCCCTGCAGCGGGGTCTCGAAGCCCTCGACGTGCTCCCGCTGGATCTCGATGGCGGGCACATCGTGATCGCCGACCATGTCCGTCACGAGCTCGTCGTCTGCATCCCCTGCGGCAGCGGCGCCGTCCTCGACGGCATCCAGGGCGTACGCGTCCTGGGACAGGGCACCGACCTGCTGGCCCCGGTCGGCGGCTACGGCACCTACGTCGCGGCCTGGCTCAGCGGCCCCCACGACGACGAAGCCGAAGAAGCAAAGCTCATCGACCCCGCCCGGCTGAAGGTCGCGGTCCTGGCCGTCGACACCCGGCACCTCGCCGAAGCAGAGAAGATCGAGCAGGCCTTCGCCGAGTGACCCGCCGCCGCGCCCCTAAGTGCCCCAGCCACGCCGTCCATACCCGCCCCTCACGGCCCACGCCAAACCCACTACACAGAAGGCAAATCCCCCGCCCCCGCCCCCACCTCCCGCCAACCACCCCAACCCCCACTCCCATCCACCACCCACACCCCCTACAGAAGGTCCGGCTAGTCACCGGCCTAAAACCGGTGTGTGACCAGCGTAGACACACGCCGGTCCGCCATCCCGCTTCCCCCTATGTCTCCCTCCTTGATTCCCCCCATGTCTCCCCCCCCATGTGTACCGGCCAAGTTCCCGCAGACAGACAACGTGGCAGCCCCTCGACAACACACGGTTGAGGAAGGGTTCACCCAAACAGCTCCACTATCCCCTTCCCAACTTGGCCCTGCCCCGGGGCTGGCCGTCGCCCTCAACATGCCGGGCAAGGCCGCCGACTTCCTGCGTATCGCCGAGCTGGAGGCCGCCGAGCACGCCGCGCTCGCCCAGGGCTACACCCTCGCGTGACCGCCGCCCCCGCGATCCACCGGCGACTCCTCGACCTCTGCCAGGTCCCCGACGGCACCGCGGCGGTCCCGGCCCAGCGCAGGGCCCGCCGCGAGTGCGCGAACCGCGTCAACGCCCACGAAGCCCCGGCCTGGCCAAGACCAGCTGCTTAGCCGGCCGTGCACTGGTGAGCCCGCGTATTCAGCTGTCGCCGGTTCCTGGACGAGGCGGGGGTGACAGCGGCCGTGTGTAGCAGGCGGCGCCGCTTGCGGGTCATGGCTGCCGCCACTGCGCCGCGAATGCGCGAGCCGGGTTCTCGGTGAAGATCACAGATGCGATGTCGGGGCCCAGTTCGTTCTCGATCCGCGGACGCAGGCCGCTCAGCAGGAACGGCATGCCTGGGCCGTCAGCAGTGGATCTGGCCGTCGATGTGACCGTGTCACCCCCGAGCAGGACCTGGTGGACGTGACCGGCGTCGGCGAGGGCGGCAAGGGAGTCCAGCAAACGCCAGTCCGTGCCATGGTGCACGCGGGATGGGCCGTCGAATGCCAGGAAGGCGCCGGCCTCGGCGACCTGCCGGTGGATTCTGGTGTCCGGGAATCGATGCAGGTGCCCGAGGATCACACGGCGTGGTTCGACCCCGTGCGATCCGCACAGCAGCTCGATCACGTCCAGGGCGGCGGTTCCAGCCTCCAGGTGGACGCCGATGGGCGCGTCGGTGGCGTGGTGTGCCTCGGCGGCGGCAGCCATGACGTGCCGGGCGTGGTCGTCCAGGCGGTGATAGGCCCCGGCGACCTTGATCAGCCCGGCCTTCACGGGGCCGCTGGTCAACTCCTCGACGAACAGCTCGGCCAGCCCGTCACGAACACCCTCCAGCTCGGCTTGGCCATAGTGCTTTGCCTGGTGCAATCCGGTGGCGGAGATGACGTGGACGCCGGACCGCCGTGACAGGGCGGGGAGTTCCTCGACTCGTGGCCCCATACCCCAGGGTGTCCACTGCACGACCGCGCCACCACCATGCGCGGCGAAGGCGTTCAGTTCGGCAAGTGCGGCTTCGGCGTCGTCCAGTTCCTGGCCCGGCAGCAGGGGCGAGCCGATGAACAGGTGGTCGTGGGCGTCGCACGTGCCCAACTCTTCGGGCGGGATGTCCCCGAGCACGGTCCGGATCGCCGGGTTCATCCCGCACTCTCCTGCTCGGCGTCGGCCAGTGCGGCTGCCGCAACACGTAGTCCGGCCAGCGTCTTGGGCACGCCGATGTAGGGCGCTAGGTGGACGAAGACCTCGACGATCTGCTGGCGGGTCATTCCGATCCGTAGCGCGGTCTTGATGTGGCCGGTCAGCTGCGGGTCCACGCCGCCGAGTGCGGTGAGGGCGGCCAGGTTGACTAACTGCCGGTCGCGCAACGACAACCCTTCGCGCAGGTAGGTGCCTCCGAACAGGGTGGTGATGATCCAGTCGGCGTATCCGGGGGCGATCTGCTCCAGTGCCGGCAAGGTCGCCTGCTGGGTGGCCTCGTCTTGAAGAAGGTTCAGCATCCGGTATCCCTCATCGCGATCCAGGCGGGTCTGTGTCAGTTGCTCCGAGAGTGCGGGGTTCGTCGCCATGGTCGTGCTCCTCCATCGAATTTGGTAACGGTTCAAGCGTTACGATGACGTTAGCAGGAGTAACGGCTGGAGCGTTACACTGTCGGTGTGGCCAAAGAAGACAAGTTCGCCTTCCGCTTCGATTGCGGTGCCATCTGGTTGAACCTGCTCGCCACCAAAGGCCGCTCGTTCAGCGCGGAGCCGGTGGAGCGGCTCTCCACGCCTGCCCGGCTCGCGGAATGGCTGGAGCATTGTGAGCTGTCCCCGGCTCGGCCACCGGACCATGGCGACCTGGAACAGGCGCGGCAGCTGCGGGAGACCCTGCGCGTCCTGGCGTTGGCAACCGTTCATGAGCAGCCGCCGCCCGCAGGCGCCGTGGCGGACCTGGCCGGGTTCCTGTCCCAACATGACGACCCGATCCGGCTGACAGCGGACGACCGACTGCGACGCGAACCTCCAACGACGACCATGGATGCCCTGGCCCGCATCTCCCGTCAGGCGGTGGACCAGCTGAGCAGCTCGGACCGACGCGCCTTGAAGAGCTGCCCGGAACACGACTGCCGGGGCGTCTTCATCGATCCGCCTGGGCGTCGACGTTGGTGCCCGTCCCCGTCGTGTGCGAGCCGGGGCAGGGTCCGCGCGCTGCGTGCCCGCCGCAGCGCCGCCGCTCCTGATGCGAACGGCGACAACGCAATCGCCCCAAGCACTTGAACTGCCTGCTGAGGGGTCCCCGGACTGGTGGTACAGCCGCCGGCGCTGAGCCTTGATCGCGGCTGCCGGCTGCCGACCTCCTCGCCGCCGCCTACCCGGGCGCCGGCGGACTGATCCGCGGCGTGTTCGGTCCGAGTCGTCTCGCCCTGAAGAGGCCCCCAGCCCTGAACGGCACCGCTCCCGACGAGACTTGAGATGATCACTCCATGGCACAGAAGGATGATCAGCTGACAAAGGTCGCGTTCGGTATCTCCGAGGCGACGGCATCGATGCGCGCCGATGCCCTGCGGCTGCTCGAAGCCGACCCCATCCTCCATGCGGACTGGGTGGCGGGGCTCGCAACGAACCACGCGGCCCCGGACTCGGTGCTGCATCGCGTGTTCACACTGGATCCTCGGTCCGAGGCCTGGAGTTTGCTCGGGAAGCGCGAGCTGTCGCCGACCGCGGCGATGGCCGCCGTCGCACACCCCGACCCGGAGGTCCGCAGCATCCTGGTGGGGAATTCCCGCTTGCCGACGGAGGCCTACGGAGCGCTGGCCGAGGATGCGGACCCGACCGTACAACGCCGCATGGTCGGGATCGCTCAAGCGTTCGGCGTCGAACTGCCGACGGAGGTAGTCGTCCGACTGGCGACCAGCCCGTACGGCGGGCTGAGGAGCATCGCGGCTGAACTCGTGGGTCTGCCGGGGAAGAACCTGCTCCTGCTGGCCGAGGATCGCGACCCTCGCGTTCGGGCCGCCGCCATCAACTCCCGAACCTGGCACAGGCTTCCTCCGGCGGTCCGAGCCGCGGCCGAGGCCGACCCCGACCCGCGGGTACGCGAGGCGTTCGAACGCGTCATGCGCCTCGTGATGCCCCCGCCGACGACGGTCGGCGCCTTCCTCGCCGAAACGGACGAGGATCGCCGTCTCGCCGCCGCCCGCGCCGCACCCGTCGACGCGGACCTGGCAGCCTTCCTCGGAGCCCACGAAGACCCTTCCCTACGTGGACGGGCCGCCGGGAACCCGCACGTGCCCACGCCCCTCGCCCTCGGACTGGCCACTGACCCCGATCCCGGCGTGCGACTGGCCTTGTCCACGCGCGCGGACTTGACCGAGGAACAGCGGGCCGCGATCGACTACACGGCCCCGCAGGACCGCTACCCCGTCCCGGCCTGGGTCGAGGAACACTTCGACGACCCCGATGCGCTGCGAGAGCTCGCGGTCTCCGGCCACGTCATGCTGCGCCGGGGCGTCACGCGCGCGCCGGAACTGCCCGCCGATGTGATCGAGCGGCTGGCAACCGACGAGGACTACTTCGTCAGGGCGATGCTGTGCGAGAACGACCACGCCCCGCACGAACTCCTCGTTGAGATGCTCGCCGGCTCCGAGAGGTGGGTCCTGCTGACCCCCCGCCGCAATTTCGCCCGGCCCGGCCTCGCCCGGTTCGCCGACAACCCGAGCCACCGGCTGCGGTACGCCGCCATGCGCGACCCACATGCCGAACCAGAACTCGTCGAGCGCCTCTCCCACGACCCGAACGACATGGTCCGACATCACGCAGCCTCCCACCCGCTCCTGCCACTTCCACGCCTCGTCGCGCTCCTTGGCGTAACCGCGCAGGGCATGGCGCGAACAGCAGCCCGCAACCACGCGCTGCCCTACAACCTCATGCACCAGCTCCTTGACGTCGCCGGCGTCGAACGCTGAGCCGGACAACAGACGACATAAGCCCTGGAGGTCGAAACCTCGCGGGTGAGTCACCACGGAATGTGTTTTCTGCCCGTAACGCCGGGAGGCTTGTCGTGGTGAGTGAACCCAGTGAGGACGTCGCCGTTGCCTGAAGCAGAGCGGAACCCACTCCCCCGGAGGCAGCACGATGACGACCCCTCTCGTAGGGCGACTCTCAGCATGAGCAGGAAGCAGTGGCTTGGCGACGCTCACGATGGAGATGTGCCGGGCAGTGCCTGGGTGCTTGAGAAGTGCTTGGCGTGGGACGGCAGAGTGAACACGACGAGCAACTCGTGATCTATGCGTCCGGCGGTGTCCAGCGCTTGATGATGTCGGGCTGAGAGCGCGGTGCCGGCCAGGCTTGTATCCGGATCTCCTCTCTGTCTTCGGGCTCGTCCTCGCAGTCGGGGTCGGGGAAGGCCGCGGCTTCGAGGTTCCGCCGAGACGTCCGGATGCGGGTCCATCCGGCGGGCATGTCGAAGCGTGCTGCGTCGGGGAGGTAGTCGGTGCAGCCGAGTACGACGAGCCGTCCCGAGGCCAGGTTGAGGCTTGCCTCGACGACGTGGTCGAAGTCGTCGCTGTCATCGCCCGGCTGGCCCGTGAGGAGGTCGATGGTGACGCCGACGGTTACGTTGACAGCCGTGCCGATGGCCAGGGCGTGTTCGTCGATGCCGAGCCCGTCCAGGAAAGCCTGTTCGGTCCACACGTCGCCGATGCCGTTCTCGGTTGCCTCGGAGTCGTCGTCCATGACGTAGATCTGGAAGTAGTCCGCGAAGAGCTCAAGGTTTGTCGCCACGGCGGCATCATCGCTGCTGCCTGGTGAGGGCAGGGTGGCGGGGTGGGGGCGCCCTCAGGTGAGGCCGCTGACCGGGTGATCCGAACATGAATGCCGGCACGTCTGGAGAGGTTCCGGCTGATTGCTGCAGGTCAGACCGAGGTGGCGGTGCTGATCGTGGCTCGGACGGCCTGTTGGTGGAACGTCGGCTGCGAACCGGCGAACTGCTGTGTCCGTCGTGCGGGCGGTGCTCGCACCGTGGGGGCACGGTCGGCCGCGGGAGATCCGTGGCGATCTCGGGCCCCGGCTGTCCGTAAGGGCAGCGGAGCGTTCCAGAAGGACCTGGAAGCCCTCGCGCACCGGTTCGCTTCGCTCAGCGAGAGGGCGCTTCGCGCCCTCAGGGCTGGCCTTCGGCCGGTGTCCTGCGCTGCGCTGCGGACGGACCGACCATCTGGAACCCCGGCAGATCACTGCGCACGGCTCCCCCAGCTCGATGTTGAACTCCACGCACAGCTTCGTACCGTGAGCGGACTTCTTCCCGCCCTCCAACTTCCACCCCACCGTGGAGAACTTGGTCAGGGCCGCGCTCACCGGGGCCCGCGTCCTTCCACCCGATGAGCGCCGACCGGTACCGGTCCAGGTCGTACGTGATCAGGCGGCGCCCACGCGATGACCATCATCGCCCAGGAGGGTGACATGCTTCAGGAGTACAACCCCTGGGGCTCGACCACCGGGGTTCAGCGAGGACGACTTCATCAACGGCTACATGGGCAAGGCTTCCAACAGTGATATCCCCAACGCGTACAGCGCATGTCTTCCGCGGTTGCAGGGGCGATGCGGCGATCGCGGCGGCCGCGCTCCTCGCTCTCGCCACGGGCTGCAGCTCCGGCACCGTCGAAGCGGCCGGCGGCTCCACGAGCACCGCGAGCCGCCCGGTGAAGGACACCAGCATCACTGCCGCGCCGGGCGAGCGCTTCACCCTCAGCGTCGGCCAGAACGCCTCCACCCGCGAGTACTGGTACCTGGTCGACCCCGAGCCCGACAGCTCCGTGCTGGTCAGCCGCGGCCAGGTCTACGCGTCGGACTCCGGCGACGAAGCGGTGGCCGGTGCCGGCGGCCGGCTCACCTTCACCTTCGAGGCCAAGGGCAAGGGGACCACTCGGTTCACGCTGCTGCACTGCACTTTCACCACCTGCCAGGGCAACACCTCCACCCTGCCCCCCGAGACGACCGGGCCCTCCGCCACCCCGACCACGGGAGCCACCCCCTCCCAGGCCCCCGAACGCATCACCTACACCGTCACCGTCTACTGAGCCGCGGGTACGGGGCGTCTTCGTTCATGGCGGGGTCGCGGGTGTCTCGTCTCATCTGACTCGAACTCCGGCCGCCCGAGGACCCGGCAGCGCTGAGCACCGGCCTGCACCGGGCTCTCGCCGCGCACAGCCTCGCCGGGCACCGGGTCCACCAAATCGGCCCCGCTCTGCCGGCCGTCACGCTGACCTGCCGACGAAGGTGTAGGTGCGGGCGGCGGCGGCCGCGCTCGCCGAGCCCGGCCGCAAACCCGGTTCGGCAATCGGAGATGCACGCACCAGGGTCTGGCCGGCGCGCGCGGCCGGCCCGCCGTATCAGGGCCGACGGGCGGCCGGCCGTACCCCGTCCCGACGCAGTCGCCTCAGGACGACGCCCACGACGAGCATCAGCAGACAGGTGCCCGCCGCCGCGTGCACGAGGAGCGCGTCGAGGCGGTCCGCCGCCAGGTAGGCACCGACGGCCAGCGCCACCAGCGCGCACACGCCGCGGTCGATGATGGACTCCACCGACAGCAGGGTCGCCCGGTAGGGGGTCGGCGGGATGGCCGCGTTGATCAGGTTGCGTTGCACTGGGTACGCAAGGCCCGCCGCGGCAGCGAACGCGCACAGCCACAGGATCGTGCCCAGGCCCCCCGACAGCGTGGTGGCCGCGAGCGTGAGTGCCATGACCACGCTGAGGACGGTCACCACGGTGGTGTCGGCCAGTCTGCTGCGCAACCAGCCGGTTCTGGCTGATCCGACGGCCTCGGCGACCGTCATCGCCGACAACACCGCACCGTGGTCGGCGACGGGGAGGTTCTTTTCGAGGAGCAGCGGTTGGAAGAGGTTGACCTGGCAGATGCGCGCGAGCGTGAAGACGGCCACGCCCTGCATCATCAAAGGCCCGAGGGACCGCGACGTTCCGAGCACCTTCGCGGCCTGGCGGGCCGAGTCGAGGAGCCCGACGCGCTCCGCGGGCGGGTGACCGCCCCGGCGGGGCGCCGCGATCGCCGGGAGGGCCGCGGCGCAGGCCAGCGAACCGAGCGTGGAGAGTGCGGTCAGCACGTAGGGGGCCTCGTGCCGGATGTGCATGAGGACGCCGACCAGAGGCCAGCAGGCGATCTTCGCCCAGAGGCCGAGCGCTCGGGCGGTGCCCTCGGCCTGTACGTAGTGCTCGTCCGCGCCGTGCTCGCGCAGGTACTCGTACAGGTAGGCGCTGGAGGCCCCGGAAACGAGCGAGCGGGCAGCGGCGATGGCCAGGAAGTGCGCCATGAAGCCCGCGAAGGACGGCGAGGCGACGGGGAGGAGGTTCGCCGCGGTCATCGCGGCCGCCCCGAGCTGCATGCAGCGGCGCTGTCCGATGCGGTCGGCGATGAAGCCGGTGGGTATCTCCAGCAGGCAGAACGCCACGTAGTAGACGCTCTGGATGCCGAAGATCTGGCTGTCCGACAGGCCCGCCTGCTTCTGGTACTGGTAGAAGACCGGCATCCACCACAGCAGGTTGAACAACAGCTGGAACCCGTTGTTCAGTCGGATCACGCGGAGCACCGCGGCGGGCGGACGGACGCGGCGTTTGTCGCGCGTACGCAGGGATATGGGCATGGTCGACCTTCGGGTGGGACGGGACGCGGGGAAGTGCGGACGGGTCAGGCGCTGTACGGGCGCAGCTGGAGGATGTGGAGTGCGCCTCCCGGCCCGAGCAGCCATTCGATGTCGAGCGGCCCCGCGAAGGTGTAGTCCGTGGCGAAATGGGACTGGAGCAGGCGGCCCGCCAGTGCCAGCCGCCCCAGGTGGGCCCGCGTGTCCTGCGCCAGGTCCTCGGTGGCCGAGCCCAGCGAGATCGTGCGGCCGCCGCCCTCGACCGTGTTGTACAGGTACTGCAGGGGCATCGTCCGGCCGTCGACGACATCGGCCGTGGACCCGTGTGCGCAGTTGAGGTACACGTTGCGGAAGTCGGCCCGGTTGGTCGGATTGCAGGTGACCATGACGCCTCCGAGCGGGGACGGCTCGTAGCGCTGGACGATCACCCCCATGTAGGTGTCGTCCAGGGAGATGCCGGCCTGATGGCGCAGCCGGACGCTGCGCGGGGAGAGCAGCGAGGCCCATACCTGGCGGATGGCGTCCAGCAGCCCCGGCAGATCGGTGACCTTGGTGTGGGACTCGTAGATCCCGGCCGCGGAGAAGCCCGGCAGGTCCTCGGCGTTCGAGGAGGACCGCACGGCGAAGCGGCCCGTGCCCGCCAGGTGCTCGACCAGCTGCGTGTCCAGGGCGCGCACCAGGTCCTCGGGCACCGGGAGGGTGCGCACCAAGTGCTGCAATTGGAGGCAGACCGTGTCCACGGCGTCCATGGACTTCAGCTCCAGGGCCATCTTCAGCTTGCCGATGCTCTGTTGCACGGCCGGAGAGGAGTCCAGGAAGCGCTGTTGGACGGAGAAGGGGACGGCGATGCCCGCCGGCGCCTGGACGTGCCGGGTCAGGAACTCGCTCGCCTGCTGGGCGAGATCGCCGTCCTCGGGCATACCCAGCCGTGCGGCCAGGTGACCGAGCAGGTCGGCCCGGGGCGGGCGGGGCACGCAGTAGTAGCCGGTCAGCCGGCCCGATCCGTGGCGCAGTACATGGTGCAGTTCCCCGAGGTTGGCCGCTTTGGTGCCGTAGCGGTTCCGGTCGCGGGCGCGTAAGGCGGACAGCGGCACGAGCGGTACGTCCGTCACGTGCGGCGCGTCGAGGCGGACCCGCTGCGTGTGCCACGTCGGTTCGGCGAGGTCCGACGGCTCCTCTGCGGGCTCGATGACGAACCCGTCGGCGGTGACCTCGTAACGGACCCAGGCACCGTCCAGCTTCTCGTCGGCGATCATGTCGAGGGCTCCGCGGACGATGGCGTTGGGGATGCCCCAACCGGCCGCCAGCATGTTGGTGTGCGACAGCGGAGTGGTGGGCTGGGCATTGATCAGACCAGCGAGCCGCGGGATGTCGTCGGGGACCACCGGCATGGCGACGATGTCGTACCAGGTCAGGTCCGCGCGGGCGGCACGGTATTCCTCGCCCGAGGCGAAGGCGCGGAGCCGGCCGGTGGCCGAGGCGAGCGTCAACGGCACGAAGGGCGCGGTCGCCAGGAGTGCGTGACCCCGTGCACGGGGCACCACGGTCTCCGGCACCGCCGCGAGGGCGTTCTCCTGCCCGTGGTTGGCCGGCTTCACCAGCAGCTCCAGCGCGGGATCGAGGTGAGCCCGTACGAAGGCGTGGAACTCGATCAACAGGTCCGCGCCCATGGTGTCGGCCTCGGTGGTCTCCAGGACCATGAACGGCTCGTCCCGCTCCGGGCCGCCCCGGGAGTGCAGCGAGAGGACGCCGAGCAGGAAGCGCCGCGCGGGGTCCTGGTAGACGTCATGGTTGAAGCGGTCGAGTTCGGCGTCGAGCTGTTCGAGGGTCAGCCCATGGATCTCGGTGGCTATGTAGTTGACGTGGAAGGAGTGCACAGCGCTGTCGAGGACGTGCCAGAGGCCCTGGTCGCGGTCCACGACGACCTTCACGTACGGGTGCCCGCCCAGCACCCCGGCCAGCTGCTCGAACAGGGGGAGCGTGAGCAGGGTGTCCACGGCGGCGCCCCGGGGGGACGGGGCGGCGGTGAGGGTTCCAGTGTTCGTCATGCGTTGCTCCCGGGCGTCGAGCGGTCGGCGGACTGGGCGGAGGGCTCGGTGGGGGCGGCCGTGAGGGCGACGGACGGGGCGGTGAGGGCGTTGGGCATGGCCGCGAGGATGCGGCCGCAGTCGGCCAGCAGCCCCGGCCCGGACTCAGCGGTGAGGAAGCACAGCGCGGCCATGGAATTGGCCCCTCCCGCTTCCTCGTACGGCGGGACCGGGCTGCCCGGCGCGAGACTGCATTCGCGCACCAGCTCCACGCGGGTTCCTGGCGCGACCAGGGCGGGCCAGTCGACCGCCTCGAAGTCCCAGGCCGGGAGTTCGGCCCAGGGCCGGCCCTCGGGGTCGACGGCGAGGACGACGAGGGATCCGGCGGCGCCCTCGCCCTCGGTCAGCATCCGCTCCGGGTAGGCGACCTCCCTGCCGAGCAACTGGCGCACCAGCATGCCGATCATGTCGAGCCCGAAGACGGTCTCCACCTGCCGGGTGGTCATCACGCCACCTAAGCGGGCGGCGGTCTCGATCAGCCACATGGCCCCGTCCGCGCCGAGTTTGATCTCGGTGTGGGTGGCGCAGGTGTCGAGTCCGAGCGCGTCGACGGCGGCGCGCGACACCTCCTCGATCCGGTGTTGCAACGCGTTCGGGAGGGCGGCCGGGGCCAGGCTCGCCCGCTCGGTGAAAGGGGCGATGGTCGGCATCCGCCCGGTGATGCACAGCGGGTGGTAGTGGCCGTCGGCGACGATCCCCTCCACGCTGACGTAGTCGCCCCACCCGTCCCCGTCGAACCAGTCGGAGGCCTGTCCGGTCACGATCTCCTCCAGCAGGAAATCGCTGACGCCCTCGTCCGCGGCGTGCAGTTCCGCGTAACCCTGCGCGGAGGAAGCTTCCATGACGGAACGTCCGGTCTTCCAGGCCGCCTCGGCCTGCTGCTCGTTCCACACGGTGAGGTGGGCCGTGGAACCCGCGCTCCAGGCGGCCTTCAGGAGGAGCGGCGGCGTCAGGGTTTCGAAGGCGTCCGTGATGTCCTGCGGAGCGTGGACCTCAGCGAACCCCGGTACGGGCACCCCGGCGTCACGCCAGATCCGGCGCATCAGACGCTTGTCCCGCGCCCCCGCGACCCGCTCGCCGGCACCACGCAGTCCCAGCCGCAGGCTCGCGTGGGCGACGGCCATCACCGCGTACTCCGACAGGGTCAGCACCGCCTCGGCGCCGACGCGGCGGGCGTGGGAACAGATCAGATCGACCAGTTCCACCCCCTCGCCCGGCGGGGCCGTGGTGACCGACGCGCACCCGGGCAGCCACACCGACTCGGTGGTTCGGGGCAACGGCGCGAGCGCCAGGACGTGCACCTCGGCGTGGGCGGCGATGCGCGGGACCGCGTACTCCAGAGGAGGGCCGCCCTTGGCATAGACGAAGAGGATCGGGGTCATGGTGCTCCTGGGGTCGATCGGGACGCCGCGTGGCGCGACGGCGTCGTCGGCGGACGATCCGTACGCGGTGTAATCACGGACGGACCAGGGGTAACTAAACCACGACGGAAAACGGCGGACGCACAGATGTACGCCTACTCAGTTGGGTATTCGCCAAACAACCGCGCTCGCCAAGTGGGGCCGGTATGGGGGTATTTCAGCCATCCGTTCGGGGCCCACGGGGCCTGCGGGGCCCAGGCCGCGGGGCGGCGGCGAGCAACCCGGCGGAGGTTCGCGGTCACGGCACTGGACGATTGGTTCCGAAGTCAGGTCGGCTGCTGGTTCCGGCTCGTGACGGCCAGGGTGCCCATGCCCCCTCCGGTCGATCACTGCTCAACGGCCGGATGAGCCCTGCGACGCGCCTTGCCGGACGCGGCGGCCTTGCCGCCGGTGGAACCTCAGCCGCATGAGGCAGAGCGGCAGGCGGGCCGCTGAGGAGGCCGGTTCAACCCACACAGGCTTCAAGGGTCCGGTGCCTGCATTGCAACTTCGGGTAGATCAGGCCGACTTCGATCGGCATGGGCTTGCCGGCCTTCCCGTCCACCACCGTCTGGCAGCTGTGGCCGGAGATTCCGAGTATCGGGACGAGGACGGCCTTCGGAATGTTGCTGCAGCGCACGAGGCCGGGTCCGCTGTAGTCGTTGTAGACCTGGTTGGCCGCGCCGTCGCGAGTGAGGATGCCCTTGCGAGGTTCAGCGCTCCACTGGACCGACCTCCCGTGAGCATCCGACGCCGGGCCCACGATGACGTCCCACTCGACCTCCAAGCCCTCGAACACACTCACGCACACGGCCTCGGCGCCGTCCTTCAGCACGAGGTCGGCAGGGCACCGGGCAGTGGTCTCACCGTCGGTGTTGGCCATGTCGATCGTCTTCCCGCGCAAGCCGGAGGCAACGACCTCGGGGAAGACGTCCCCGGGCTGCGCCCACGGCATCGGCAGGTCGGACGGCTGCCGGACCGGATTGGCGACGGCCTGGGGCAGTTCCGGGAAGGAGTAGTCCTGCGCGCTGTCGTCCGAACCGGCCCCGCAGGCCGTGAGGAACACGCCCAGGCCGCCTATCACCGCAATGATCCTCTTCGCACGCATGCCTGAACCCTAGTCGGCCGCTACACCGCTCGTTCGTGGGAGGTGTACATGGGCAACGGCGTGGTCAGCAGCCGACAGGATGTCGCTCGCCAAGATGCCGCACGAGAACGCCGGGTCGGGCCTCGGGGCTGTTCTATACCGCGACCCATCTGGGCATGGCCCTCAGCACCGCGCTGACCGCCTGGTGTTCTTCTCCGCCACCGGGGGCTCGACGGACGGCGCGGTCAACCGTGCCGCGTTCACCGGCGTGCTCTGGTGGGTCGCCGGCACGTCGACCTTCGGTCTGACGGGCGTGCCCCGGGAACGTGCGGCGCTCCCGGGGCACTGGGGATCAGGGGATCAGGGGATCAGGGGATCACCTGGGCGTCAACGGCCCTGGAGCGTCTTGACGTTGTCCCCGAAGGTCCAGCCCTTGGAGCCGTCCCAGTTGATCGACCAGGTCATGAGCCCCTTCAGCGAGCCGCCGAAGGAGTTCCAGGACTGGCTGACCAGGCTCGGCGCCATGTGGCCGCCACCCGCACCGGGCTGGGCCGGCAGGCCGGGCACCTGCTTGTCGTAGGGCACCTTGACCGTGGTGCCCTGGATGGTCAGGCCGTTGTTGAGGCAGGTGGTCTGGGCGGTGAAGCCCTGCACGGTGCCGGCCTGGTAGGAGTCGCCGGAGCAGCCGTACATGCTGCCGTTGTAGTACTGCATGTTCAGCCACCACAGACGGCCGTTGTCGGCGTACTTCTTGATGATCGGGAGGTAGGACCCCCAGATCGATCCGTAGGTGACGCTGCCGCCGGTGACGTAGGCGGTCTCGGGGGCCATCGTGAGGCCGAAGCCCGCGGGCATCTGGGCCAGGACGCCGTCGATGATGCGGATCAGGTTGGACTGGGAGGCGGACAGCGTGTTGATGTCGCCGCTGCCGGTGAGGCCGGTCTCGATGTCGATGTCGATGCCGTCGAAGTTGTACTTCTTCAGGATCGGGACGACGGTCGCCACGAACTTGTCCGCGACGCTGCTGGAGCTCAGGTCGATGCCCGCGGCGGCGCCGCCGATCGACATGAGGATCGTCGCGCCGGCCGCCTTGGCCTGGCACATCTCGGCGGGGGTCGAGACCTTCACACCGGCGTCCATGCCGTCCTGCCACTGGACCGTGCCGTCGGAGAGGATCACCGGGAACGCGGCGTTGATGACGTTGTAGCCGTGCACGGCGATCCGGCTGTCCGTGATGGGGACCCAGCCCATGCCCGGGTGGACACCGTTGGAGGCGCCGTCCCAGTTCTCCCAGTACCCCTGGAGGACCTTGCCCGAGGGCCGGGGCTTCGTGGCGCAGGTGTCACCCGGCGGCGTGGTGGGCGGGGGTGTGGTGGGGGGTGGTGTGGTGGGGGGTGGTGTGGTGGGGGGTGGTGTGGTGGGGGGTGGTGTGGTGGGGGGTGGTGTGGTGGGGGGTGGTGTGGTGGGGGGCGGGGGCGTGGAGGGCGGCGGGGTGGACGGCGGCGGCGTGGACGGCGGGGGCCTGCTGCCGCCGGGGCCGGTGAGCGACACGTCGTCGGCGTGGTAGGCGGGCTGCCCGTACCAGCCGTGCACGTAGACGGTCACCGAGGTGGTGTTCGCCCCGGTGGTGAAGTTGACGCTGAGCTGGCCGTACGCCGCGTTGTTCGCGGTCCAGGTGGACGGGGTGCCGGTGAGGCCGGTGCCGGTGGCGCCCAGGTAGACGTAGCTGCCCTGGACGTAGGCGCTCAGCGTGTACTGGGAGTTGGGCTGCACGCTGACGGTCTGGGTGCACTGCCCGTTGTCCTGGCCGCTCGGCGTGGCCTTGAGCGCGAAGGCCCCGGAGTGGACCGGGCCGGAGACGGCGGTGCCGGACCCGCCGGTACAGGTCCAGCCGGAGAGCCCGCTCTCGAAGCCGGAGTTGGCCACCAGGTTGGCGGGGGCGGCGGCGCCGGCCGAGACGGAGCCCGCCGCGGCGATGCCGGCGGCGATGACGGCGGTGGCGCTCGCCCCCGCGAGGGAGCGCCTGAGGACGGCCGCCCTCTGCGGTCGGTGGTCGGGCGCGGGCCGGAGGCCGCCCGTGGGACGTGGCGTACGGGACCTGCGACGGAACACGCTGCGCTCCCTTCCCGCCGGACGTCATGGACATGACTAGCGCGTGGGGATATGACGCCCGGATCTGGGTGAGGTGGGGGGACATGTGGGGCTGTACCGGTCCGGATCGTAGGAGGCTCGACAGGGCCCGTCAATAGGTCTGGACCAATGGGCGGCAGATGTCCGTTGGGCTTCCCGGCGCAGCGCCCCGGGAATCCGTTACGAGGTACTCCTCGTCGGCCACGATCTTCCGCGAGCCGCCCCCGTACGTGGGATGCCCTTACCGCCGCCGCACGTGGGACGGCGCCCGCGGCCGTGCCCGGGCCCGGTGGGCCACGGCACGGCCGCGGGTGGGCCGGGACGGACGGGTCAGGAGGAGTTCACCGTCAGGATGGCCGGGTCCGACAGGCCCGCGGCACCCGTCTCCACCTTGCCCGCGAAGCGGCGCATGAAGTCCGGGGTCGCCGAGGCCACGACCGTGACGTCGTACCAGCGCTTCGTGTTCTTCAGCGAGACGCTGTGCGTGACCGTGGCGCCCGCCGCAACCTTGATGCGCTTGGGCCCGCCCGCGTAGGCGTTGGTGACCGTGAGCGTCTCGGTGGACGCGCCCGCGTTGGTGAGCGTGAGGTCCAGGTTCCCGGTGGCCGCGTTGTGGCGGGCGGTGACCTCGGGACCGGCGGTGGTGCCCGGGTTGCGGAAGCCGCGCAGGAAGCCGTTCGGGCCGTGCACGGTCAGGTCGGTGACCCCCGCCGAGTAGCGGGTGTTCCAGGTGTCCGCGATCGACTTGCCCGCCTCGGTGGTGTAGGTCCAGGGGGCGTCGGTGCGGTTGCCGGAGGTGACGTGGAACTGCGCGCCGAGGTCCGGGCCACCGCTGAAGGCCAGCCGGAACTTGCCCTCGGAGAGGAGCGCGGCGCCGTCCACGTACGGGGCGTACTTCAGCGCGCGCGTGGGCCGGTTCCCCTTCTCCTGGCGCGGCATCGCACCCTCGGCCGGGGCGACCGCCCGGAAGTCGGGGTGGCGGTCGTGGTCCTGCGGCTGGAAACCGCCGGTGTCGGGCAGCCGGACCGTCTGAGTGTCCTTGCGCGTGAAGTCGAAGGCCGAGGTCAGGTCGCCGCAGACGGCACGGCGCCACGGCGATATGTTCGGCTCCTGCACGCCGAAGCGCCTCTCCATGAAGCGGATCACCGAGGTGTGGTCGAAGGTCTCGGAGCAGGAGTAGCCGCCCTTGCTCCACGGGGAGACGACCAGCATCGGCACGCGCGGACCCAGGCCGTAGGGGCCGGCGACGTACCCGGCCTTGCCCGGGAAGACGTCCAGCGCGGTCGGCACGGTGGACAGGCCCTGGTTGGCGTCGGCCGGGGCGTAGGGCGGGACGACGTGGTCGAAGAAGCCGTCGTTCTCGTCGTACGTGATGAACAGCGCGGTACGGGCCCACACGTCCGGGTTGGAGGTCAGCGCGTCCAGGACCTGCGCGATGTACCAGGCGCCGAAGTTGGACGGCCAGTTGGCGTGCTCGCTGAACGCCTCCGGAGCGGCGATCCAGGAGATCTGCGGGAGCTTGCCGGCCTTGACGTCGGCGCGCAGCCGGTCGAAGTAGCCCTCGCCGGCCTTGGCGTCGGTGCCGGTGCGGGCCTTCTCGTACAGCGGCTCGCCGGGCTGGGCGCCCCGGTAGTTGTTGAAGTAGAGGAGCGAGTTGTCGCCGTAGTTGCCGCGGAAGGCGTCGTTGATCCAGCCCCAGGAGCCGCCTGCGTTCAGGCCGTCGCCCACGTCCTGGTAGACCTTCCAGGACACGCCCGCCGCCTCCAGGCGCTCGGGGTAGGTGGTCCAGCCGTAGCCGGCCTCGGCGTTGTTGAGGACCGGGCCCCCGCCGGTGCCGTCGTTGCCGGTGTGCCCCGACCACAGGTAGTAGCGGTTGGGGTCGGTGGAGCCGATGAAGGAGCAGTGGTAGGCGTCGCAGATGGTGAACGTATCGGCCAGTGCGTAGTGGAACGGGAGGTCCTCGCGCGTCAGGTACGCCATGGTGGCGGGCGTCTTGGCGGGGATCCAGTTGTCGTACTTGCCCTTGTTGAAGGCGCTCTGGCCGCCTGCCCAGTCGTGGTTGAGGCCCTGGAGGTACTCCCCGCCGAGGTCGTCGGACGGCGGCCGGAACGGCAGCGTCTCCTTGCCGGCGTTGTCGGCCTGGTGCCAGACGGACTTGCCGCTCGGCAAGGTCACCGGGCGCGGGTCACCGAAGCCGCGGACACCGCGCAGGGCGCCGAAGTAGTGGTCGAAGGACCGGTTCTCCTGCATGAGCACGACGATGTGCTCGACGTCGGCGATGGTGCCGGTGGTCCCCTGGGCGGGGATGGCGGCGGCGCGCGCGATGCTCTCGTTGAGCATCGTCAGGGCGGCGGCGCCGCCCGCGACCTGCAGGAAGCGGCGGCGGTTGAGTTCTGCCATGGCTTGAACGACCTCTGCGGTTGAGGGTGGTTGAGCGACCCCAGGACAACGTGCCTTGGGTACTGGAGAGGGAGTCTCGCGTGGCGTTCGCCCGTACGCCAGGCGAACGTCAGGCGGATTGCGGGGCGGTTCGGCCAGAATTGTGGGAAGGGGCAGGCGGTTGGGCGTTCGGGGCGTCCCGCTTGCAGCGGCGGTACACCCTGCACGGTTCGCTTGTTGCAACCCTATTGCGATTACGGGTAATAAGCGAAAAGCTGGCTCAGTCCTTACTCTCGACCCCCTGGACTCGGAGCCGCCTCATGCCCCTGGTACCGGAATCCGGACCGCAGCGCGTCATCGCCGCCTCGAACTTCGTCTACACCGTCGGCAGCGGCCTCTATCTGACCGCCGGAGTCCTGTACTTCACCGAGGCCGTCCGCCTTCCGGCAGCCCAGGTCGGCCTCGGACTCGCCATCGCCGGTGTCCTCTCGCTGGCCGTGGGCATCGCTGTCGGTCATCTCGCCGACCGGCACGGCGCACGCGGCATCTATGCGGTCACCCTCGTCGTCCAGGCACTGGCCACCGCAGGCTTCGTGCTGGCGGACAGCTTCTGGCTGTTCGCCCTCGCGGTGGGTACGGCCATGGGGGCCAAAGCGGCCGGACTGGCCGCACGCAGTCCGCTCATCAGGCACTACGGAGGGGACCGACCCCAGGCATTTCGCGCCCGTCTCCGCGCGGTGACCAACGTGGGCATCTCCCTCGGCGCTCTGCTGGCGGGCTGGGCTGTCCAGGTGGGCACCCTCCCCGCCTACCGGCTGCTGGTCATCGGCAACGCGGCCGCCTTCGCGGCTTCCGCAGCGATCCTGAGCTACCTTCCGCCGGTCGAACCCGTACCCGCCACCGGCGGCCCCCGCTGGAGCGCCCTGCGAGACCGCCCCTACCTCTTGCTCACCGCTCTCGACGGCATCATGGCCGTCCAGTTCAAGGTGCTCACGGTGGCCGTTCCGCTCTGGCTGGTGACGGCCACCACCGCCCCGCGCTGGCTCATCTCGGGCACCATGCTCATCAACACCGTCCTCGTCATCGCGTTCCAGATACGAGCCAGCCGCGGCATCGATTCCCCAGCGGCCGGCGGAACCGCGTACCGCCGGGCAGGCGTGGCCTTTCTCGTCTCCTGCTCCCTGGTCTCCCTGTCTGCGGGGATCCCGGCGTGGGCTGCCGCCACACTGATCATGACCGCCATGGTGATCCACACCATCGGCGAGCTGTGGCACTCCGCGGCAGGGTTCGAGGTGTCCTTCGCCCTCGCCCCGCCGCACGCCACCGGCCAGTACCTCGGCGTGTTCGGCCTCGGCGCCGGACTGGCCGAAGCCGTCGGTCCCGCCCTGCTCATCTCCCTCTGCATCGTCTGGGGCCGGCCCGGATGGTACGTCGCAGGAGCACTGTTCACCTTGACGGGCCTGGCAGCACCACTTGCCGTCCGCTGGGCAGAACGCCACCAGGGTGCTCGGCAGGCGCACCCACAGGTCGCGTGGAAGGAGCCAGTCGCCCGGAAGGCTCCGGAGAGCGTTCGACATCCCTGACTCGGTAAGGCTTCCGACGTCCTCGCCGTCGACGGCGCCGGCGACCAGTACGGAGTTTGCTGTTGAGCCGGCCCGCAGTCAGCGGGCGAGTACGTGGCCGTCCTGTGGGCGGTGGTCTCGGGAGCGGCGCAGGTCGGTGGTGACGTAGGTTCGTTGCAGCCAGCGGTCTGCTCCGTCGTAACGGGGATGGAAGGCGGTGCGGCCATGGACGGTGACGCGGTTGTCGATGATGACCAGGTCACCCGGGTTCAGGCGCAGGGTGCGGGCGGTCGCCTCGCAGGCGCGGCCGAATTCGGTCAGCGCCGCGGCGGCCCGAAGGGTGAGCGGGGTGGTGACGAGTTGGGCCATCCGTATGTCGGGATCCTCGACCGCTCCCGACAGTACCGGCCGGGGCTCGGCGTCGGGCTCACCCGCGGCAGCGTCGGGGCCGAAGGAAGGTGGCGGTGTGGTGATGAACTCCGGTGCGAACAGGGCCTGGCGACTGGCCGGGGTGGGGAGTGGCAGCGCTTGGCGGATGCCGGCGACGCGCATGCGACTGATCGACTCCGCCGACAATCCCTCCCCGGCAACCGCCGGAGCCAGAGCCGACAGCGCGGCCATCAACTCACCGGCAGCCGCGGCGGCTTGCCGCAGCGCGAGGGTCCGCTCGACAGGTCTGGCATGGGTCACCACCCCGGCCAGCACGCGCGCGGTGCGCTTCGCCTCGGCATCGACCCGCGTGCCCAGCACCGAGACGGACCGCCCGCCTCGGGGCTCACGGAAAACAGCGACAGCAGGATGACCGGCAACCGGCGATAAGCCCATGGTTAAGGTACTTCGCCAACAACACTCCACACGAAACCTGATCTGCTAGATCATTCGTGTGCGGTGCGCTGGAGTTGGCCGGTGAGGTCCGCGGTGGCGGGCCCGGTATGCCCGGCGGACTCGGGTCCGAGTTCCGTACGTGGTGAGCTCGCGCATCCAACTGTCGTCGGATACTGCTGTGGTGCTGTTGACATGGATCGCTGAGGTGGCGGACGAGCCCCTGGTACTGGAGCCGGCTGACCGTCGGGTGGAGTGGGAGACCAACACCTGGTGGCTGAGCGCGGAGGACGAGGACCGGAGGTCGTTGTCCGTCTCCGCGGTGGTGGCCGCCTTCGAGCGGACCGCCTCGGCCATCCGGGTCCGTATCCGCGAGTCGGGCTTTCCCGGGGATGCGACGTTCTACGTGTGGCATGACGAGCAGGCCGGTCAGCTCCGGTGCTCAACGGGATCGGTGACCGCGCATGCGTTGCCGTTCGGTGGTGCCTACGTACTTTCCGACGGCCTTGGGCCGGTCATCGAGGGGTTCTTGGCCGGCAGTGAGCCGGGCGCCATGGGCTGGTCGGGCCTGGACGGCGTGCAGAGCCACTCGGAGCAGGCCACGGGTGAGTCTGAGGTGGTGCCCATCCAGGTTTGGGCGAGCAGCGTTGGCGCCTCACGCTGACCGGTTCCGCGCGTCCGCACGCTCGCGCGCGTCCCCACGGCCAGGAGCCCTGCCGAGTCAGCCTCCGGGTTGGGCCGGCTTCTGCTGTGACTCCAGAAGCCGGGCACGGCACTCCTGCCAGAGCGGGTTCTCTCGGTCAGGACGTGTGGCGAGGGCGCGGTGCAGCCCGTGCCTGCCCCCGGCGGCCGTCGGCCTCCCGGTCCACGTCGGTCCTCTGGTCCGCCGGGCGGGCGCGGCCGAGTCCCCCGACCGTCCACCTGGACCGGGTAGAGGCCCTCGCTCGCCGCCGTGGTTTGGCCGAGCTGCTGGATCGGCACGCCCCCTCGGCCCTGACCAGACAGCGGTGGGCGAACATCCGGCCCTGGCCGCGCTCCGGCGCGCAGCAGGGTGAGGCTTTATCCTGCGCTGCCCGCCGGTGTCCCGCCCTCCAGCCGCTCCACACGCATCCCGGTTGCCGGGCGTCCCCACGAGCGTGACGATGAAAACGGTGACCTCCGCCGTCAGCGAGGAGGACCTCATGACCACGGGTCGAAACCGTTGGGTACTGCTCTCCCTCTCCGTGGCGCTGGCAGCCGGCCTCGTGACGGCCACGGGCGACACCACGACCGCCGCGCCTGTCGGCCACCAGCCGGCCGAAGTGGCGGCCGACGCCCCGTCACCGCAGCCCACGGACATGTCAGCAGAGGCGGAGCAATACCTGACGCAAGTTCTGGACCTGCTCCAGAACAACTCGCTGGACCGGAACAGGGTCGACTGGCCTCAGGTCAGGCGTCAGGCGTTCACCGAAGCCGCCGGGGCCAGGACCACCGCCGACACCTACGACGCCATCGACCTCGCCGTCAAATCCCTCGACAACCCCCACACCCTCTTCCTCAGGCCGCAGCAGGCCGCCGCGATGAACCCGTCCATCGAGGTACCCGGCACCTCGGGGCCGCCGCCGGTACCCCGCGGCCGCCTCGTCGGACAGAAGATCGGCTACGTGTCGCTCCCGACCACGGAGAAGATCCCGGGCTACGCCCGGGCAGGCGCACAGGTGGTCCGTACGCTCGACGCCTCCAAGCCCTGCGGGTGGATCGTCGACCTGCGCGAGGACAGCGGAGGAGCGATCTGGCCCAAGCTCGACGTCCTGGCACCGTTGCTGGGTGACGGTCGCCTCGGCGCCTTCGTAGGCGCCGACGGCAAGCAGAGCGCATGGGAGCTGAACAAGGGCCAGCTGTCCGTCGGCGGTGAAGTCATCCCCAAGGACTTCCCCCCGAACATCGAAACAGGCGAGTCGGGCGTCAGGGACTACGTGACCCACAACGCGTACGTATTGCATCGGCCCCGGCCACCGGTCGCGGTCCTCACGGGACCCGAGACAGCGAGTGCCGGCGAAGCCACCCTGATCGCCTTCCGCGGCCGACCGGAGAGCCGAAGCTTCGGACTGCCCACGGCCGGGCTGGCAACAGGCAACGCGACCTACCCGCTCAGTGACGGCGCGCTCCTCGTACTCACGGAAAATGCCGATCTGGACCGCACCGGGCGCCGCTACACGAACACCCCCATCGCCCCCGACGTCCGCGTGGACTTCACCGACCGCGACGTGGCCCGCGGCACCGGGGATCCGGTGATCGAGGCCGCCCGGAAGTGGCTGGAGTCACGGCCCGCCTGCCGGCCGTGACCATCGGTGGCGGTGGAGCAAGTCCGGCGGTCGGGGCGAGGTCCGTGCGGGCCATGAGTAGTATATGGATATGGTTTCCATTACCAATAAGCAGTCGCCAGAGAGAGGCCGGTAACACCCATGTCCGCCCACTGCCAACTGACCGGCTCCAAGCCCGGGTTCGGCAACAACATCTCCCACTCCCACCGGCGTACGTCACGCCGCTTCGACCCGAACATCCAGAGCAAGCGCTACTGGCTGCCCAGCGAGGGCCGCAATGTCCGCCTGACTCTGAGCGCCAAGGCGATCAAGACTGTGGACGTGATCGGCATCGAAGCAGCCGTGGCCCGGATCCGGGCGCGGGGAGGAAAGGTCTGATGGCCAAGAAGAGCAAGATCGCACGGAACGAGAAGCGCAAGACAACCGTCGAGCGATATGCCGCCCGGCGAGCCGCACTGAAGTCGATCATCAGCCGCCCGTCGACCACCGACTCAGAACGGCGCGCCGCCCTGACCGAGTTGCACAAGCAGCCCCGCAACGCGAGTGCCACCCGGGTACGCAACCGCGACAGCGTGGACGGCCGCCCACGCGGCTACCTGCGCAAGTTCGGACTCTCCCGGGTCCGCACCCGCCAGCAGGCACACGCCGGATTCCTTCCGGGAGTGACCAAGTCCTCCTGGTAATCCACGCCGAATGACGTCGCAGCCGCGACTCGCACCCCACCGCACGGGCTCGGTGGGGTGCTTCGGCTGCGGCACCCACCCCCAGAAGACTCGACTGCAGCGCGGGACGGTCGCGGCGAACCGCTCACCCCGGCCGAGGCCGCCGCGCGCCGACGGAAGCCGCGCCCGCCTCGACACCATGGTCACCGTCGTGAACGCCGCGAACTTCCTGCCCGAACTCGCCGGCGGCGACGAACTCTCCGCCCGCGGCCTCGACCAGTACGAGGACGATGAGCGCACCGTCAGCGACCTCCTCATGGACCAGATCGAGTTCGCGGACGTCATCGTCCTCAACAAGCTCGACCTGGTCGGGCCGACCGAGATCGCCAGGCTCCGCGCGACACTCTCGCGACTGAACCCCGAGGCGAGGATCGTTCCCGCCATCCGCGGCCAGGTGATCCTCGAACAGGTTCTGGACACCGGCCTGTTCGACGTCGAGCGCGCCCAGCAGGCGCCGGGCTGGGTCAAGGAGCTCAACGGCGGCCACGTCCCGGAGACCGAGGAGTACGGAATCTCCTCGCTCGTCTTCCGCTCCGACCTCCCCTTCCACCCCGACCGGCTGTGGACTTTCGTCACCAAGGGCCTCGACAGCGGCACCTTCGGGCAGATCCTGCGCTCCAAGGGCTTCTTCTGGCTGGCCAGCCGCCCCCGTGTGACCGGCCTCTGGTCCCAGGCCGGTGCGGTCGCCCGCTTCGAACCTTCGGGCGCCCGCGGACCGGATACCGCGCAGGGCCAGGAGCTCGTCTTCATCGGCACGGGCCAGCGCGCCGACGCGTTGCGGGCGGCCCTCGAAGCCTGCCTGCTCGGGCCGGGCGAAGCCGTGCCCGCCGGGGACGCCTTCCCGGACTCGGAGACGTACGGGATCGACGACGCCTGCGAGCACGAACGCGCGCAGGCCGTGGGCTCCGCCGCCTGAGACTCCGGGCCGGACGGTGGGCGCAGCCACGGCATCGTCCGGGCCGGCCTTGCAGCCGCTTATTGAATATGATTTCCATTCCCGTATACTGAGGCCATGGCACGCAACGAAGTACGTCCGATCATCAAGCTCCGCTCCACCGCCGGCACCGGCTACACCTACGTCACCCGCAAGAGCCGGCGCAACGACCCGGACCGGATGACCCTGCGCAAGTACGACCCGGTCGCCCGCCGGCACGTCGACTTCCGCGAAGAGCGCTGACCCCTCCTCCCCCGAAGAGAGCCACCCCATGAAGCCTGGAATCCACCCCGCCTACGGCCCCGTCGTCTTCCGCGACAAAGCCGCCGACTTCGCCTTCCTCACCCGCTCCACCGCCACCAGCGACAAGACGGTGGACTGGGAGGACGGCAACACCTACCCCGTCATCGACGTCGAGATCTCCTCGCAGAGCCACCCCTTCTACACCGGCACCGCCCGCGTCCTGGACACCGCCGGCCGCGTCGAACGCTTCGAGCGCCGCTACGGAGGGCGTAAGTGACCCTCCCCGTAGTGATCGTCGGCGGCATGCACACCGACGCACGCAAGGAGACCGTCGAACACCTGCTGCGCTCCGTGCCGGGAAGTGTCGCCCTGCACCACGATCTGTCCTCGGCTGCCGGCGGCAACGTGCTTCGCACGCTGCGCGATTCTGGGGGTGAGCTGTCCGCCGCCGAGACTCCGCTGGTCAACGACTGCGCCTGCTGCGCACTGCGCGAGGACCTCGTCCCTGAGCTGGAGCGGCTGGCCGCCGACGGTCTGACCCGGCTGGCGGTGGTGGAGCTCTGGGATTCTGTCGAGCCCAGGGCGATGGCCGAGGTCGTGGCCGCCCATGCCGGTGATTCACTGGAACTCACCAATGTGATCACCGCCGTTGACCCGGCGCTCGTCCTGCCCTGCCTCGGCAACGGGGACGACCTCACCGAGGCCGGTCTCGCCGCCGCGGCGACCGACCAGCGGACCGTCGGGGACACCTGGGCCCGCCAGCTCGAATACGCGCCGGTCCTCGCGATCGCCGACAGCGAGGAGGCCGACGACGAGGACCGCGCGCTGCTCGCCCAGCTGCACCCGACGGCCCTCCAGGTGCCCACCGGCTCCAGCGAACTCACCCGCTTGGCGTTCGCCGGCTTCGATGTGGAGGCGGCCGCCGCTGCCCAGCACCCTGCCTGTGCGCTCCTCCCCCAGGAGGCCGACGAGACCGGAGTCGCCACACTCGTATGGCAGCGCCGTCGGCCGTTCCACCCCGAGCGGCTCTACGAGGCCCTGGAGGACCTGACGTGTGCTGCGGCCCGGAGCCGCGGCCGGTTCTGGCTCGCCGACCGTCCCGACACCCTCCTCGCCTGGGACGCGGCCGGCGGCGCGCTGTGTGTGGAGAGCGTCGGCCCCTGGCTGGCCTCGCTCCCCGATGCCGCCTGGGATCTGGTCCCCGCCATGCGTCAGGCCGCGGCCGCCCTCGACTGGGACCCCGAGCACGGCGACTGCTGCCAGCACCTGGTCTTCACCTCGCCGGGCCTCGACCGCGAGGGGATCGAACAGCTCCTGGATTCCTGCCTCCTGACCGAAGCCGAGTACACGGCCGGGCGCGCAGCGTGGAAGCAGCTCCCCGCCGCCTTCGGTCCGTTGCTCGACTCCGTTTCCTGACCCCTCCCCGCCCCCACTCACCGACACTCCGTAACCCCGTAGCCCCGTAACCACGTAACCCGAGGAACGCCCATGGACCGCCGCCCCTCCCCCAGCAAGCGCCTGAACTCCCGCCCCAACCCGCTGGACACGGCAGGAATCACTTACATCGACTACAAGGACACCGATCTGCTCCGTAAGTTCATCTCCGACCGGGGCAAGATCCGCAGCCGCCGGGTCACCCGTGTCACGGCGCAGCAGCAGCGCGAGCTCGCACTGGCCATCAAGAACGCCCGCGAGATGGCCCTGCTCCCGTACGCCGGCCGATAGCAGACGACCTGTGCGCCCCTCAGCCGCCGCCCGGTCGTCCGGCGGGCTGATCACGGGCGGTGCGGTGATCGCGGCCGATTTCGCTAGGCCGCCGGTCAGCGCACGCAAGGGCGGCTGGCTAGGCTCCGGGCATGAGCGGACCGGTGCTGGTGATCGAGTTGGCGGAGGCCGTCCCCCTTGAGGCGATCCAGCGGCTCCGCGAGTTCCTTGTGCGCTCCTCAGCACGTTTCGAGGAGAAGCGGGTCGGCGAGTATGACGTGAACATTCACGCGGAGAGCCTCGGCATTGCGGACACCGGGGGCGTCGACGCACGTCGACCCGTCATGGTCTCGCTCATGGGGCCCGGCATCGGCGACGAGGCCATATTCGAAGCCGAGCACGCCGAAGAAGTCGACCAGGAGGCTCTTATCGGCTTCACCCCGAGCCACGCCGTCGATGTCATCGCGTTCTGCAACAGACCAGTTGATCACGTGGTCACGGCCCTGCTGACAGCCTGCGTCCTGGACGTGATCGGTGGCGTCGCCAATGTCGAACTGCGCGAAGACCAGGTGCCCATCGTGGCTGGCCTTCCGGGCATCGTCGCAACGATGACCGACCCATGGCCCGCCGTGTACGGCTCGGCGGAGTTCCTCAGAGCGTGGACCCAACAGCCCGGCTTCCGGCTCTTGAAGTAGCCGGAACTCCAACCGACTCGCGCGAGTAGTACCCGCTTGCGCAGCAGGTCGAAGCCAGTGCGGCCGCCATTTGCCGCTTCATCGTCTTGCTCCTGCTGACGGCGCCGTCCACCGGTCCGGAGTTCCAGTGGGTGGTCTGTCGGCGATCGCGGCGTCGAGGTCGGTCTCCAGGCCGACGCCGAGGGTGTCGATACCCGGCAGGCCGGCTCGCGTGCCGGGAAGCGGTTCCGTCCCCCCATGCGTCCTCATCCGAATGGGCGGTCGCCGCGGAGCCTGTAATGCCACCAACCGCCTCTCCTCCAAGGATCGCGAAACGCGAAGGGATCAGGAAGGGTCCTGCGCCAGAGCTCTGCGTCGAGCCGAGCGAGAAGCACCCCCAACTCCCGGCGCGCCGGCGCAGGCAGCAACACCACCACAAGCTCCAACGTGTCCCTCGCCACTGCCACATCCTCGAGCCTGTCCGAAGGACACGGACACACAGCAAAAGCCACCTCGAGATACCGGCCCGGCTGGGCCAGGAACCGCCGCAGCCAACGCACAGCGGTTTCAGTGGCACCAGGCCACACGTCCTCAGAGTCCGATTTCCGCTCGGCCCGCAACACAGCTGCGGATATGCGCAGCGACAGCCGGTCGATCCGGTGAGGTCGACCCACGACCGAGAGCCTGGGGTGAAGGGCACGCAACGCGCCCGGCCGCTTACGCGGCATAACCCTTTCGGGTAGCGATCTTCATACCAGCATCTTCACACACGCCAAACCCAGCGTCGACCCTCACATCGACAGCCACGTGCGGCGCCACCGTGCGGCCAACCGCGCGCGGCGGTCCGATGAGTTCACCGGGAGGGGGCGGTCAAGGTGCTGACCGCTCTGTCAGTATCGTTGCTCTCTTCGGGTGCCGTCGGGGCCCGGAGTCCCTGAGGTGACTGCCGATGACTGGTGGCGAACTGCCCGTCGTGTGGAGCCTGCCCGCCGAGGACGCCCGAGCTGGATGGCGAGCCCTGTCGTGGGCCGTCGGACCGGACGGCGCACTCGCGGTGATCCTGGTCCACCAGGAGAACTTGCGCCGTTCCCCCGCGACGACGGCATCTGGACCGCGTACGGCGACGAGGGCATCTACGGCGATCATCCAGAGCCCCGCGACGGCCTGGCCCGGTGGAACACCGACGGCATCACCGTCCGCAGCGCCCGCATGCTCCTCACCCGCCCGCCCCACAACCGTCCCGCAGTCGAACTGACCCACGCGGAACTCATCGAAGGAACCTGGCACATCACCACCCACGAAGAGCTGAGCCTGCCAGGACTCATGACCAGGCACTGCTCCCAGGGGCCGCGACGGCACACTCTGGCTCCGCGCGGACGACACCTGGGTACAGATCAAAGCCTGACGAGCGAACCCCGCCTCCCCCGCACAGACCGTTCACACGCAGCCGCAATCAGTTTCCCGATATCGAGGCCGCCGGGGCGATCCGCCGAGCTCGACCGATGCCGCCGGCCGCCGGCCTGGCTGGAGACCACCGGGAGCTGGGATGATGTGACCAGATGCCCGCTGGGTGGGCGCGCGTACCACGAGGGGAACGCCGTGACTGACTATCTGGCCGCTGCCGTAGCGATGCTCGGCCCGGCGCAGAACCGCTACGCCGACCCGGCCGCCTGGGAGCGGCTCCATGCCGAACTCGGATTCCGGCTGCCGACGGACTTTCAAGCCCTGGTGGACGCATACGCTCCCATCCAGCTCAACGACCACCTGTACCTGCACCACCCCGCAACCGAACCCTGGAACCTGGGCCAGCAGATCCGGCGCACGGCGCAAGCCTGGTCCGACGTGCCGTGGGACGACCTCCACCCGGATGAAGACCCGCGCCTGCTCTTCGGACTCGTGGAGTTGAGTTTCGGCACCCGCGACGGGCTGTGGCCGATCGCGAGCACCGACCGCGGAGAAACGATCTTCCTGGCCGATGCGGGCAGCACAACCCCGTGGCTCCTGATCGCAGACGGGGACGGGGGCTGGGCACGATACGACATGGGCTTCGCCGAATGGCTCTACCGCTACCTCATCGGCGAAGACATGGCCGGCCCCAACAGCTCCGCCTTCTACCCCGGTCCGGTGCAGCTGTGTCGACTCCCCATGACGGCCGACGAACGCCCAGAGCCGTGGAACGGACCGGACCGCGGCATGTGACCCTGCAAGCCCGTCAACCAGCCGGGTGCGGCGGTGCGGACGGCTGCGGAGCGTGGGGCCGGCGGACGGGGTGGCCGTCAGGGCCGTCGGTGAGCCAGGAACCGTCGCCCAGGGGCACCAGTTCGTACGGGCTGCTCACCTCGGCGTTGATTGCTCCACTGACCCTGCCCGTGCACAACTCGACCAGGTGGTAGCGGAACCAGTCCTCCCCGTCCTGACTCTCACCGCTCAGGCTGACGACGGCCGTGTCCTCGGTCAAATAGCCGCCGCTCCATTCCACGAACGACTCCTCCGGGTCGCACCCGAAGGCCTCCAGGGAGAGAGTCAGGATCACGTCCCCGCTGGGGTGGTGGTGGAAGGCGACGTCCGCCTGCTCGTGGTCGACAGTCATGAACTGCTGCCCGGACGGCGCCAGGTCGATGAGGCAGCGGTCCCACCCCGGGTACGTCACGAACTCCGGCTCACCGTCCGCACCTGCCGTCCCTCGGAGGATGACGGAGCCATCCTGACCCTCACCGATGGTGAGGTAGACGCTGCCGTCCACGGGATGCAGGTGGTGGCCGGCGCCGTGCCCGGCCGTCCCCAGCTCCCGGCGGGCGAGAACCGCACCGCTATCAGCGTCGAGCACCACCCACTGGTCTTTGCCCCCGCGTCGCGCCATCACGTCCGGCCGGTAGACCCACACCGTCCGGCCGTCCAGAGACAGCGCACAGCCGGGCCGGTGGCCATGGCGTGCGTCAGAGTGCGGCTCGAAGTCCGAAGCCCAGACCAAGTCGCCGGTGCGCGAGAGGCAGATGACACTGTTCAGCGTCGTGTACACGACCCGCTCCAGATCGTGCGGGACCACCGCCTCTTCGACCTCGTCGCCAGCCCGCGGCTGGAACACCGCGGCGGGCTCCAGCGTCCCGTAGGCACCGGGGGCCACGACGTAGGCATGGATCCGCCCGTCGCGGTGGCGCGTGATGACCTTGGGTGGCGGCGCAGGAATCATCCGCTGAGGCTAACGCCCAGGTCAGGCCGACTGATATCCGGGGTGGTGTGCACGCCGAGCGAGGTATGCGCAGGCCAACCACAACGCCCTGACTGGCCAACTGTCGGGCGCTGACCGCTCCCCCGTGATGCCTGCGTCGTCCTGGGGGCCGTATGAATGCGTTGTTTAGCATCCGGCGTGTTCGCACCAGGCCGGCGCAGGGCTCGAATGCTCGTTCCCAAGGAAATGCGCGCGCAAGTGGAGGATGTCGCGGACGCGGCAGCCGTGATCCTGTGTCAGGGTCAGGGGCAGGTGCAGGTGCAGGTGCAGGTGCAGGTGCAGGTGCAGGTGCAGCGTCCGCACAACTCCACTCACGTGGCATAACAACGCGGCGGTGCGGTGCAGCCCCGGCAACTACCGCGGCTGGATGTTCTTCAAGGTCGTCTTCCATCCCGGCTACAACCCTCCCACGGCCTCCGCCAACGGCCTCGGCCAGGAAGTGGCCCTCTCCTGCTGATCCGCTGCCACCGGAAGGTGTCCCCCCCCACGCGTGCACCACGCCCCGGGGGCCCCATTCCCGCCAGTACGAAGCCGTTCCACCTGGGTCGGCCGGGTATGTGGCGGATGCACCTGGGCCAGGGCTCGAATCTCCATCCACGGCCCTGGCACACGTGGGAACTCCAGGTCACTGACCCCGCAGCCGCGGTCCTGGAGATCACAGGGGCCGGCGACTGGGCGGCCTTCGTCGGGCGATACCTGCTCGTGCACGGCCGCGCCGTGTACCCCGACTGGGGCAAGGTCGCCCAGGACCACGCCGGGGTGCACGTCACCCTCCGCGCGATCCTTGCGGCCCAGGGCTTCAGCTTCGCCGTCGAGGACGGGCTGACCGCCCCTCCCTTCTGGGATATCGAATCCGTCCTGTGGCTCCGGTGGTGCTTCTCCTCCGTCCGCCTCGCGGAAGTAGCACCGCCCAACGCCTCCTGACGGTTCGCCACCAGGCTTCGCGGTCGGATGGCCGCACCCCACACCTGGCTAGCCGGTCAGTGCTGCAAGTTCGCCCAGGATTCGAGCCGCTGGTGCCGGATCGATCAGCCACTTCAGGTGGCTGCCCTCAAGGGTGCGGACGTCGTACGGGTTGTCCGGCGTGAGTGCGTTGCCTTCGCGGATCAGCCGGTCCTGTATCGCGAGCGGCAGGCTGGTGTCGTCGGCCAGGCGGACGTAGGTCTTCGGGATGCGGCCCCAGGTCTCGGCCTGCGCCCGGTCGGCGGAGGTGCCGACATCCAGGTTCTCGTCCGGCTGGAAGGTGTTCAGGAAGGTCAGGAACTGCTCGTCGGTGCCGTCGGCGAGGAAGGCCGCCTTGAAGGCTGCGAGGGCGTCCGGATTCGCGGTGCGGAAGTTGACGCGGAGCAGACCGAGTTCGGCAGGGTTCCCGGCCAGCGCCAAGGCCAGGGAAGCGGCGTCGACCGTGGCCATCTCAGGCTCGGTGTAGTAGTCACTGACATCCAGGTCGACGGGGCACCAGGCCGAGACGTAGACGATGCGGTCGATCAGATCTGGCCGCGCGTTGGCCGCAGCGGTGGCCGTCATGCCGCCGCGGCTGTGGGAGACGAGGATCACCGGCCCGTTCTGCTTGGCCCGTTCGAGGATCCTGATCAGGTGCGCGGCGTTGTCGGCCAGCGTGACGCCCTTGATCGAGCCGGGTGCCGTGGCCAGGCCTTCGGCGTCTTGTGGCGTCTGGTAGGCGCGCGTGTAGGTCGCCTCGAAACCATGGCCGGGTAGGTCGACGGCGACCGAACGGTGTCCTAGAAGGCCGAGTTCGGCCTGGAGCGGCGCGAAGGAGAAGGAGTTGGAGAAGGCTCCGTGAACCAGTACGAGTGTCGGTTGCATCTGTCTGCTCACTTTCTGGCGTCCTGCGGCATCGGTGGCACGTGCATCGCTGGTCCCGGCTCGCGGTCGCCTGCTCGGACCGGACGTCCCAGCAGGACCGGAGGGGGCCGTCCTCAACACACGCAGCTCGTGCCGCTCACACTTCGATGGCACAAACATATTGATCATCAAAGCTCGATGGCAATGAACAAGGTTCGAGGCACAGGAGGGGTCGGTCACAGCGCCTGCGGCCGCCGCCGTGTAACCAGCCGGCGCCACGCCGGCCACACCACCCGGAGGCCCGACCGCGGGGCGGGGGTTTGCGGGCGGCGATCGGGAGCAGACGAGCGGTCACGACCAATCCGGTACTACACGAGGAGGTCCCCGATGTCGGGTACGGAGAAGAGCAAGGCGCACGGCGAGCAGGCCAAGGGCAAGGTCGAGGAGACCGTCGGCCGGGCCGTCGGCAACGAACGCATGACCGCCGAGGGCCGGGCCGACCAGGCCAAGGGCAAGGCGCGCCACGCCAAGGAAGACGTCAAGGACGCCTTCCGCCACTAGCCCGGAGGCCGACGCCCCCTCATACCGGCTGGGCCCCGACCCCCTCCCCCCGGGTCGGGGCCCAGCCGCGTCCCGAACCACGTTCAGCCTGAGAAGGCTGCGGAGGTATCAGCGGTGGTCGCGTGGTCCGCGCGCGACGAGCGGGCGGCCGCCGTCCTCCGGCAGGACAACGAGGAACCGCCAGTGGTCGTCCTCGACATTCGCCAATCCGATGGTCGCTGCGGCTGCGAAGGCCTCGGCAGCGGGCCCTGCACCATCGGTCAGCCCATCGAGCCTCGCGTGGAACTTCACCAGATCTGCGGAGGAGCCGTTGATCCACAAGCGGACCTTCGCACCCTGGTGAAGAGCAGCGAGCAAATCGTCGCGAGCCCGGTCCTGCGCTGCTGCCCGGACTCGGCCATGAAGGCGCTCCTGGGCGCTTGGCTGCGTCGGAGCGGTCTCCGCCTCCCGGCGACACCGCCGGCACGACTGCAGGGCCTCGGGCACGAACAGGTGCAGATGGAGGGTGGTGTGCCGCGCCGATATGCCGCACAGCGTCCCGCGCGCGCCCACCGCGTGCTCGACGCCGGGAGCGCCGTTCACCTCGCAGACACCGAATCGGGCCGGCTCCCGCGCCGTCGCGAACGACCAGCCATCGGTCGGGGTATCGATCACGCGGCCGAGCATGCCACAGCCCTTCCTCGCCCAGCACTGACCGGTGCGACGACGGCGTGCCCCGGCCTGGCCCGGCCCCTGGATGGCCGCCGTCGGATTGCGGGCGCACCGCAGTACGGGTGAGCTCACCGGCCCTGGCAGCGCTGCCAGACGGGGAAGAGCGCGGACACGTTCACGACCGTGCCGACCGTGATGGCCCAGCTGTGCTCGGACTCCCAGCTCGAGATCGGGCCCAAGGTCCAGGTCAGCTCCGGTACCGACGGAAACCGCTTCCACTTGAGCGCAGCGGCCGTGTTCGGCAACGGCACCCAGGACAGTGCCTTCCTGCCCTGGGCGGACATGGCGGACGGCGGCGACACCACGATCCGCGGACGGGTCCTCGCCGTCGCCTCCGGCGGGCTGTCCAGACCCGTCGCCCTGCCGTTGCCGTCGGACTCCGGACAGGGGCACTTCCTGCGTTCCCCAGGCGATCCCTGACCATTTGGACCGCGTCCGCGGACCCGGATGGCCTGGGGGCCCGACCATCCGCACACTTGGCCTAGGCTGACCCCCATGGTGGGGCACTCAAGTACACGGCAGCGGCTGGTCGTCGCCCTCGTCTCCTTCGTCCTGGCGACCGTCGCGACGATCGTGGCGGCGTCGTCCTCGACCGGGCCGGCGTCCGACGCGGACCCGCGCGCCGCCGGGGGCCTGCAGCGGCCCCCCGAGCCGCCCAAGGAGCACGATCTGCGGCTCGGCCTCTCCTACGGCGACACCCTCACCTGGAAGTCCGACGACGGCCTGGCCGCCGCCCTCAACGACGCCGTGGGCCTCGGCACCACCTGGATCCGGGTGGACCTGTCCTGGAACAACATCCAGCCGGACAGCCCCCGCGGCTACCAGTGGCAGCGCTTCGACCGGATCGTCAAGGCGGCCCGCGAACGCAACCTCGACGTCCTCGCCACGGTCGCCTACACCCCCGCGTGGGCGCGGTCCGCGTCCTGTACGGGGCAGCGGCCCACGTGTCCGCCGGCGGACCCGAAGAAGTTCGCGGCCTTCGCCAAGCTCGCGGCCCTGCGCTACGCGCCCCAGGGCGTGCACACCTGGGAGGTCTGGAACGAGCCCAACATCCCCCAGTTCTGGTACCCCAAGCCCGACGCCAAGGGGTACACCGCGCTGCTGAAGTCCACCACGGCCGCACTGCGCGAAGCCGACCCGACGGCCTACGTCCTCATGGGCGGGCTGGCCGCGGTCGGCACCTGGGAGTCGATCAGCTACGTCTCCCACCTGGACTTCCTGGAGCAGGTCTGCCGGCTCGGCGGCAACAAGGCGGTCGACGCGATCAGCTACCACCCCTACGCCTGGCCCCAGCTCCCGCACGACGGCAAGGTGTTCAAGGAGGTCAGCAGCGCCGGTGAGAACCTGGTCGGCATCGCCGAGCGGCACGGCACGCCCGGCCTGCCCGTGTGGCTGACCGAGACGGGCGCGCCGACCAACGGCCCCGGCAACGCCGCGGCCAACGAGAAGTCCCGGGCCGAGAACATCACGCACGTCACGGAGGAGTTCCAGGCGCGGATCGCCACCGACACCGTGCCGACCGCCGCGCAGGACAAGTACGTGGCGGCCGCGTTCTGGTTCGCCCACCAGGACACGGCCACCGGCAACGACAAGAGCCACTCCAAGTACTACGGGCTGCGCCGCTACGACGGTTCCGCGAAGCCGGCGTTCGCCGCGCTGCGGACCGCGATCGAGGAGTACGAGAAGAAGCAGCCGAAGTAGCGGCGCCCGCGCCCCGGGGCTCCGGCGCCGGCTTCCGGCCGGGCCGGGCCCGGCCGGTGGTCAGAGCGAGCGGAACAGCTCCACGTACCGGGCCAGGAGGCCGTCCCAGGCGAACCGCTCGCGCGCGGCGCGCAGGCCCGCCGCGCCCAGCCGGTCGGCCAGGGCTCCGTCCTCGAGCAGCCGGCGGCAGGCCCCCGCCAGGGCGCCCGGGTCGCCCGGGGGGACCAGCAGCCCGGTCCGCCCGTCCTCCACGACGTGCGGGATGCCGCCGACCCGGGAGCCGACCACGGGAGTTCCGCAGGCCATGGCCTCCACGAGGACCATGCCGAAGGACTCGGCCTCGGTCAGCGACGGCAGCACCAGCACCGCGGCCTCGCGGACCGCCCGGGCGAGGTCGGGGCCGGTCAGCTCCCCGGCCGCGGTGACCCGGTCGGCGACACCGAGGGAGGCGGCCAGGGCGAGGTGGTCGGCGACCGCGTCGCCGCCGCCGACGAGGCGCAGCCGCGCCCCGGGCACCTCGGCCAGGGCGCGGACCAGGACGTCGACGCCCTTCCAGGCCGAGGACCGGTCGATGCGGCCGACGTAGAGGAGGGTCGGCGGGCGTTCGGAGGGCGGCCGGCCCGGGGTGAACCGGCCGGTGTCGACGCCCGGGCTGATCTCCAGGGCTCCGGGCCGGGGGGCGGCCAGGGACACCGGGGACACGGCGACCAGGGCGCGGGCCCGGGCGAACACCCTTGGCAGCACCCGGCGCTCGTAGAAGGCGATGAGGCGGTCGGCGGCTCCGGTGCCGGGGCCGCCCTTGAGCATCGAGCCGGAATGGTAGGTGAGCACGGCGGGGCGGCGCCCCGCCACGGCCACGGCGATGTCCCCGAGGCCCGGCACGGGGGCGTGGGCGTGGACCACGTCGGCGCCCGTACGGCGCAGCCAGTACCGGACCTGGAGCGGCCACAGGGGGCTCAGGGGGGTGTTGGAGAGCCGGAGCCAGGCGCCGAGCCGCACGACCCGTACGCCGTCCTCCACGCGGGTTCGGGTGCGCAGGCCGGGGCGGCTGGTGAGCACGATGGCGTCGAGGCCGTCCGCGTCGTGCACGGCGCGGGCGACCCGGGCGGCGTACTGCTCGACGCCGCCGAGGTGCGGCGGGTAGTAGGGGGTGACGACGGCCACGGTGCGGGAGTTCACGCGGCGGCCCGCAGCAGGGCGGGGAAGCGGTCGGCTTCGGCGACGTATCCGGGCAGGCGCCGGGCCAGCTGCGCGCGGTAGCCGGAGTCGTCGTGGAGCAGCGGCTCGACGAGCGTCCACAGCCGGGGGTGGGTGACGTCCTCGATGGGCAGCACGTGGTCGCCGAGGCCGAGATCGGCCATGATGCCGCCGGTCTTGTGCTCGTACTCGATGGCCACGCAGGGCACTCCGCTGGTCAGCGAGAAGATCACGGAGTGGAAGCGGGTGCCGATCAGCAGGGCGCACTCGCGGTAGACGCCCTTGAGGTCGCGGTAGTCCACGCTGTCCTCGATGAGCAGGGGGACCCCGGTGCAGTGGGAGGCGATCCGGCGCTCCACGATGCGGTCGTCGTCGCCCAGGTAGTCGGTGCTGACCTGCGGGATCAGCACGACGCGGGCTCCGGTGGCCTGGACGGCGTCGATGGTTTCGGCCAGGGCCCGTTCGTAGGCGTCCTGCGCGGCCGGGGCCAGCCAGCGCCGGGCCGTGACCCCGACCAGCCGCTGCTGCGGGCTCACGCCGAGGCGGGTCCGCCAGTCGGAGACGGGCGCCGGGTCGAAGGCGAAGCCGGAGTCCACGCCGCGGGTGACGGCCGCGTCGGGCAGGCCGCAGCCGCGCAGCTGGGCCACGCTGACGTCCTCGCGGGCCAGGACGAGCGGGGAGCGGCCGAGGGCGCGGGCGACGAGGCGGCGTTGGACGGATGCGGGGAACGGCCCGTAGGACTGGGGGGCGAACACGACGGGCACGCCGGCGCGCTGGGCGAGCAGGACGGGCAGCAGGACGAAGAAGACGTTCTGGTGGCCGTCGAGCCCCGGGCGGGCCAGGACGTAGGCGCCTCCGGTGGACACCACCAGGTCGGCGCCGGTCAGGGCGTCCGCTTCGCGCCGGGCCTCGGCGGGCAGGGCACGCCGCAGGAGGCCCGCCGCGGCGCGGGGCAGCAGGAGGAGCCCGGCGGCGGTCGCGCCGACGGACAGCTTCCGCAGGATCCGGCGGGGCAGGGAGACCGTTCCGTCGGCGACGTGGCGGCGGATCGAGCCGAGGTTGGGTGCGCCCTCGAAGACGGGGTGGACGGCGGGGTCCTCCATGCCCGCGACGCGTACCTCGGCCCCGGGGAAGGCCTCGCGGATCTGGCGCAGGCAGACGGAGAGCAGCGCGGCGTCGCCCGCGTTCTCCCGGACGTAGGCGTTGATCACCACGATCTTCACGGGCGGTACCTCTCGACAGGCGGTGCGGCAGACGGCGTTGCGGCAGAGGGCGGAGCGGCGGACGGCGGTGCCGCCGGTGCGGCGGCGGTCTTCCGGGTGGGGTCGGGCGGGGGCGGGGCCGGGGGCTTCGGCCCGGGCAGGCGTACGGCGCGCAGTTGGAGGGTGTCGACCGGGGACCAGCCCGGTCCGGGGTCGACGTCCGGTTGCGGCGGGCGGGGCGCGGAGGGCCGGCCGCGCAGCAGCGCGGTGGTGGCGAACAGCCCGGCGGCCAGGTTGCCGATGCCCCAGGCGTAGCCCACCCAGACCAGTCCGCGCGGCGCCCACAGCGCCGACAGGCCGATGGAGGTGCCCGCGAGGATGGTGTTGGCGGTGATGAGCTGTTTCATCCGCTGGGCCAGCTTCAGCCCGAAGCAGGCCCAGGTGTTGAGGGCGACGGCGAGGGCGGCGACGGCCAGCACGCTGAGCAGTCCGCTCGCGGTGGTGGCGTAGCCGCCGCCGAACACGAGCAGGAGCAGTCCGCTGCCGGCCGCCACGACGGCGACGGCCGGCACCTGCACGGCGGCGATGATCTGCGCGGAGCGGCGCAGGAGCTCGCCGAAGCGGGATTCGTCGGAGGAGACCTCGGCGAAGACGGCCTCCCCCACGGCGGTGGACACGGAGTTCAGCAGGGCGGCGATCTGGAAGGCGACGAAGTAGTAGCCGGCCTCTGCGGCGCCCAGCTTCTGGAGCACGATCAGCGGAGTGACCAGGACGGGCGCCAGGTTGATCAGACTGGAGACGTAGCTGGCGACGGAGAAGCGCAGTTGTTCGCGCAGCCGGGTGCCCCGGGTCCGGAGGTCGAAGCGGAAGCCGAGGCGGCGCCGGAGCAGGAGGAGGGCCGCGCCTGCGGCGACCGCGTAGCCGATCCCGGCGGAGCCGAGGATGCCGACCGCGCCGAAGCCGACGAGGGCGACGGGCGCGGCCAGTTTGGCCAGGCCCTGGAGGATGCCGTCGAACAGCACGTTGTACTGCGCCATGCGGGCGCTGATGAACACCGACTTGACCAGCAGGTTCAGCGCGGAGCAGGCACAGAACAGGACGAAGAGCACGGCGAGCTGGGGGTGGTCGCGGACGAACAGCAGCTTGTGCCCGTACCACGGCAGCCCCAGCAGGTAGATCCCGGCGGCGACGCAGGAGACGAGCACCACCAGCGCCATGGACTGGGTGATCTGGCCGTTGCGGGCCGTGCCCTCGGCGGGGAAGCGGATCAGGGTGCTGTTGAGGCCGAACATGCTGAGGTAGGACAGCAGCGAGGTCGCGGAGATCAGCGAGGTGGCCAGCCCGACCTGCTCGGGCGGGTAGAAGCGGGCGACGACCACCCAGAAGAGGAAGCTCAGCCCGGCCGTCGTGACGGTCGAGGCCAGCAGGAAGAAGGAGCTGCGGAACATCTGGTCCGGGGGTCGGGCGTGCCTACCCACGGCGGGCGTCCCGGTAGTGCCCGAGCAGCGCGCTCACGTGCCGGTCCCAGCCGAAGGAGGCCTCGGCGAAGGCCCGGGCGGCGGCTCCCGTCGCGGCCCGCGCGCCGGGGTCCGCGACCAGCCCGTCGAGCGCGGCGCGCAGCGCGGCGGTCTCCCGCGGGACCAGCAGGGCCACGGAGCGGTCCAGGCCGTAGGGCGCGTACCCCGGGTCGTCGGTGGTGACGACGGGCAGGCCGCAGGCCATGGCCTCCTGGACGGTCAGCGGGAAGCCCTCGGCGGTCGAGGGCAGGGCGAACACGTCACACGCCCGGTAGGCGTCGGCGAGGTCCTCGGCGGACAGGGCGCCCAGGCGGTGGACCCCGGGGCGGCCGGCGAGGGCCGTGGCGTCCCCGTCGCCGGCGAAGACGAGGTCGTAGGCGGTGTCGCCGGCGTGCGCGTCGAGGAGGAGGCCGTACCCCTTCTTGGGGACGAGGCGGCCCGCGAAGAGCACCAGGGTGCGCCCGGCGGGCAGACCGAGCCGCGCGCGGGCCGCGGCGCGCTCCGCGGGGTCGGCGGGCGGCCGGAACAGGTCGGTGTCCACGCCGTTGGCGAGGTGGTGGCGGGCCTCCGGGCGGGCGCCGAGCCCGCCTACGAAGGCGGCGACACCGGCGTTGACGGTGAGCACCCGGCGGGCGCGGCGGAGCAGCGGCCTGCCCGCGACGGCGTAGACGGCCCGCTGGACGGCGCGTACCAGGGCCGAGGGGTGCTCGACCAGGCCCACGTGCTGGGTCACCACGGTGGGGGTGCGGGTGACGGCCGCGGCGAGCCCGGCCGCCCAGGAGGAGGCGTACAGGCAGTCGTGGACGTGGACGACGTCGGCGTGCCGGGCCCAGCGCAGGGCCGCGGGCAGCAGGGCCGGCGAGAACAGCGGGAAGGGGACGCCGGACCGGCGCTCCACCGCGTTCGACGCGGCGACGCGTACGACGCGGACGCCTTCCTCCAGGCCGGTCCCGGCGCGTTCGCCGCTGGTGAGGACGGTGACGTCGGCGCCGTGCCGGGCCAGGTGGAGGGCCTCGTTGCGGACGACGTTCTCGATGCCGCCCAGGTGCGGCGGGTAGTAGTGGCTGACGAGCAGGACCCGGGGCTGCCGCTGGGAGTGGGTCACCGGTAGATCACGGCCCCTTCGTTGCTGTAGATCAGGTTGCGTGTGGTGTCGAGGAGGCCGCGCGGATACCGGTACGTCACGAGGTCGCCCCGGAAGAAGACGGTGACCTCGTCCTTGCGGGTGGGGGTGGTCCCGAGCAGCACGTAGGACTGGGACCGCAGCAGCGCGGGGTGGACGCTGTCCTGGGTGCGGACGGAGAAGAGGGTCTGGAGCCGGCTGAAGGAGTACCGGTCGGTCTGGACGACGACGTCGTCGCCCGCCGCCCGCTGGTTGAGCCACATCGCGGCCCGGCGGTCCTCGGCGTGCGGGTAGTAGATGTCGTAGGAGGGCCCGGAATTGCTGAGCGCGAGCTGCGCGGGATAGCCGCCGAGGGCCTTGGGGACCACGCCCGTCAGGTCGAGCAGCAACCCGGCGACCAGGACGCAGAGCGCGGGGACGGCCCGGCGGCCGGCCCAGCGCACCGCCCACAGGGCGCCCACCGCGATGAACGGGGCGAAGAACAGCAGCCCCTGCTGGAAGGCCCGCAGCACGCTGTAGTCGACCGACAGCTGGGGCACGAGCGTGAACAGGCCCATCATGGCGAGGGCGCCCACGGTCAGCGTGGTCTGGTCGCGGACGGGGGTGAAGGGACTCCTGCGGCCGCGCAGGGCGACCACGAACCCGACCAGGACCAGGACCTGGAGCAGCAGGGCGGCGGCCTGACGGAGCAGCCCGTTGACGGCCGGTACGCTCACGCCGGCGCCGTCCAGCGCTCGGCCGACGGGCGTGAGCGGCATGTTCTCCTTCTCCGCGACGGGCGTCGGGTACTTCGCCAGGCTTTCCAGCGGCGGGTACTTGCCGGCCGCTCGGTCGGTCCGGGTGTAGCCGACGGTGTCCTCGCGGTACTCGTCGAGCCGCTCCTGGGGTGTGACGCCGGCGCCGCCGAAGAGGCTGTAGCGGGTGTCGGAGGAGCCGCCGCGGGCGTCTCCCGGCCCGAACAGGTCGCCGGCGACGACGCGTAGCGTGCTTTCGAGCTGGCCGCCGGTGTGGGTGAGGGGGCCGGCCCAGAGCAGCGCCAGCACGGCCGGTACGGCCACCGTCCACCACGTCAGGAAGGTCCGCATGCGGTCGTGGCCGCGGGCGCGGTGCGGATTGCGGCGGCCCCGGCGGGAGGCCAGCCGCCAGACCTTGTCCACGGTGAAGGCCGTCGCCAGGGTGCCGACGATCACGTAGATCGTCGAGTAGTGCGACAGGACCACGCCGGCCAGCAGCACCGTGAACACCACGCGCCGCAGGGGCAGCGGGCGCCGGGCGTCCGTCAGGACGAGCATCGCGCAGGCCAGGAGCAGGAAGGCGATCGCCTGCCGGCCCAGGAACGGCATGTCGGTGAAGAAGGTGGGGAACGCCATGAAGAACACGGCGGAGAGCAGGGCCACCAGCGGGGGCGCCACGTTGCGCACCGCACGGTGGACCAGCACCGGGGTCAGGGCGAACAGCAGCGGCAGGACCGTCTTGAAGACGTAGACGTCCTCGATCCCGGTGAGCCGGAACACGCTGACCGGGAGCAGGGTGATGCTCAGGCACGCGTTGTACGGGTCGGTGTAGGCGGAGATGTCCCAGAACCCGCCGCCGAGGGTCAGCCGGAAGAAGAGGTACTCGCGCTGGATGTCGTGACCGGTGACGTACCAGCCGCGCAGGGAGGTGAGCAGCAGCAGGGCGGCGGACGCCGCGTAGATCCCGGCCTCCAGGACGGGCGGGGAGTAGCGGCTGCCGCGTACCAGCAGGAGCACGACCAGCGCCGCGACCAGGACCAGGGCGGCCGTGCTGACGGCGCCGCCCAGACCGTTGTTGAGGCGGATCGGGCCGGCCACGGAGAGCACCAGCGCGGCTGCGGCCGCCCAGGCCACCGGGCGGGCGCCGCGCAGGGGCGCGCCGCGCAGCAGGGGGTGGTGTGACTCGGGGGCGAGGACGCCGAGGACGAGGAGCACGGCGGTGGTCGCGGCGGCCAGCACCAGCCGGGTCAGCGGCCGTTCCACGCCGAGCGGCGGCAGCGCGGTGTTGACGGCCAGCGCCACGAGGATGTCGAGGAGCACGGTGAGACCGGTCGCCAGCATGAGCGAGCCGCTGCGGGTGGAGACCACCTTGTCGGTGAGACCGCGCAGCAGCAGCACGGGAGCGGCGAAGAGCAGCCACAGGCCGACGGGCGCGAGCAGGAGGCCGGGGACGCCGGGCAGCGTCTCGACGGCGCAGGCGGGGCCGAGGCTCAACAGGACGCCGAGGCGCCCGCGCAGCCAGCTGGGCGGATTCATATCCCTGCCCTCCGGTACACGAGCTCCACCTGCCGCGCGACTTCCTCCCAGGTGTGCCGCCGGGCCCGCTCGGCGCTGCGTACGGCCAGTTCGCGCCGCAGGCCGGGGTCGGCCGCGAGGCGGTCCAGCGCGGCGGCGAGCGCGGCCGGTTCCGGAGCGGCCAGCAGGCCGACGCCGCGGAGCAGCTCCGTGTTGCCGGGCACGTCGGTGGCCAGTACGGGGAGGGCGCCGGCCATGGCCTCCAGGGCGGCGAGGGGCATGCCCTCGCGGTCGGAGGGCAGGACGAAGGCGTCGGCGTCCGCGTAGGCGGCGAGGAGGTCCCCGCCGTGCAGCGGACCGGTGAACCGGACGCGCTCGCCGAGCCCGAGGCGGGCGGCCCGGGCGCGCAGTTCGACGTCGAGCTCGCCGCCGCCGACGATGCGGAGCCGGACCGGGGCGGCGGCGAGGCTGACCGCGTCGAGCAGGCGCGCGAGGTTCTTCTGCGCGCTGAGGCGGCCGACGTAGAGCAGCCGCAGGGGGCGGGCGCCGGTGGCGGGCGGAACGGCCGGGGCGCTCACGGTGGCCGGGGCGGGGCGGAAGAACTCCGGGCCGACTCCGTTGGGCACCACGTGCACCCGCCCGGCCGGTACCCGGTAGGCGTCCTCGACGAAGCGGGCCTGCTGCTCGGTCAGCACGATGACCGCCGCCGCGGCGCGTGCGACGCGCCCGAAGACGTGCTTCTTGTAGGCCGGCAGGAGCCCGCCGAGGCGTCCGCTGGCGTCCACGTCGAGGTGGAAGTGGAGGACGTACGGCTGCCGGCGCAGCCACGCGGCGAGCGCCACCGTCTCCGGCAGGAGGGCGTGCGCGCAGTGCGCGTGCAGCACCGCGCCGCGCGGCGCGGCCAGCAGCGAGCCGAGGAGGCCGGGGGCGATCGCGGTGTGCGCGACCTCGGTGGCACGGTGCCTGCGTACGGCCACTCCGTCCTCACGGGCTCGCCGCGGCGCGCCGCCGGAGCCCAGCGTGGTGGTGACGACGCGGACGTCGTGGCGCTCCGCGAGACGGCGCGACAGCTGCAGCACGACGCGTTCGAGGCCGCCGAGGTGCGGGGGGTAGTACGGGGTGATCTGGAGAACGGTGCGCATCAGAGTTCCGGGGGCGGGCCGAAGCGGAAGTGGAGGGTCTGCGGATGGCCGGCCAGGGAGACCCGGACGACGGCGACGTCGGCCCCCTTGGCGCGCACCCGCGCCGTGACCGGGACCGCGGCGCCCTGGTGGGGCTCGACGGCATAGTTCTCGGTCGCCAATACCTTGCCGTCCGCAGCCTCGACGGTGAGCGTCGCGACCAGGGAGCGAGCCCCGGAGCCGTGGTCGTTCACGGCGAAGGGCACGAGGACGCTCGCACCGTCGAAGCGCGGGTTCTCCGTGAAGTAGAGCTCGATGAAGGCAGTCTGCTGACGGGTGAACGACTCCAGGAGGACCGTCCGCACGGGCGGCAGCGACCAGGCGCCCGCGCACAGCCCCGCGGCCAGGACGAGCACCAGCGCCGCCCGGATCAGACGCTTCCTCATGCCGGGGTGTGCCGCCGCTCGTAGTTCGTACGCCGGTCCTCGGCGGGCCGGCGGAAGCGGTGCGCGAAGAGCTGGCGCAGGTTGGCCATGCCGTCGGGCAGCGCGTTCAGCTTCACCTCGCCCTGGCGGTTGCGGTACTCGATGGGTACTTCGAGGCACCGGTAGCCGGCTCGGGTGGCGGCGTTCTTGATCTCCTGGGAAAAGGCCATGCCCGTCGACTGTACGTCAACGCCGTCCCAGACGTACCGGCGGAAGACCCACATACCGGACTGCGAGTCGCGCAGTCCGTTGCGGAACAGGGCCCGGCTCAGGGCGCTCAGCGCATAGTTGGCCATGGTGTGCGACCGCTTCATCGCCGAGCGGTTCTCGCGGCGGAGCCGGTCGGTGGTCATGAACTCGATGTCGGCCTCGGTCAGCGTGGCCAGCAGCTCGGGCAGCGAGTCGAACGGGTAGGTGCAGTCGGCGTCGCCGGTGGCTATGACGTCGCCCTTCGCGGCGCGGAAGCCGGCGTGGTAGGCGTTGCCGTAGCCCCGTTCCGGCTGGGAGACGACCGTGGCGCCGAGCGCGGCGGCCACCGCGGCCGTGTCGTCCGTGGACGCGTTGTCCACGATGATGACCTCGGTCTCCCAGCCCAGGGCGCGGAGCGCCCCCGTGGGCACCGAGTTCACCACACTCGGCAGGTTGGGCGCCTCGTTGAGCGCGGGAATCACGACGGAAAGCGTATTCAATTCATCCCCCGGTGCCGGACGAGAACGACGGCCCACGAGCGCCTCGGCGGCTGAGGGCCTTCACGTCGTGGAGTCTCGGCCGCGCACCCTGTGCCGGGCGGTCTGCTGGATGTTCTCTGGTACGGACGTCGGCCCGGAATCCGGGCCAGCGGTGACCTTAGCCGACTCGTGAGGCGCCCCTCCACCGGGGTGACCTGCCCGCGATGATCAAACCGGTGTGAATTCGGTCGGAACGGTCACCCGATGAGCCAGGAGCCGACGGGCTTGATCTCCTTGTCCAGCTTTCCGCCCTTGAGGGCGAGCACCTGATCGGCGGTCAGTGGCTTGTCCCACACCAGCACATGGCCGATGACCCCCGCCCAGGGCCCGCTCCAGATCCCGTGGTGCCGGGATCGGCCCAGCTGCAGCGGCCCCTGGCCGGCCCAGGCCGCGGGCACCGCGGTGCGGCCGGCCTCCTTGCCGTCGACGTACAGCGTCAGCGTCTTGGCCTGGGCGTCGTACACGCCGGTCAACAGGGCCCAGGTGCGCACCGTGTTGTGGCCCTCGGAGACGGCTGCCACGGCGGTGGACGCGGCCCCCTTCTCGTCGGTCTGCATCCGGAACGCCCAGCCCTTCTTGCCGCCGTTGTCCTCACGGCCGAGTTCGAAGGAGTACGAGGTGCCGTCGCCCTGGCTTATCGCGAAGCGCGAGCCGCCGTCGGCCTCGTTGTAGACCCACGCCGAGACCGTGAAGCTCTTGGACGCGTCGACGACCTGCTCGGCGGCCTGCGCGTAGGAGTTGCCGTTGCTGCGCAGGCGCAGCACGTTGCCGTTGTCCACCTTGCCGAGGACGGCGTCCGGGCTGAGCGCGATGTTGATCTGGCCGGAGCGGTCGCGCAGCAGGTTCGGCTCGCCGGGGACGGTGGGCGCGTTGGCGTCGGAGGGATCCTGGCCCGGGGCGGCGGACGCCGCCTGGGAGGGGCCGGGGCCCGATTTCTCCCCGCCCTTGTCGTCCTTGTCCAGGACGAGGAACCCGGCGCCGACGCCGAGGCCGCACGCGGCGACGGCGATGGCGGCCATCCAGATCCGCTTGCGCGTCTTCTTCTCCGACTCCGAACGGTCCGCCATCGCCTGCCAGTCGGGCTGGGGCGACGGGGTGAAGGCGGCCGGCGAGGGCTGCGGCACAGGCGCCTGGGGGTGCTGCGGGGGCCCGCCCGCCGACCACGGCTGGGGCAGCGGCTGCTGGTACGGATTGGGCTGCCCGGGCTGCGGGAAGCCGTAACCGCCGGGCGTCCCCTGGGGATATCCGTAGCCGCCCTGCCCCGCGGCGGGGTCCTGCTGGGGAGTGTTCGCGCGATCCGTACCGTCAGTCATGGCACGGATCGTAAAACATGACTGACGGGCAGCCATCGGACGGTACGTCACGAGACGGACTCGACGCCCTGAGCGAAGCCCTCAGGTGGGGCCGCGGTCGCGGGCCGGGGTGTCGGCCGGCCGGGGTGTCGGCTCGCCCCGGCCGGTCAGCGGCAACCGCCCGGTGGACAGCGGTTCTGGCAGCCGCCCGGTGGACAGCCGCCCTGCAAGCGGCCGGGCAGGTGCGTTCTCCGTGCACCGCGTTGACCCGGGACCGCGTCCGCTCGGCCTATGGCCGGCCACCGCCCGACCGCACCGGATGCCGGGGTCCGAACCGCAGGAGCCGACCTCCCCGCCGGGGAGGACCCACCCCCCCCACCCCACCGGAGGTCATTCACCGCCGGTGGACCTGGCGCCGGCCCCGTCATCCGTCGGTCGGTCGGACAGCTCGCGGCGGTCGGACAGCTCCGTCCACAGGTCGAGAAAGGCCCGCAACGGCGCACTCGGCCGGGCGCCCGGGCGCCAGACGAACACCTTCCGCAACCGGATGGCGGGCTCCAGCGGCACGACGACGAACCTCGGGTCGGCAGCGAGGACCGGACTCGCGTGGGAGGTCAGGGCGATACCGATCCGCTCCGCGACCAGCGCGACTTGGAGGGCGACGTCGTTCGTCGCGTAGGCGATGTCCAGCCGCAGCGCCTTCGCGGCGAAGGCCTCACGGATGAACGCATGCACCCCACTGTCGGGGCCGTAGCTGATGACCGGGCTCCGAACCGCCTCGTCGAGGGTCATCGGACGGTTCGCGGTCCAGCTTCCTGCGGGGAGGACCGCCACGATCCGGTCCTCCAGGAGCACCCGTGATGCGACGGCGGCGGGCGCGCCCTCCGGCGGTCCCGCGATCACGGCCGCGTCGATCTGCCCGTCGCGGACCTTCGCCAGCAGAGACGGGCTCGACGCCCCGGTGAGGCTCACCGCGACCTGGGGATGACGTCGGTGGTACTCCCCCAGCAGCCGGGGAATGCCGGTGCCTTCCAGACCGCCGACGGTCCCCAGCGCGAACGATCCACTGAGCAGACCGGAACGGTCGGCGAACTCCCGGACGGCCGACGCGGCCGACGCCAGACAGGCCCGGGCGTGCGGCAGCAGGGCGGCGCCGCCGGAGGTGAGGACCACCTGTCGGGGCAGCCGTTCGAACAGGGGCTCGCCCAGCTCCTTTTCCAGGGCCTGGATCTGCTGGCTGATCGCGGGCTGCACGACATGGCAGCGGACCGCCGCCTTGGTGAACGACCGCTCCTCCGCCACCGCCACGAAGTACTCAAGCGTGCGGAGCTCCATGGCGGCCAACTTATCAACTCCGGTGTTGAGAGCCTGCGTTGTGATGTCTGCCGCCGGCTGGCCGACTCGGGCCAGGCCCGGTGCGACGTCGCCCGGTGCGATCAGTGATCGTGACCGCTGCCATCACCGCTGCGTATTGGACATCCGCGGCCGGTGTCCCGAGGCTGGTAACAGACTGTCGGCCGGCTCCATGGCCCGGCGAAGGGCAAGGACAGACCGATGAGAGTGACCGTCGTCGGCGGGGGCATCGCCGGGCTGACGTGTGCCCTGAGCCTGCACGCCGCCGGATTCGAGCCACAAGTGTACGAAGCGGCGCGTACGGTCAAGGCGGTCGGCGTGGGGATCAACCTGTTGCCGCACGCCGTCCGGGAACTCTCCGAACTCGGGCTGGACGCCGAGCTGGCCTCCGTCGCGCTGCCCCCGCACCGGCTGAGCTACCGCGACCGGGCGGGCGAAGTGGTCTGGGAGGAGCCGCTGGGGCGCGCGGCCGGGTATCACTGGCCGCAGTACTCCGTCCACCGCGGCCGTCTGCAGATGCTGTTGCTGGCGGCGGTACGCGAGCGTGTGGGGCCGGACTCGGTCCGTACCGGCCTGCTGTTCCAGCGGTTCGAGCAGACCGCGGGTGGCGTCAGGGCCCACTTCCTGGACCGGTCGAGCGGCCTGACCGCCGTTGCCGACGCCGATGTGCTGGTCGGGGCCGACGGCATCGACTCCGCGGTCCGAACCCAGCTCTACCCGGAGGAGAGCCGCCCGGAGTGGAACGGCGTCCACATGTGGCGGGGCGTCGCACACCACCCGCACATCCTCGACGGCCGCTCGATCGTGGTGGCCGGGGGCACGCCCGGTGCGAAGTTCATCGCCTACCCGATCGAGGACCCCACGACAGCCGATGGCGAAGCCTTGGTGAACTGGGTGCTGGAGGTTCGGCACGGGCACGGGCACGGGCGCGGACACGGGTCGTCCGCCCCGCCTCCGGACGGCACCGGCCGTCGCATCACGGCGGCGCAGGCCCGCGCCGGGCTGTCGTCCTGGAACCTGCCGTGGATCGACCTGGCGACGCTCGGCGAACGCTCCTCAGCGATCTTCGAGTACCCGATGCTGGACCGCGATCCCCTGCCGCGCTGGAGCTTCGGACGCGTCACCCTGCTCGGCGACGCCGCACACCCGATGTACCCCGTGGGCATGAACGGCGGATCGCAGTCCATCGTCGACACCCGTGTGCTGGCCTGGTGCCTGGCCCGGGAGAACGACCCCGCGGCCGCACTCCGCCGCTACGACCGGACGCGCCGGCCGGCCGTCAACGCGGTCGTCCTGGCCAACCGGGAGCTCGGACCGGAGGAGATCATCGCGAAGGCCCAGGACCACGGCGGGGCCCTGCCCGCCGGGCAGGCAGAGAAGATCGCGACACACTACAAAAGGCTGGGCCAGGCCACCGTGACCCAGGTCAACACCCACGCGTCCTGGACGGTCCCGCGCCGCCCCACGGACCCGGCGCGCTGAGGGGCCGGCCGACACACCCCTCCAGCGAGCAGGACCCCGAGCAACCGTCATCCGCGCACGCGGCATCCGGGCTCACAGCGGACCGCACTGCTACACCCCTGCGCCGGCGCGATCTCAACCCGCTCCCGCATCGCCGAGGGCGGCCGCACAGTCGGGGCGGCCGGCAGCGTGTTCACGGGTCGGCGGCAGGGCAGCGACGATATTACTTTTCAACCTGCCAGATCACCCAACCGGCCCCGTTCTGGACATTCGGGAGCACATTCCAGCCGGGACCTCCAAAGAAGATTGCCATGTACAGCAGTCTCACAGGATCGTCATTAGGCAGGCACGAAGCGAGACGAAGCGAAGGCGTCACTGTGGGGCTGTCCGTCTAATCGGCATGCCATCACTGCGGTTTGCGTACCGCCTTCCCAGCTCAGCACGCGGAATAAGGAGCAAGTCGTGATCTCGAAAATGAAGAAGGCCGCTCGTTCTGCGGCCGTGGCGTTCGCCGCGGCCGCGACTGTGACCGTGGCCCTGCCCAGCAATGCCTATGCCATCGACCACATCCCTTGCCGTGGCGGAGAGAACTTCCTGAAGATCTGGTCGCATGACGGCAGCGGGCGTACCAGCGTGGACTGCTACGCGAACCGCGGGAGGACGTCGTTCGGCGGGTGGTGGATCGACAAGATCTCCACGGGGAACAACGACTTGATCTATTTCGACGCGAATGGCGACTCGGTGAAGGTCGAGCGGTGGCACGAGATCACCTTCCCGAACCGCCCGCCGAAGGTCAACGACATCGAAATCCTCTGACGAGGTAGGAGCTGGCGACACGGATCCGCGATTTCGCCGAGTTTCCGATCCGGGATTCTGTCACCTCTCGGATGATGACCCGGATTTCCGCGGAATGAATCCACTCGCCACCGGCTCGCTGATGTCGGCCATGCCTTTCGAGCGTGGCCGACATCAGCACATCTGACGACGTTGCGGCCCGGCCGCCGACATAAGCTGCCGCAGTGATGGGGCCGGTCGTCGGTGAGCCGGACCGGCCACTCGTACTCGCCGATCCGGGCCACGGCGGCGGCGAGCCGGCTCACGGCGTTGGCCCGGTTGGGCCTCGCCGCCCACAGGCGGCAGCCGGTGACGGTGCCCGTTTCGCCGTCCAGGTCGCCGCATGGCGCACGTTCTGGATGGTGATGGCAGGCCACGTGCCGGCGGAGCCGTTCCCCTCGAGTTGCCGCCGCGCCGAGATGCGTAACACCCTGGAAGGAGAAGCGGCAGGTCTGCCTGGCCCGTTTCGACAAGTCGGCCGCCCATGTGAAGACGGCCGAACCGAGCGACGCTCGGACACCCCCGCCCCGGATCGTTGGGCCCGCAATACAACGGCAGCTGTCCTTTCCGTGCCACCCCTCGGTAGCCGCTGGCGGCTCGCGGATCGCCGCATCCTTTGCGCACGACAACCGACAGCACTCACACGGGAGTTCGCGCGATGAGGAAGTTGTGGGTCGGGCTCGCCGCGATGACGCTCCTGGCGCCCGTACAGGTGCTCGGTTCCGCCGGGACTGTCCATGCGGCGGGCACCAGCGTGTCTGTGAGCCCGCAGAAGAACCTGGCTGTGCTGGCGGAAGCGGGGGCGGCCAACAGGATCAAGGTCACCGTGTCGGGGACCGACTTGGTCGTCACGGACTCGGGAGCCACCCTCACTGCGGGTGACGGGTGTGTGGCGGGCGCGGAAGTCCGCTGCCCTGCCGCCGGAATTCTGCGGGTCGTCGTCCGCGCGGACGACGGCGACGACGATGTCGAGATCGCCCGCGATATCAAGCTGTTCACTTCCCTCTTCGGTGGTGACGGCAACGATGACATGCTTGCGGGTTCCGGCCAGGCCTATCTGTGGGGCGATGCCGGCAACGACAAGCTCTACGGCGGGTACTCCGACAACCACGTCTACGGCGGGCCGGGCGACGACCACCTGACCGGCGGGCCCAGCAGCGACGCCCTTGACGGCGAGGACGGCAACGACTATCTCCATGCGCTCCAGAGCGGCGACATCCTCCAAGGCGGCAGGGGCGAGGACGAACTCATCGGAGATGTCGGCCACGACGTTCTTGACGGCGGGCAGGACCGTGACCGCCTCTTTGGCGGCGACCAAGACGACCGCCTTGACGGCGGGAACGGCAAAGACTACGTGCGCGGCGGAAACGGAAACGACCAGGTAACCGGCGGCGCCGATCCAGACGTCGTCCACGGTGACGCGGGTGAGGACTTCGTGCGTGGCGGCGTCGACGACGACATCCTGCTCGGAGGCGCCGGCTGGGACCAGCTCGATGGCGAGGCCGGTAACGACCATGTCGAAGGCGACGAGGGATGGGACAAGCTCTGGGGCGGAGTAGGGAACGACGACCTCTTCGGCGAGGTCGGTAACGACACGCTCCAGGGCGACGATGGCAATGACTATCTGCAGGGTGGCGACGGCACCGACATATGCCGGGGCGAACGCGAAGCGCACTGTGAGCGGTGAACGCCCAGCGTGCCTTGCGTGCCTGGCTCCCCCGGGCGGCGCCGGCCTCGGCGCCACCGGCTGTACCGATATCCCCCAAGGATCAGCGATCAGACCGGATCCCCAGCAGTCAGCGAAGGCATCGCGTGCGGACGCAGGACCATGAGCGCGCCTTCCAAGGTCGCCACCATGGCAAAGGGAAACCGGTCGACCTCAAGACAGAGCGCAACGTCATCAGGATGGACTCCTTGACGCACCCCCTCCGCCAGTTCGGCGGCGGCGCGCGACTCGGCAGCGCGGCGGAGGAACTCAGCAGCGTCCGCACCTGCTTCGGTGACCCTACGAGCGATGTACTGAGCGCACGCCAGATCTTCGTCGGCCTGCCCATCTTCGCCAGTGACCACGAACGTGACACTGTCACTCTTGCGCGCCCGCAAGAGCCGAGCCGTTGCCCCCGCCACCACGAAGCTGGCGCACAGCACCAGCGGCGCGTCCTTGACGGCAAGGGCGCCCACTGTCCCTGCCGTGGTCTTCTGCACGACGGTCCGTCCGCCAAGGTCCATAGACCGCATCAGGCCCGGCGAGTTGACGGTATCGAACCCGGGCGCAGGCGGACCGTCTTTGACCGCGACCCAATCCGGGTGGCGAGCCTTGAGCGCCAGGGCCTCATCCAGCGACTCAGCAAGAACGATCTTTTCCGCCCCCTGGGCAAAGGCCCAGGCAGCCACGGTGAAAGCACGCATGACGTCGACCACTACCGCCACGGACGGGGCTTCGACCAGATCAGTGATACCAAGCAAACGAGCGTCCATTCCGGTCATGATCGCGCATGCCCGACCCGAGGCACCCAGAGGGTGATGCGCATCACATCGTCCACTGGGCTCCACCCCCGCGATCGGTCCGCGATCAGCGAGGCGGCCCGCTCCTTCCGGCCCCCCAGAGCCAGGCGGCCCGCATCTCGGCGTCGCCGCAGTAGCGTTCCGGCATCAGGAGCCGTTGGCGGCCTTCCGCAGCTGGTACAGCTTCCCGGAATCCGAGTGACCGATGTGCTGGTATATCCGGGGCGTGCGGTCGGTGCCGCCGACGCTCCACGCCGGCCAGGAACACCCCGGGACGTGGATGCGGACCTCCTGGGCCCACGCGTCCCTCCCGGGCTCGTACGACCAGGTGCCGGAGCCCGTGCACTGCCGTGAAGCGCCGCTGGGGTGGTCGTCGGGGTCGTGCTCGCCGACGCCGGAGGCCGTGACCCGGCCGTCCGACGCGAAGACCAGCGAGCCGCCCCGGTGGTCGACCCAGCTGCCGGCCATGGTCGCCGGACCGATCGACGGCGGCTCGTACGCGGGCAGCAGCCCGACGGTGAGCCCGAGTACACCGAAGAGGGCCGTCCCCGCCACCACCGCCGTGCCCCACAGGGCCACTTGCCGGACCAGTCCCGGGTGCCGGGGCCGGGCGACCAGGCCGCCCACCGAGAGCGCGGCCGTGGCCTCCGCCCAGAAGGCGAGCACGGACCGCGTCTCCACACTGTTGTACGCCGCGAACGCCACGATCGGAGGTGCCACCAAAACCGCCACCATCAGCGGCACCCACCACCACACCTCGCGGCCACCGATGCGGCGACCGAACAGGTCGGCCAGCGCCACCGCAGGCAGCACGAAGACCAGGGACAGCAGGAACGCGATCACGACGACGATCGCGCCAAAGGAGAACAGGGCCGCCACCAGGGTGGTGTAGTCGACCGCGGTGTCCGGCGGCGGCTGCGTGCGGACGTACAGGAGAACCACCACGACGGCGAGCGCGACCTCCAGGCAGCCCACGAGCGCCGAAACCAGCAGCATCCGGCCGTACGACCGCTTCTGGTCCACGGTCAACCCCCCTCGTGGCACGGCGAAATGAACGCGTCCGCCGGGCGGCGGCTCGATCCATTCTGCCCGCCGGACTGAACGCGTTCAACTCAGAAGGCTCGGCTACTCGGAGCCAACCGCCGCGGCGCCCGACTCCACAGCCCCTCGCCGCTGGGCCGCTCTTCCTCAGGAAGCCACGTTCGCCATGACTCGGTGTCGAATTCCCCCTCGGTGACGGTCAGAAGGTGCTCCATCCGGCCACCGCACGACTCACAGTCCGGCCAGCACGGCTCCTGTCTCCAGCCGGGATAGCCGCCCAGCTTGAACCCTGGCGCGTCGGCGAGATGGGACGAGTACCGCAGCCCGGTCTCCGCGTGCAGTCCCTCGAAGCGGTCCTCGAGTGCGTCGCGGAGATCTCGTGACAGGTCGTTCCTCGGGGCGCGGGTGCAGGCGGACGGAGTCGCGGCGGAAGGGGCGGAGCTCCGGGAAGAGACTCTCCACGTCGACCCGGCGGGCAGGAGAGTGACGGGACATGTGCCGAACTCCAGATCTGGGGTGCGACGGCCAGCCCACCAGTCCTGGCCAGCTTCGCAGAAATCCCTCCGCCTACGCAGCCACGCTGCTGCGCCGTTCCACCGGGATCCACAGCTGGGAGCCGGTCTCCGCGCCGATCTCTACCGGCTGCGTCCGCAGGAGTTCCGGACCTGGCCGGCTCACGTACGGGTTCGAGGGGAACCACTGCGTGAACACGTCTCGCCACAGCGCCTGGAGGGCGCTCGGATAGGGCCCGTGGTTGTCGAAGACCGCCCAGGTCCCGCCCGGCACGTCGAGGGCGTCGAGGTCCTCGGCGGCCGCCTCGGGACCGGTCACGACGCCGATCCAGTAGTCCACCTCGGCGCCCTCCTCCCGGCTGTCGGTCAGGTGCACCACGGCCGACAGGACCCCCTCCGGCTCCCGGTGGACCAGCTCCTTCATCCGTACGATCGCCTGCTCGTCCAGGCTCTCCGCGTGCGCCGTGGCGGCCGCGTTGACCCCCTCGTGCACGAGGGGGACCCGGGCCTTCCTGCCGACGACCCGAAACGACTCCTTCTCCACGATCCGGTACCGCATGGTCGTACCGCCTTCGACGACGACACGGAAGGACATGCGCGGCTGCGACGTGAGCACCGCGCCCGTGCGCCGGGCCTCGCCCGGCCCGATGCCGTGCACCGACCGGAACGCCCGGGCGAACGCCTCGCCCGAGCCGTACCCGTACCGCACCGCGACGTCGAGCAGCGTCAGCTCCCCCGCCAGCACCTCGGCCCCGGCGAGCGTCATCCGCCGGCGCCGCACGTAGACCGGGAGCGGCATCCCGGCGAGCGCGGAGAACAGCCGCCGGAAGTGGTACTCCGACACCGCGGCGATCCGGGCCACCTCGGCCATGTCGACCTCCCGGTCGAGACAGGTCTCCAGGTGGTCCAGCGCCTGATTCAGCCGCTCCAGCACGTGTATCCGTCCTTCTTCTTCCTTGTGTCTCCACTGTAGGGACGCCCACCCTGCCAACCGGCCTCAGCCGCCGCAGGAGCCGCGGGATCCGCACCGGCCGGGCTGTCGTGACACACATGCTCGACGAGTGATCCCGGGGCTGTTCCCCGTGGGAACAGCTTCCGATACGGCTTGATGGAGCTGAGACAAATCCGATCGCGCCTCGCCCGACAAAACCAAAGCGGGAATTGTCGGGCAGGCAGCCCTGGCGCTACCTGAGCCTTACGCCCATGACTGATATCAAGGGAATGTGCGAGCCGCGGTTTGCCGCAGTCCGTGAGGCACTTGCAGCCATGCTCGGCAAGGACGACGTGGGTGCCTCGGCGGCCGTCTACGTTGACGGCGAGCCGGTGGTCGACATCTGGGGTGGGTATGCCGATGCGGACCGTTCCGTCAGCTGGGAACGGGACACCCTCACCGGCGTCAACTCGACGACCAAGAACATGATCGCCCTGTGTGCGCTGATCCTGGCCGACCGGGGCCAGCTCGATCTGTCCGCGCCGGTCGCCGCCTACTGGCCTGAGTTCGCCGTGGCCGGCAAGGAGAGCGTGCTGGTACGGCACGCTCTGTCGCACACCGCGGGACTGCCGGACCTGTCCGGGCTGACGGCGGTCGAGGAGCTCTACGACTGGGAGAGCGTGACGGCGGGGCTGGCCGCGCAGGCTCCCGAATGGGAACCCGGAACGGCCGCCGGCTATCACGCGCTCACCTTCGGCTTCCTCGTCGGTGAGATCGTCCGCCGCATCACCGGCCGCAGTCTCGGCGAGTTCTTCGCCGAAGAGGTGGCCAAGCCGCTGGGCGCGGACTTCCACATCGGGCTCCCGGCGGAGCATGACCACCGCGTGGCACCGCTCATCCCGCCGCCGTCACTGACCGACGAGTACGCCTCCAGCGCACCGCCCGGACCGGACGGCGCACGCCGGGAGTACGCCGGTGCCGCGATCCGGGTGAGGGACGTCAACTCCGTGGCCTGGCGTCGCGCGCAGATCCCTGCGGTGAACGGCTTCGGCAACGCTCGGTCGGTCGCCCTCGCCCAATCGGTACTGGCAAACCAGGGATCGGCCGGCGGCGTGCGACTGCTGTCCCCCCAAGGCTGTGAGCCCGCGTGGCAGGAGGTGTTCCGCGGCGACGACCGCGTCCTGCGCACGCCGATGTCCTGGACGGTGGGCTTCGGCAAGTTCGGCAACGCCTTCGGCTGGGGCGGCTGGGGCGGCTCGCTGGTCGTGAGCGATCCCGACTCACGCATGACGGTGGCCTATGTCATGAACCAGATGATCGACCGGGACCGGCAGGAGGACAACCGCGGCATGGAGATCATCATGGCCGCCTACGGCGGACTGCACTGACGGCGCAAGGGTCAGTCCGTGCCTGCTGCACGGGCTGCCCTCTCCCGCTCGCAGTTCCGCAGCCGAACGCCAAGCCCTCCTCGGTATCGCGGAAGACTGCCCGAACACCACCGTCGTCTACGAGACCGCACTCTGACCCACCGCGCAGATACCGGGCCGGTCCGGAGGTGGCGCGTCAGCCCGACGGGGAGACCCAGGACCTGGCCCGGACGCATGACCGCGCGGGTCGCCACCGGTGGGGTGGCGGCTCGCGCCGGGGTCCGTCAAGCGGCCTCTCCGTTCGTACGGCGCCTTGGCGCTGTGGTCGGCCTTCCAGAGACCGACCTGCCCCGGCAAGCGGAGCACACGGTGATCGGGGCAGCATCCGGGCTCAGGGGGGGTGGGTCAGCTGTAGGGACTCCACCCGCCGTACCGGGCCAGCAGCTTTCGCGCGGCGGCCGGGCTGAGTCCGAGCCCGGTCGCGGCCTGTTCGGGAGTCAGGTCGTGACGGGTGTCGTGAGCGGGCCAGTAAGCCACCCGGGCCGCCGTGATCTCCAGCTGGCGGGCTGCTTTGACCGCGGCCACCGGGGACGTCTTGGCGAGCTTCTCGATCTCCTCCTCGAGCCGCTCCAGGAGTTCGGTGACTTCAAGGGGGACGGGGACGGTGGTCTCCTCCACCCGCATCGTGTGCTCGTCCCAGTCGTCCTGACAGGTGTCCGCCTCGTCCATACCCACCTCGCGCAGAGGCCGGTCGCCGACCGCCTCCCAGTCCAGTGGGTGCTCGGGGCCCGTCCAGCCGCAGGAGCACACGGCCCGCAGGACGGCCGCGCGCGGGCCCCGGGGCCACCGGCCGTCGTAGACACTCCAGTGCTTCACCCGCTGCCCGCCCGACCCGGAGCCGGCATCGAAGTACACGGGCTCCGGCACAGTCCCGTCCCCCAAGAGCACCCCGACACGGCCCTCGTGCGAGGCCCCGTACTCATCCGTCGTCCAGATCTCCTCCACCAATGCCTCCCCTACCCGTTGCCCTGGCCGCACGCTCTCGACGGCCACGTCGACGACGATCCCGCATCCTGCCCGGAGCCACGGCCGAAACGGCAGGATTCCCCACACAGCACCTCCGCCCGCCAGGGCGTGAGCCGCCTCGTGGGCGAGCCCCATGCGGGTCCAACGCTCCGGCGCTCCCCCGCATCCGGTGGAACGAGTCGATCGCGAAGACCGAGTAGGGCCGGCCGGGCACTCTCTGGTGCTTGCCTTCCTCCCGGCCCAAGCTACGACAAAAGGACTGTTCGGCACCGGTGTTCGCGTCCGGCCGCAACCACGGCGAGACGTCGACGGCTAGCACCAGCCGACCGTCCACCGCCCTCGACAGCGGCAACCCGGCCCGGGTACTCGTCGCTGACCATGCCCTGGCCGAGGCCTTGGTCTACGTCCTGCGGTTCTTCGAAGGCAGTGAAGACGAGCAGGTGGATCCGGACGACACCGTCAAGTCCTGGAGGGTGCCGCCCACCTGGTCGGCAAAACTGTCGAGCGACCAGCGGAGCGAATTGGTGGCGTCGCGACGGCAGAATGTGGAGGTGGACTCTGACCTTTACCCTGACCTGGCTGCTGCGGGCAGCCTGGCCGCAGCGCTGGAACAGCTGGCGGCCGAACTCGGTGTCGATCTCCCAGCGGTACCCGGCGATTGGGGCCCGCTCGTTTCGGCCGGCATCGCCTCGTCGGTCCCTGAGCGCAAGCCGCTGTCCGTCCACATCGGTGCCGAGAGCCGCTGGTTCGGTGTCTCCGGCTGGAGTTGCGGAGTCGAACTCATCACCGGAGCCACGTCTGACCTGGCGGATGTCGTCAGGGCTGGTGTGGGGTGGGGAAGGGGCAGGAGCCTGCGGGAGCTGCGGGCGGAGCTGCCGTTTCTGCACTCCAGTGAGCGCGCCGAGGCCCACGAACAGGGGCCGGCCGCAGTGGTGGAACTGCAGTGGCGCACGATGCGGAAGGAGGCAGCCGAGGCACCGGATTTTCCTGAGTTCGGCGAACTCGCAGAAGCGGCTCATGCCGAACCGAGGCTGCGACAGCTCTATGCCTTCTCCAGCCACTGGACGCTCGGCTTCAGCTCCTGCACCGGGTTCCCGTTCCGCATTGAGGTATCCATCGCTCCGTCGTCCAAGGGCGGCTCGTACCGCGTGTTGAGGCATCCCCTCTCTGACGACGTTCTCGGCGAGGCCACCACAGCACGGGAAGCCGTCGCCCTGGCGGTGTGCCACCTCGCCACCGATCTCGGTCCGGCCGTCGCGGGAACCGCCGAACACGATGGATGAACGCGCGAACCAGATATCTGACCGGCACCGGCAATGATGGCAGGGCCAAGAGTTGCCCCGTAAAGGGCCGCAGAACGGTCACCAGCTTCCCGAACCGCCCCGGACTCAGCCCGCTGAACGCGGCTGCCCAGGACGGCTCCGACGCCGTGATCACACCAGCCACGGCGAGATCGCCTCATCTTGATCATGCTGGGGGCCCGCCAGCCTCCGGCGGGACACAACTCGGTCGCCCGGACGGATTCGCGCGACCGTCGACGACGACGGCCAAGCACTCGATCGGTTTCACAAGCTGCCCGGCCCGGACCTGTGGTGGTGGCGACGCCACCCCCGCATCCTCACCGGAGACCTCGGGCGCTCGCTTCGCTCGGCCGGTGCCATTCACGAGTAGAGCAGGACGCGCTTGCGGAGGCGATGAAAGCCGGCCCGGCCGAACAGCTGGCGCTTGAGCATTTTGATTCGGTCGACGTGAACCTTCGACGACGCCCGGGCCACGCTGTGCAACGGCCACGGAGCATCCGCGAAAACCCCCTTGGCGGACCACGACGGCCACTGCTACCTTCCTGGAGGCCGTGCGAGAGAACGAGGAGGTGGTACCCGTGAACGCAGTATCGACATGGGTGCTCCCCTCCGGGGTCACGGTCGGACGATAGGCAGGTCGTCCGGGAGCGCCGTTCACGAGCACTCCCGAAAGGCACGACCATGCATTTCATTTCCGAACAGCGCCTCGACGACGGCGTCCTCGAACGCGAATTCACCCTCGGCGAGATCCCCGGCACCCTGTGGACGCCTGAGTCCGCCACACCGGTCCCGCTGATCCTGATGGCCCACAACAACGGCCTGCCCAAGGGGGCAGCCCGGCTGGTGGCCCGGGCCCGGCACTCTGCGGCGTGCGGCTACGCGGTGGCCACCATCGACGCCTCCGGGTGCGGTGACCGGCCCCGTTCCGCCGCCGACGAGCAGGCTCGCGCCGGCCTCCGCCGGGCGATGCAGGCCGGCGAGCCCGTCGACGAGATCTTCGAGTCCCTCATCGGCCCGCTGGTCGAAAGGGCGGTCCCGGAATGGCGGGCCACCCTGGACGCCCTCCTTGCGCTGCCCGAGATCGGCGGCCCGGTCGGGTACTCGGGGTGGACCGCCGTAGGCATCCGCCTTGCGGTGGTCGAGCCGCGCATCGCGGCAGCCGGTTTCTTCGCCGGGGGTTACGTGCCCCGCGCCCAGCGCGAGGAGGCCCGGCAGGTCACCGTTCCGCTGCTGTTCCTGCTGCAGTGGGACGACGAAGGGAACCCCCGGCAACGGGCCCTGGAACTGTTCGACGCCTTCGGCACCACGGAGAAGACGTTGCACGCCAATCTGGGCGGACACACCGGGACCCCGTGGTTCGAGGTGGAGGACGGGAACCGGTTCTTCGGCCGGCACCTGAAGTGAGGCGGCAGGGGCCCGCGCCGTGAGGGCGGTCAACGGGTTCTGCTTCCGCGACGTCGCATCGTCTGCGACTGCTGGACTACCTGGACTACCTGGTCGACCGGCTCGCTCGGCTGGCTTCTGTTTGCAGCTTGCGAGCCCGGTCGGCCGGGTCATAGTTCGGCCCGACGCCCTCGATCAGCAGCAGGTCGCCTTCGATGTGGTCGGTCCGCAGGCGCAGGATGGCCTGGTAGGCCGGAGAGTCGTACCAGGCACGGGCCTCGGCCAGGCCGGGGAACTCGATCAGCACCATGCTGCCGGGCCATGTGCCCTCCACGACTTCGGCCGGCGGACCGTGGATGACGAAGCGGCCTGCGAAGGGGTCGAGGGTTGCCTGGATGCGCTCCAGGTACTCGATGACGTCGGAGTGATTCCGGCGGCTTTGGAGATGAGCGAAGCCGTAAGCGGGCACCACGGGGCTCCTTCGTTTTCCGGGGGGTGAGCGATGACCACGAACGTAGCTGAGGGCGGTTGGGCGGTGCGATTACCTCAGAAGTCATTGCCGCCGGGTCGGCGAAACACTCCAGGGGCGCTGCACGCCCCAACGGTCTGCCTCTCGGCGACGTGCCCAGCGGCCTCGGCACCCCCAGCTGTGCCTGTTCCGGGTCCGCCGGCTTGTCCGGCGGCACTCGCGGAGTGCGCTACGACCGCGTCTTGACGACGTGGGTGGCGGCCCTTGCCGGGCCCGCAGTTCTGACGTGGCCGCTCCTGCGCGCTGCCGTGCCGGGCTCTGGGATCGCTCGCCATCAGGCGGGCGTCAGGCCACTGGACCCCCGGTCCAGCACCGCATCACAGGTCCAGCTCCCAGTCGAGTACCCAGAGCCGCAGACGTCCGGAGGCGTGCCCGGTCAGGACGAACGAGCCGTCGCCCGTGAGGGCGAGGGCGGTGACGCCCTCCCCGTACTCGTCGAGGGTGCGGAGCCGATGGCCGCCGCGGGCGTCCCACACCACGGCGGAGGACTGGTCGTTCCCGGCGGAGACGGCGACGTGCCCGTCCGTACTGGCACGGAAGGCGTTGCACGTCCCGAAGGCGCCGAAGGACCGCGCGGCCTTCCCTGTCGCCACGTCCCACACCTGAACACGGTGGTGGGGCGCGCTGTGCCCGCCGGACGTCATGAGGTGGCGGCCGTCCGCGGTGAAGTGCAACGAGGCGTCGAGGCCCGAGGTGGTACTGATGGAGGCGTCACGGAGGGTGTGAAGCAGCCGGCCGGTGTCCACGTCCCACAGCGTCGTGGCACCGAGGCCCGCCGACGCGGCGAGAGCTCCGTCGTGGCTCAGGGTGAGGGTGCCGCCGCGCCGGCCGTGCAGGGTCTGCACGACCTGGGCCGAGGCCAGGTCCCAGAGCCGTATCGCGCCGTCGTCGCTGTGCGCCAGCACCCGCCGTCCGTCGGCGCTCAGCCGGACGGTGCCGGTCGCGTTGTACGAGGCCTTCACCCCGTCCGGTAGGACGCGCAGGCACGCGCCGGTGTCGAGGTCCCAGAGGCGGAGGGCGCCGTCCTTGGCGCCGATGGCGACCAGCCGGCCGTCGCCGCTGACCGACAGGGAGTGCGCGGCGCCTCCGTGACCGGGAAGGAGGCGCAGGCAGGTGCCGTCGGTCGTGTCCCACACCCGGACCTCACCGCGGGCGTCGGCGGAGACGGCCCGACGGCCGTCTCCGGAGAACTCCACGGCGCGGACACGGATGCCGTGGCCGGTGAGGACGTGCGGCGACCAGGCGGCGCGCAGACCGGTCCGGACCGCGTGGGGCGTGAGCTCCCGCCAGGCGCCCATGACGCGCGGCGCCCTCTCGTACCCGGGGATCTCCCGCGCGCGCCTGAGCGCGTCGAGCGCATCGGCGGGACGGTCGGCCGACAGGGCCCGGCGCGAATCCCCCAGCAGGGCGTCCACGCGGGCGCCGAGCCGGCTCATCTCCGCCTGGGGGCTGGGCCTGCTCAGCCTGGGTGGGGCGGTGTATGCGGTGGGCAGCGTCCAGACCCGAACCTTCCGGTCCTGGCCGACGGACACCCAGGAGCGCGGGTCGCCGAGGGCCTGGATGGCGCTCGTCGCTCCCGTTCGCCCGTGAGAGAAGGCCGTTCTGCCCGTATGGGCCCGCAGGGTGTGCAGGCATTTTCCGCTGCCGGGCTCCCAGATGCGCACGACGTCGTCTGCCGCGAGCAGGAAACGTCCGTCCGCGCTGAACGACAGGACGTACGCGTTCTCCCGGCCCGCCAGGACGCGGACGCCGCGGCCGCCGTCGCGCAGGTCCCAGACCCTGATGCTCCCCCCGGCGCTCGCGGCCGCCGCCCATCGGCCGTCGGGGCTCAGCGCCAGAGCCGTCACCGGCGTGTGCCCCGCCGGCAGGGCCAGCAGACGGCTTCCGTCCCGCGGATCCCACAGGGAGACCTCATGCTCCGGGGAGGGGCGCGGCTCCGTGCCGCTGAGCAGCAGCAGGCGGCCGTCAGCGCTCAGCGTCATGGCGTTGCTCCGCACGCCTTCCCGCTGGAACAGCGGCCGCGCGCGGGAGGCGTCCCACACCCGGAGCACGTCGTCCTTCCCCCGGCAGACGGCGACGCCGCCGTCCGCGCCGAGGAGGATGTTCCCGTGCATAGGACGGCCGGGCCCGCCAGCTCCGCGCAGCAGCCGTCCCCTGGTACGGCCCCGGATGCTGAAGCGGCGCTCGGTGAGGTTCCAGAACCACGCTGAGCCGTCGTCGTGGCAGGAGACGGCGAAACGGCCGTCCGGGGTGAGGTCGACGGCTTCCACCGTCTGCCCGTGCCCGTCCAGCATCCGGAGGCACCGCCCACCCGGGACGTCCCACACGCACACGGTGCCGTCGGCGTGGCCGGTGACCGCGATCCGCCCGTCGCCGCTGATCGCCACGGGGACCCTGTCGTGCTCCCGGTACGACGCGCCCTCCCCGTCGAGGGCGATGCGCCCGGTCCACGGCACTGTCCAGGGCACGGTCCACTCTGCCGTACTGCGGACACCGGAGATCTCTCCGGAGCGCAGGGCCCGCACGGTGGCGGAGAGTTCGGGGTCTTCGGGCGGCGCGTCGGCCGCGCGACCGGGCGCCTCCTCGATGAGGTCGCGGGCCGCGTCCACGTCTCCGCGCTCCAGGTGCACCTGCGCCAGCAGGTCCCGTACCGCCCAGGAGTCGCCCGCGTCCGCGCGGACGGTCTCCAGCCGTACGACCACGTCCCGGTCCGTGAGAGCGCCGCTCCGCCACCGCGTCAGCCCGGCGTTGTAGGTCGCCTGCGGGTGCCGCGGGTCGGCCGCCAGAGCGGCGGCGAACGCCTCCTCGGCCTCGTCCGGCCGACCGAGGTCGAGGAGGGACAGAGCGCGATTGTTGAGTTCGTGGGCCCGGAGTTCGGCTGCCGAGGGGGCCGGACGGGGATGGACGGTGCCGGTCACCTGCCGGTACACGGCGGCCAGGCCGGCCGCGACCTCGCTCATCGACGCGGGCCGGTCAGAGGGATCCTCGGCCAGGCAGCGGGCGAGCAGCGCGGCGAGGGCCGGTGGGATCGCCGGCGGCCGTACCCCGGCCTCGTCCGCGTCCGCGCCGCCGCCGTGCGCCGGGCCGTCGTACGGACGGCGGTCGGCCGGAGGCCGGTCGCGCGGGCTGCGGTCTTCCGGGCCGTGGTCGTGAGGACCGCTGCCGCCGGCCGTGCGGCCGCCCGCCGGGCTCTCGTCCTCGGGGCTCTCGTCCTCCGGGCTCTCGTCCTCCGGGCTCTCGTCCTCCGGGCTCTCGTCCTCCGGGCTCTCGTCCTCCGGTATCCCGCCCGTCCGGCTCTGCTCCCGGAGGCTCTCCAGGGTGGCCCCCGCCACGGGCCCCGCCGCCCACACGATCTCGCCGGTGTACATCTCCAGCACGGACACGGCGAAGCTGAAGATGTCACTGCGCCGGCCGAGCGGCCGCCCCATCGCCTGCTCCGGTGACGCGTACGCCACGGTCATGCCTCCCGTGGAGACCGGGACGCTGATGTGGGCCGGCCCGCCGGGCGTGGAGGCGGGGAGGACCGGCCGCGCCCTGGCAAGCCCGAAGTCGGTCACCTTGGCGGTGCCGTCGAGGTCAAGAAGGACGTTGGCCGGTTTGACGTCCTGGTGGACCAGGCCCCTGTCGTGCGCGTGCTCCAGACCCCAGGCCGTCTGGATCGCCAGGTCCAGGATCCGGGCGTGCACGTCCTGGGGCGTGCCCGAGTAGAGGCCGCGGTCACGTATCCGGTCCGCGAGGCTGCCTCCGGCGACGTACTCGGCGAAGACGCGCGGCTCACCGTCGAGGACGCGCACGTAATAACACCCGCACACATGCGGATGGAGGCCCAGCGACACCCACGTCTCGGCCTCCGCCAGGAAGAGCTCGCGGTCGGCTCGGTCCCGGAACAGCTCCGGGCGGCAACTCTTCACCGCCAGGTCAACGCCCCAGACCAGGTGCCGTACCCGGTACACCAGGCCCATCCCGCCGTCGCCGTGCAGCCGTAGCACCTCATACCGGCCGTCCACGACATCGCCGACCCGCCATGGCGCCGCTGACGCGTTCGTCCTGTCGGGACCTCTCATCAAGACCTCCGAAGCTCGTGCACGCCGGGGTCTCATCTTGCCGAATCCTTGAGGCGGTTCCGCAGTCGGCCCCGTGCGCGAGCACCTGGCCCACCTCCAACCGCGCCTGTTCACGCCCGGTTGGTCCCGTCGGACCCAACGGGACCAACCGGTGCGCCCGCAGTCCCGTGAGGGGCGACACGTACGAAGTCGCTGCGCCCGGTGACCGGGTTCAGCACCGCGACCTTCAGCGGGCTCCTGGCGGCGGCCTGGATACGAGAGAGCCAAGTCTGATTCGGTACCAGGATCGTCAGGTCCTTCGGCCACCGGGCGAGCGCTTTCGGGTCAGGGCACACCACACCGGCCAGGTTGAACCCGCCGTGTCCCCATCTCTCCCGGGAGTAGACGAGCAGCCCGTTGCCGTGGGCCGGGCTCTGATCGCCGTACTTGACCGCCTTGCCCGAAGCGGAACGGACCATCTGCGTGAAGGACTCCCAGACCAAGGCATCCAGGCCGACGTACTCGAAGAAGCCCGCCAGCCGCTGCAACTCCGCCTCCCGTGCCCGCTTCCGTTCCCGCGCGCGCTCCTCGACGGCTCGGCGACGTTGCACAGCGGCAGCGGCCCGTTCCGCGGCTTCCTGGCGAAGCCGCTCGGCGTCGGCGGCCCGTTCGACGGCCTCGGCCTCGGCCTCCAGCCGGGCGCGGGCGACGGCCAGGTGCTCGTAGGCGGGAGCCGTCCAATACACCGTGCCGTTCATGCCGGTGTGAATGTGTACCCGCTCGTCGAGGACCCACTTGATCGCGTCACCGAGCGAGCAGGTTATGTGCTCCCACTTGGCCCTCGCCTTCAGGGTGCGCGGCTCCCAGGCGTAGCGCACCATCCCGTGCCAAACCGTCCAGGTCTCGCCCCGCTGCCGTGGGAAGCGCACCCGCAGCGAGGGCACGACGCGCTCCCACGGCCGGTCCTGCAGGGCGACCCAGCACACCGCCACCCCGTCCTGTGCGTAGCGGTCCGTACGCATCCGGGCGTCCTGCGGCGTCATCGGCGACAGCTGCGCCTCCAAAGCCATGAAGGGGCGGCCGTGCGCGTCGAAGACCATCACGTCGGCGCGCCAGTTCCGGGTCTCGCTGCTGACTTCCAGGTCCGCCCGGAAGCCCGCCGCCCGGGCCGCCATGGCCAGCTCCAGCTTGAGCAGGTGGTGCTCCGGCGACTCGTTCGCCAGCTCGCAGTCCTCCGGCCGCACCTGGTGGTAGAAGTGCCGGGCACTGCGCTGCGAGACCCGGGCGAAGACCCGTCCCCGGCACTCCGGACACGCCAGCTCCAGCTCCTTGACGCGATGAACGTCCGTCCAGGCGCGACCGCACCCGAGATCGTCCAGCGATGCGTCCAGCCTGCCCCATAACGGGTGTACGGCCGTGTACCCCATCAGCCCCCCTCATGCGCCCCACCGCCGGCGTCCCCAACCCGGGACGGCCTCACGCCCCTCGCCCCCGGTGCGCCGCCGCGTATTCCCCGTCGTACGACGCCTGGTGGAGGGCGACGCCCGTCCCAGCCGGTGTCCGCTGCGCAGGTCACGTTCCCTTCCCCCGGCCCTCATAGGCCCCCGTCCGAGAGACGAATAGTCGTACCACAGAGGAAGATCAACTGTCCGCGTACAAGGATCTCAGATGTCCGCTCACCCGGACGGCCCGCTGTCCGTGACACCGCGCTCATCTGCCACCGGCATCTGTCCAAGACGCAACACGGACGACGGCGATGATCCGGCTGGATACGCTGACTGTCATGATCAGCTGAAAGGTGCCGCGTTGAGCCAGTACTTCGACATGGGCGACGAGACCCTGTGGAACCCGTCCAACGGAGCCTCTCGCATGTTCCAGCGCCTGGTGGCGGTCTTCGAGGCCGAGCTGAATCTCCCATCGGGCATCGGGCCGATGGAGAACGACGAGTGCCAGATCCACCCAGCCACTTTCGAGACCTTCGTCAACGCCCTGCTGGCGCAGCACCGAAGAACGAGCCACGCCATCATGCTCGCGCTTTCCGAAGGCTTCACCGCCACAGCGCTAGTGCTAGCAGAGCGCGCCGGAATCACGGTGGACTGGGCAGACCTCGGAGCTCCCTCGGATGCCCCGCTCGAAGACGTCCAGGTTACGGCTGGGACAGGATTGTCCGCCCCATCGGAAGGCGGAGCCTGGGGTGCGGGACTGCGTGAGAAGGCGAGGGAGCTGGGGCGGCGCATGCCCTGCTGACCCGGGCAATCGCGCATGACGAACGGACCACAGGACTCCAACCCGTGCTGCTCGCCACAAGAGTTCGGCGATTCCTGATGAGGACTCTTGAAAACGGCTCTGACCGCAGTTCCGTGAAGCAGGTGGTCGGCGCTTCCTGCTGGGGCAGGCGGATCCACCACCGAGTGCAGATGTCCGCACGTGTGACGGACGAGGCAGGGGCGAGCTGTCCAAGGCTGCCACCTGGTCGAGTGGTGCCCCCACGGCCTTCACCCAGTCAGAGCCAAGTAGATCGATTCTTCTTACGACGTTTGCGTGAAGCGGTGCATCTACGACGTTCCGGTGGAAATAACGGACACCGTCCATCGTCCATACGAAAGGTCGTCATGACACACACCCGCCTCGTTGGTCTGCTCGCCGTTGCGGCCATCGGCGTCGGCGCAGGAGTCGCCGCCGCACGTCCAGTGGCGTCTAACGCGGCACACTCTCGGAAGGCCGTAACGCACGTAGTCGCGGGCGGAGTACGCTTGGCGCCCGGGCAGACCGGGGTCGCCAACACCCCTGACTGCCCAGCCGGGGAGCTGATCACCGGGGGCGGCAGTTTCGTCTCCTCGAACACTGGCAACCCGGACAGCACCTTCGTCCTGAGCCGCAGCAGCCCCCGCTTCCCCTATGACAGCCGGCCCCTGCAATGGTCGGTCGCGGGCAAGAACACGGGTAGCTTCCCGGTGGACATCACTGTCTTCGGCCTCTGCTCGGAAGGCACTCTCGGCTCCGCTGCCACGGACGCGAGTGCGAGCCTGCCGACGGTCCCGCCCGGCCTCATGCCCGGGAAGTCACCTGGCACGCGCTGACCGTCGGGTCGTCGTGGGCCATGCGCTCACTGCAACACGATCACCTGGTTGAAAGCGGTGATGCTCATGTCTGGATGAGGATGCGGGTCCGCAGGAGTTCGAACGAGGCTCGGCCCTACATGGCTCACTTGAGTGTTTTCACGCGGTTGATGTGGCCTTCGACTCGACCGCGGCGGCGAGATTCTGCAGCAGGGGCCAGCGGTCGGCGACCTCCATCGCGTCAGGGGCTGGGAGTGCTCCGGCGCCGTCGGAGGGTCCAGCGGCTCCAGCAGTCGCATGCGTCCAGCGACCAGGTGCAGGCGGCGACACAGGCGTTCGCCGGCCCGGCCGCCGAGGTCGACGGAGTGGGGAGTTTCGGCGAACGTTTCGGCACCGGGCCGGCCGCCGTGCGGTGAGCCGGCCGAGGTCGCGGGTGCGGTCAGCGGAATCCTCGGTTGCCTCCGCGAGCACAACCGCACCGTACCCATCACGTCAAGCCCTGGTGCCGCCCGGACTATTCCGGCGTACCGCCGGGGGTCGGGATGACGCCGAGCTGTTGCAGCAAGCCGAGAAGGTCTTTGTCCGACCACTTCTCCGCCAGCCTGCCATCTTCAATGCGGTGAATCACCGTCGCCGTCATCGTGAGCTGGTTACCGGTGGCGGGGATGCCGGGGAGGTCCCTCTCGTGCACTCCGCGGGCCGTCAGCCGGGTGACGACTTTGTCGCCCTCCGCGATCTGGTCTTCGATCTCATGGGTCCCGGGCGTGGCCTCCCAGAAGAGACGGAACGCCTGCTTGAGCCCCTCGCGACCGGTCCCGAGCCCTGGAAACGGTGGCGGTGAATGGTCCTGGTAATCCTCGGCCACGAGATCGTCCATGGCCTCCACGTTGCCCTTGTCGATCTCCGCGTAGAAGCGGCGAACCAACCTCTTGTTCTCTTCGCTCGACACGGGACTCCTCTGCGCGCGGCGCAACGCTGAACCGGCCTTTACGCCCGGAAGCATGACCCGCCCAGCCATGGAATGGCGCCTCAGGCGCGCCCGGCCTCCGTGTGCGATCACCCGGAAGCACCCATGCGCGTCATTCAGCACGCCAGCAGCAGGACGCTGGTCGGGGGCCTGGTCCCAGCGGTGGCCGCTCACGCGGCGGACGCCGGTGGCGGCTGGGCTTGATCACCGCCTTGCGCATCGTCCGCCACCTCCTCCAGTCGCCCCCGCTCGTCCTTCCAGCTCACCGGCCTCTGCCCGGCGTGCCTGAGTGCGATAGTTGGTCCGCTTGGCCAAGCGCGGACACGGGGGAGCGGAGGGGCCGAGCTGGTCGTGTAGCGGGCTCTGTTTGACCTGTTTGACCTTGACACGGTGACAAGGTTTTCACTGGGCGCCAAGGAGGTGGTCTCGATGACGACTACGAAACAGGACACGGATGCGATACGAGCGCTCCAGGGGCTGGAGGACGGCCGTGCATCCGTGCGACTGCGAGCTGCTCTGGCGATCGGCACGACGCCTGACCCGCGCTTCGTCGACAAGCTCATCGAGCGCTGCGCGATCGAGCCCGAGTTCTTCGTCCGCGATATGTTGACCTGGGCGCTCACCCGCCACCCGGTGTCCATGACGCTCCCCCAGCTCGTCCGCGAAGTCCGCTCGGAGCGCCCGCAGGCACGGAGCCAGGCGCTGCACACGCTGTCCAAGATCGGGGACCGGCAGGCGTGGTCGGCGATCACACGGACGCTGTTGTCCGACGCCGACGACGAGGTGGCGCGGAGCGCTTGGCGGGCCGCGGTCGTGCTCGTGCCGGAAGGCGAGGAGTCCGCCTTGGCCGCAGTGCTGGCGACGCAGCTCGGGCGCGGCGAGCGGGAGGTGCGGCTGAGTCTCAGCCAGGCGCTGGTCACGCTGGGTGAAGTCATTGCGCCGGCTCTGCGTGTTGCGACGACGGACCCTGACCCACACGTACGAACACACGCGCTCGCCACGCAACGGCTGCTGCGCGACCCGGATGCCGGATTCGAGTTCGCGATCGAGGAAGCGAAGCGCGTCGTGGCTCTCGGCGGGACCGGCCAGGAGGGACGATAGGACGTGTTGATCGGTGAGGTGGCGCGACGGTCCGGGGTCAGTGCCCGCATGCTCCGACATTACGAGTCGCTCGGCCTCGTACGGCCTTCCGGTCGTAGGGGATCCGGATATCGGGAGTACTCCAGGGAGGACATCCGGCGGATCTTCCATATCGAGAGCCTGCGGTCGCTGGGGCTCTCGCTGCGTGAGATCGGGCGCGCACTCGACGATCCCGACTTCACGGCCTCGGCGCTCGTCGGCGACCTCGTCCGTCAGACTCGCGAACGCATCGCGGCCGAGACCGAATTGCTGACGCGGCTACGCCGGATCGAGGCCGCCGAGCCTGCCGGCTGGGAAGACGCCCTCCAGGTCGTTGCGCTCCTCCAGGCACTCGGCTCGAAGAGCGCCGACGCGCGTCAGCGCGCGGCCCTTTCCTCGGCCGGCGAGGTTCCGGTGCCGGTGGAGGCCTTGGTCGAGGCGGTACTGAGCGAGGCGGAGCCGAACGTCGCAGGAGCCCTTCGATGGGCGCTCGCGCGGTCGGGCGACGGTGGCGACGGCGGCTCGGCGCTGCTGGCGGAAGCCCTCGATTCACCGGTGGCCGCGGTGCGGGAACGTGCCGTTCGATCCCTCGCCGAGATGACCGGCGGTGAGGCTACCGCGCACCTGCGGCAGGCCCTCGCCAGCGCCGACGTCGTGGTCCGGGGGTATGCGGCTGTGGCGCTCGGGACACGTGGAGTGGCCGATGCCGTTCCGGCGCTCATCGACATGATCGCGGAAGGAATGAACGACACCGATGCAGCCGATGCGCTGGGCGCTGTGGCGAGCGACACCGCGATGGCGGATCAGATCGCGACCGGGCTCGTCGATCGCCTCGCCCACGACACCGCTGAAGCGCAGCCTGCACGCGGAAGGCTGGCCCAGGCGCTGGCAGCCATCCCGGGGACGAAGGCGACATGTGCCCTTGTGGAGCTATCACATGACGACGACCGCACCGTTGCGCTGACTGCGGCGTACCTTCTTCGGCTACGTTCCGCCCCTGGCGCCGACCGGGCGCGGACCACACCGCTCCCCCACGACTGAACAAGGTCGAGGGCGGCTGATGCCGGGCCGTGGCGAGGGGTTGGGCGAGCGGCTTGGACTTGTAGCAGGCGCCCTTCCGCAGCACCCGCGCCGGAAGATCTCCGGCCGCCCCGCGAACCGCGCGTACTGTGCCCCTTGACCTTGTTCGGCGTCGTTCCCTGGCGTCTTCCCAGCCGTCCTGATCCTCCAGGTCGACGTCCTACCGTCAGCGCCGGCTTCCGACGCCGACCTTGAGGATGGATTCCAATTCCGTGATCGGGGTGGGGGCGTAGGCGAGGAGCTCCATGCTGTGGCTGCCCTGTTCGTCAGTGAGGGTGCGCAATGCGGCCTCGTAGCCGCGCAGTTCGCTGAGCGGAGCGTGGGCGTGGGCGAGGGCGAGGATGAGGGTTTCGTCGGCCGATTCCTGTACCGCCTGGATGTCGCCACGGCGCTGGGCCAGGTCCGCGGTGACGGCGTCCGTGGTGGAGGAGGGCGCGGTGACCGCCACGCTCATCACGGGTTCCAGCAGGATGGGGGCGGCTCGTTGGACCGCGTTCCGGAAGGCCTCGGCTGCGGCGATCTGGAAGGTCAGAGCGCGGAGTTCACTCGATGGTGAGAGCCGCCGGTGACGGTCACCGTCAGGTCCACTACGGGGTAGCCGGCGAGCACCCCGGCCAGCGGGCGCCCTCGACGCCCTCCTGCACCGAGGGAATGAAGTTGCGGGGTATCGCTCCGTCGGCGCTCGTGTCGACAAATTCGTATACCGGACGGGGTTCATGGGGCTCCAGTGGGTGCTGCGGGTCCAGCGGGTCCAGGTCCAGCACGACGTGGGCGTACCCGCCTCGATCGCCGGCCTGCCTGATGATCCTCCCCTCCACCGCGCGGACAGGTGCGGTGATGGTCTCCCGGTACTTCACCCGCGGGGCACCGGTGTCGAAGTCCTCGCCGAAACCGTCGCGCAGGCGGGCGACCAGGTCCCGTAGATGCGGCTCTGATATGCCGCTGAGAATCACCTCGTCGGTGCCAGTGACGGCCCGGATCTCGCAGTCGGCGTCCGTCCTGGCGATGTGACCCAGGACGTCGGCGCGGGTCGCGTTGAGTCGTCAGTGGTTCATTGCTGTAGCGGTCAACAACGCTCGTGATCAATACACCTAGGGTGTGCGCATGAGCGAACATTCGAGCGAAGTGTCAGTCGAGCTCTATCCGGAGTTGGCTGTGCCAGGAGGTCTGAGAGAGGCGTTGACATGCGAGGCAGCTCGCCACGGACGCAGCGCCGACCCTATGGAGCCCGTTGAGGGGTTCGACCCCGCTGTCGCCGCATGCTGCGCACGTGGGGAGGCACGGTTCGCGGTATATGCGACGAACGACAACGAACGCGAGTTCCGTATCGAGATCTCCTCGGATTCCGGCTGGCCCTGGGGCGCCTTCGGCAGTACCGATGACCTCGCAGTGGTTGCCGCCATCCTGCACGAATGGCGTAATGGCTCACCGATCAGCCAACTGCGCCGCGAGTGGGCGTTGCTCGCGGCGGACCCGCTGAGCGCCGCACCGACCGGAAGGATCGTGTCGACTGCCTGGCGACTGACCTTGGAACGCTCGCGGGCGATCAGGTTGGGCGACGCCGAACTGGCCGAGGCGCTGTATGCGAAGCCGCCGCTTCGCGTCTTCTTCCCGTTTCCCTCGCACGGCCAGTTCAGCCTGCTCAGCAGCACCGCGGATCCGTTCCACGAGGAGGTTCCGCGTCTGATTCCGGCTGGAGAGGGATTGTGGAACGTGGTCACACCACATTCCACACCGTCCCCGTCACGTGTGCTGGGTTCCGGGCTCACTGCTGGTGAAGCCGCAGCGCTGGTGGCAGCGAACATCCCTGCGGACGCGGGCCCGGCCGTCGAGGGAGGCTGGCCGAAACGAGGAGGTACTACCTGACCTGCTGCAATCGCGCGCGAACCTGCATCACAGATCGGTTTTCGTCATCGTTCCAGAGCCTGTCTGACGAATCATCACTGGGCCGGGACGTGGTGCTCGGTTCAATTCTCTTGCCGTCCTGACGTCGGCCAGCGATTCTGTGCCAGTGCCAGGACAGGGGAAGAGGAAGCGGCGGCAAGCGGCCGAGAGGCAGCGGCTGGCTGCTCGCACTGCGCCGGATACGGGACGGTGGGAGGTGGTCTTCGAGACTCGGGACGAGTCGGAGATACGCGCGCAACTGCGCCGTCTTCGAGAAGCACGGATCGACGGGTCGATGATCCGGATCGAGACGCTGTGTGGCCGTCTGGTGCAGCAGACCACCTATCGGCTGAGCCGGTTCGTGGCGCACCCCGCGCCCGAGTCCGACCGCGAGCACTCTGATCATTGATGTTGTGGGGGTGGGCAGAGGCAGCGCGGACTCGCGTCGCCCGATGCAGGATGCGCTGGGCCTGAAGCCAATGCTGTTGCAGGCTGCCCGGGCCGTCCGGACTGTTTCTGAGGCGGTCGCTTTTCGCGGGCCGACGGACCATTGCGAGACTGATGACGGCAAGGGCTCAATGGCCCATGCCGGGTCGTCAAAGGACTTTGCAGGTCAGTTCGTACAGAGACGAAGACAGCGCGCCGATTGCCTGCGTTCGTTCTCCAAGACCTACCTCGGAGGGGATGATCTTCGCTCCCCCGATGAAGCTGACCTGGTCGGTTGCCTCATTCGCTTCGTGCGGAACCACGTCAATCGGCGCTTGGTGAACGAACGGCACGAACCGCTCGTCGAACTCGAACACGTCCCCTACGCGCATTCGTACCTTTTCAACGGGACCGCCGTCACCTCTACCGACGAGGATCTCGTCCGCACCATCCGGGTCCTGAACCCTTTTCGCTTCCAGAAACAAGAGCTTGGCGAAAGCTACAGCTGCAGCTGCAGCTGCCATGCCGGTCCGCCTGTGCTGCCGTTTCGCACAGCATATTGCTAAGTCATGGCACAGCCATCTTGCACTCCAGCCATAGATCGTGATCTTCATGCTTGAGCGGCTTGTCGTCGGTAGTGGCTGGTCTGGGATCGGGCCTGGTGGCGGCGTCGCCAGACGGACCAGCCAAGCCGGTGGACAGGGTCAAAGACGCGTTGGATGACGAGCGTGATGAACAGTCATTGGATCTCGTTGCAGGTGAGCGGTATCAGCTCGTCGGGTGAGGGATGACGGTCGCGTTCGTTCGCGCGGACGACGGCGAGGAAGGCGTGCGCCAGCATGGCCAGGGTGACCCAGCGGGACCAGGACGAGTAGCGGCGGACCTGGTGCTCGTCCAAGGCCGCCAAGCCCTTGCCGGACTGGAAAAACTCCTCGACCCGCCACCTTGATCCAGCGACGCGCACCAGGGTGGTCAGCGGCACTGCGACCGGCGAGTAGCAGCGGTAGTGCGCGAGTTCGCCGGTGCCGCGGTTGCGGCGGATCAGCACCTGCTGGCTCCCGGGCCGGGGGTCGGTGAGGTCGATGACGGCCCAGTCATAGACGCGGTGGCCCTTGGCTCCGGCCCCTGCGGACAGCTTCTGCCAGGCCCTCTTGGGCACCTTCCTGGCCAGCGTGTCCGCGCGGAACTTCCCGGCAACTGTGGTGAGTTCGTGCGAGCAGGCCACCGCGAGGACGTAGCCGGTGCCGCGTTCCTCCAGCGCGGCGCGCAGCCTCGGGTTGCCGCCGTAGACCTCGTCTCCCGCGACCCAGGCGGCCCGGCGGCCGGCGTCGGCGACCTGGGCGTTCTCGATCCTGCCCGCGGTGCGGGTGTACTGCCGCTGAGCACCGACAGTGTCGGTGCCCTTCTTCACGTCGCCGGTCTCGTCGACAACCAGGACAGCCTCGTCGTCGTGCAAATGCTCGACCACGTAGGCGCGCACGTCGTCGCGGACCTGGTCGGCGTCCCACTTGGCCCGCCCGAGCAGGTGCTGCATGCCGTCCGGGGTTTTGTCCCCGGCCCACTCGGCGATGGTCCAGCAGCTCTTGCGCGGCAGGTCGGGACAGCAGGCCGAGTACCAACTTCCGGGCCCGGCACCGGGATTCCACCCGCGTGAACCGTCCCGCTATCCGGCTCATCAGGCCCTCGAACGCTTCCTGCCAGCGGGGCAGGGTCTAGGCTGTGACCTGCGGCCACAGCATGAACGTTTGTCTTCACACACCGATGACCAACGGTGGCCGCGCCCGTCTCCACAGCACGTCAGGGTCGCGCAGCGTGTGCCTGCCGTCCTGTAGTTGGAGGACTTGTGCAACGTGGCGAAGTCTGGTGGGTTCAGTTCGACGAGCGGAGGTTGGTCGTACTGCTGTCGGGAGAGGACACGTCCGGGATCCGGGTGATGCAGGTCGTCGCTCCGGCGGGCGTCGACATCGGCGGTCTGGGCATCGAAGTGATGGTGGGCGCCGGTGAAGGACTGCCGTTCGAAGGCGTGCTGCGCCTCGCGTTCCCGCGTCCAGGCTTCACCCCGTGCACGTGGCTGACCACTGTGTCCCGGGACGACCTGATAGAGCGGGAGGCCGTCCTGTCCTCCCTGAAGCTCAGCGAGATTGACGGCGCCCTCCGACTCGCCGAACAAACGCAGGAGCAGACCCCGGCAACGACCGCGAAGCTCAGCGAGATACGGGACGCCCTCCGTCTCGGTGAACTCGGGTAGACGAAGAAGGAGCCGACGCCCGTGACGGCGTGGGCGATCTCGGGCGAGATGATCCACGCTGGCCTCGGCGCCCCTCACCATCGAGATCACGATCTACGGCTGGAATACTAGGCAGCGCATGCCGTGAGGTTCCCCCGCTGGGTGGGAGTGGCTGACCAGCTGGTCAGGCGGGTTGACGTGGTTTCAGGTTCACCGATTCGGCCGTTGCCTGGTCGGCGTAGGCGTGCCTCCGCCCGGCGACGGACCAGCGTGAGCAGGGCGTGCCGGCTGATGCTCAGGCGACGCCACCGGCGGGTGCCGAGGTTTACGTTCTCCGGGGCCGATGCCATGGGGGTGCGGCTCGGTCGGGGCCCGTTCACCAGCGAACGGCGGTGAAGTCGACCGGTCGGGGCTGCAACAGTCGCGTGCGCTCTGCCAGCGTTTTCAACCGACTCGACATCTCGTCGGCGGGCAGCCGCCGGCGATCGCCGTGGCCCGGCAGGACCCATTCGAACCGGAGCCGTCCGGCCGCCCTGGCCAGTGAGGCGGCCAGCTCCTCAATGGAGTACCAGGTCACGCTTTCCGCGACTTCCAGATCACCGGTGGTGCGTGACCAGTAGAAGCTGTCCCCGCTGAAGCAGTACCGGTCGTCTGCGAGGTAGAGCACGCTGCCCCGAGTGTGTCCGGGCAGCGGGTGGGCGGTGACCCCCTCGCTGATCTCCAGAGGTTCGAGACCCCCGATCACCTGGTCCGCGTCCGGCGCCGCATCGAGGTCGCCCTCGTGGATCCACAGCCGGGCGCCGAAATGGTCCGCGTAGCGGCGGCCGTGTGCGGCGTGGTCGCGGTGGGTGAGTAGCACATCGGTGACCTGGCCCGATGCTGCGTAGCGCTCGGCGAGTTCACGGCTCCAGCGCGGTGTGTCGATCATCATGACCGTCCGGGAGGGCCGCAGAAGCAGGTAGGAATTGGCCCCGGCCGTGTGCTGTGAGTTGTGCCCGCACAACAGTACGCCGCTGTCCAAAGCCATCGGAAAGGGATCGAGCCCCTGGTCCGGTTGCCCGGAGGTAGGGCGGATCGAGCGGGTGGGGCAGGCGAAGACGGCTGCGTGTAAGCGGCCGGTCTCCATTTCATCGCGCGGCGGGCGCAGAATCTGGGACTTTCCGTCAGCCTCGCCGATCAGCTCGGGCGCGAGCTGTCGAGCGACATCGCAGTTGAAGCAACGGTCGTCCACGTACCAGCCGTCCACGGCAAGTGTCCTTCCAGGGGGCAACGACCCCCGATCGGGGCCGCCTTTCAGGGATACCCCACCCGCAGCCGAAATCGGTAGGCCCTGCCGATCTTGTACTTCCGGTCCCAACGCGTTCTCCGGCCCCCCGATCGACGCCAGAGTCATCCAACAGACCTGGAGGACGTCGAGGGCGACGCCGGCAGGCGGGAGGCCAGGTCGGGGGCGGTGCGGCTGCGGGCTGCGGGCTGCGGCCCGGCGTTGCCTCAGGTGACGGTCGGCTGCGTCCAAGCTCGCACCGCCGCCGATGACGGACCGGCAAGCCTCCGTCGTGCGGGATCCGCCCCATATGCCTCGCGGGTCCGGTCATACGCCGCCGGACCAGCGAACAGCTACCGGTGCTTGCTCGGCAGCTTCAGCGAGACGAGACCGCCCGCCAGCGCGCCGACCGCGACGAGCATCGCGGTCACGGAGATGGCGTGCGCCGACGCGTTCGCGGTGTGGCTGCCGACGGCGCTCAGATACACGCTGCCGTACGCCGCGATGCCGAGCACCTGGGCGATCTGGGCCGAGGTCGTCATCACTCCACTGGCGTCCGCCACATCGGCCGGCCTGACCTTGGCGAGCGAGACGGTCAGCAGCGGGCTGGTGACGTAACCCATGCCGATACCGACGACCAGTTGGAGCAGCGGCAGGGCGAAACCACCGTGCCCGTTCGAGCGCATGTCGAAGCCGATGCCGAGGTATCCGAGCGCCGCGACCGCGCACCCGGTGGCGATCAGCGGCCGGTGGAGCCGTTCGGGCACCTTCTGCCAGGTGAGGCTGCCGGTCGCCACGCCGAGGGCGAGCGGTGCGAAGACAAGGCCGGTACGGGTCGCTGATTCGCCGAGCCCGGACTGCATGTGCTGGGAGAAGGAGAACAGGAAACCGGCGTACCCGGCCATCGCGAAGAACATCGCGGTCGCGGCGGGGACCAGCCCGGGCGTCTTCAGCACCCTGCCGGGCACCAGGGGCGCACCGCCCCGCCGTGCGACCGCCCGCTCGACGAGGGTGAAGACCACGAGCATGGGGACGGACGCGACGAGGGAGATCTGCATCCACAGGGGCCACCCCCGCTCGTGGCCCATCACCAGCGGGACGACCAGCAGAAGCAGGGCCACGGTCAAGGTGATCAGGCCGAGGACGTCCAAGCCCTTGGAGCCGGCCGGCTTGCCATGCGGCAGCAGACGCAGTCCGGCGATGACGAGTACGACGCCGATCGGCACGTTGATCAGGAATACCGCGCGCCAGCCGCTGCCGAAGAGGTCGGCGCTGACCAGCAGACCGCCGGCGACCTGACCGACGACCACGCCAAGGCCGATGGTCGCCGCATACAGGCTCAACGCCCGGGCACGGGCGGCGCCTTCGAAACGGAGCTGAATCAAGCTGTAGATCTGCGGCATCGTCATGGCCGCGCCGATGCCCTGCACCAAGCGGGCGCCGATCAGGACGCCAGAGTTGGGGGCAAGACCGCAGCCGAGCGAGGCCGCGGTGAACGTGATCACCCCGAACAGGAACATGGCGCGGAAGCCGTTGCGGGCGCCGAGGCGGGCACCGGTGACCAGCAAAGTGGCGTACGCGATGGTGTAGCCGGAGACGATCAGCTGGAGCGCCGAGCCGCTCGTGCCGAGGTCGGTACGGATGGTCGGGGCCGCGATGTTGACGATGGTCGAGTCGAGCAGGGCCATGAAGACGGCGCCCAGCATGACGACCAGCAAGCGGTTGTTGTGACGGTGGTGTGCTGCCGTGTCCGGAGCCGGCGGCGGGATGGCTCCGGGGTCCGCCATGGCAGCCCGGTTCTGTGTCGTCTCATTCATGACGGCGATGATCCTGGTGGTGACATACCGCTACCAGATACCCAGTTATCCCGGTAGCGGGGGTATCTGGCTACGGTGTGAAAGCGTCCCGCACACTGTGATGGTGACGCACGACAAACACCCGGCCGCCGCAGGCAACGAGGCACACAGACGCTCCGAACTGGGGGCGTTCCTCAGGCTCCGGCGTGAACGGGTCACACCGCAGGACGTGGGCATCTCGCACAGCACGCGCCGGCGTACGCCGGGGCTGCGGCGCGAGGAGGTCGCGCAGCTCTCCGGGATCGGCGTCGCCTGGTACACGTGGCTGGAGCAGGGGCGGCGTATCAACCCGAGCGTCCAGGTCCTGGACGCGATCGCGCGGACGCTGAAACTCGACCGGACGGAACGCGACCATCTGTACCGGCTCGCGGACGTGCCCAGCGTGCCGTTGGACGCGTCGGGGCGGCAGCCGCAGCCGCCGGAGAACCAGACGATCCTGGATGCGCTGACTCCGCTGCCGGCGAGCATCGTCAGCGCGCGATACGACCTGCTCGCCTTCAACGACGCGTACGCAGCGCTCGATCCGGCGATCGTGCTGGTGCCGGAAGCGGAGCGCAACATCATGTGGCACCTGTTCACGGTCGGACAGCATCTGCAGCCGCTGGTGGAGTGGGAGCGGGAGACGTCCTTCATGGTGGCGCAGTTGCGGTCGGCGTCGGGGCAGCGGCTGGGCGATCCGCACTGGACCGAGTTCATCCGGAAGCTGTCGGAGACGAGCCCGCAGTTTGCCGAGGTATGGGCCAGGCACGAGGTGGCCGCCTCGGAGACGCGGCGGAAGTCGTTCTGGACGGTGGACGGGGAGCTGCTCGGGGTGACGACGACGGCATTCGCGATCGCGTCATCGCCGGACGTGAAGATGTGGATCTATACGCCGGAAGACGCGAGGACGGAGCGGTTGCTGGAGGGGCTGGTGGAGCGGTACCGGAACGTGGGGGCGGCGGAGATGCTGCGGCAGGGGGTACGGACGGGGTTGCCTGCCTGAGGGCCTTCCCCCGGGACCGGGAACCTTCCCACACCTTGGAGCGGTCCTCAGCACAACCCCGACGCAGCCCCATGCCGATACACGAGCTCGCCCTGCTGCTCTACTGCCGACGCACCCACGGCCGCCTCGCCCCCGCCGCGGCGTGGACTCAAGGGTGAGACCGCACCCGACCCCTCAAGGCGCTCCCCCAAGGCCTTGCCCCAACCCCCTTTCCCTACATGCCGATCGGCATGTCATCGGGTCATGATCCAATGGTGTGATGGCATGGGATGAATGGGATAGCGCAAAAGCGGACGTAACCGCGCAACAGCAAGCCTCGATGCGACTCAACCAACTGCCGGGCGGCCCCACGGGCGGCGGACAGGACGACCTTGTCGTGCACCAGGACGACCTCGGCGCTGTGGGCCATGAGGCCTTCTTGCTCTACAGCCAGTTGCAGAAGGGGGCTGACATCGCCGGCGCTGGCGCCGACAAGGAGGGGGCCGGCTCCACGATGCAGGCAGCAGCAGCCTTGAAAGGCAGCAACTTCGCCCTCGGGAATGAGCTGGAGACGACGGTATCCGTGTGGACCTCGCAGGCCAAGAGCATCCTTCAGGCCTGTGCGCACATATCGAACCACCTGGACTACTCGAAGAAGGCGCACGCCGAGAACGACGCCGCGATCGCCGCGTCCCTCCGGAATCGCGACGGCTCGGCCGTGTCCGTTTCCCGCCTCAACGAGTACTTCAAGTAGGGGAAGAACGCATCGTGAACTACACCGAACTCATGGAAATCGACCTCGGCAAACTGGGGACGGCGGTCGCCGACTGGAAGCGCGTAGCCGGGGAGATGCAGCGGCTTGGCGGCGAGGCGCGCGACGGCATGAAGGCGAAGGCTGACAAGGCACGCTGGGAGGGTGTCAACGCAGGCGTGACCCGTGACTTCGTCGGCAAAACGGTGAAGGAGTTCGAGGACCTCCACAAGGAGGCGCAGAGCATCTTCAGTGTCCTCGATGACGCGCACACCGAACTGAAAAGCATCCAGCAGCAGGCCAGGAGCGTGACCGCCGAGGCCAAGGCGAAGGGCTTCAGCGTCACCGGACGCAAGGACGGGACCATAGTGATCGCGGATGCCCTCATTTGCGAGGTGGGCGGGCCCGGGCAGAGAAAACGCGACATGATGCAGTGGTACGCAGACACACTGACCGGGATCGTGAGCCACGCCACCGAGGTGGACGCAGCTGCGGTACGTGCGCTGCGCGCGAGCCACGGCGGCGATCCGACCAACGCCGGCCACGCGGCGTACACGTCGCTCGACCAGGACATGCTGCCCCGCGCCGTGAAAATCGCCGGGCTGGGGGAAGATGCCAACGACAAGCAGCGCGCGGAGCTGCGGCGGCTGTGGCAATCCCTCAGTCCCGAGGCCCGGGCGCAGCTGTGGACGCAGCACAAGGACGACCTGCTGGCGGCAGGTCTGTTGACCCCTTCGGTCAAGCGAGTGGCCGCTGACGACGGCGCGGGACCGTACGACGTCGATTCACCCGGCTTCGGAGACTACTGGAAGGAGTTCCAGGCCAACGGGATCTCGAACAGCGGTGACTTCATCGGCAAGACGGATGCGGCCCGGCACATGGATCACTATCTGAACGGGACCGGCAAGACCCTCGACCTCGACGTCGACCGGATGCTGAGCGAAGAGAACGACACGGTCCTGCGTGACGTGTCGGCGACGACGCGCGCCAAGCAGGAGGACGAATGGCGCCGCCAGGCCCTGGACGCCTTCGCGCAGTCGGGCGGCAAACCCGTCGCGATCCCCGTGGAGACCTCGGGTCAGGGTTACACCCACGACAAGGGTCCGGACGGCACGGCAAACTGGTACCTGGCCGTGGGCAGCGCCATGACGAATACCACGGGTGTCGTGACGGCACTGCCGGGCCCGGACGGCAAACCGCAGGTCAACATCGACTATCAGGTCAATGTGTGGGACCGGTACAACTGGGATCCCGGAAAGGCCACACCCATCGGTCCGACCACGGTGACCGACGCCGATATGGCCCGAATGCACACGACGGGACAGGCCAGGGAATTCGACATGAGGGGAAGCAGTTCGGTGCAGCAGCACGACCTGAGTTCGGGCGGATCCTGGCCTGAGCCGAAGGACCCGGGACGGGACGGCACACGTACGGACATCGGCCGGAACGGGGACGCCCGATGAACGTGGGCGCGCGAAACTGGTGGCACCCGGCACTGGTCGCCGGGGTGGCCGTGCTCACCGGGCTGGCGACCGGGTGTTCGGGGACGACGGGGAACGGCACCCCGGCAGCGGACCGCTCATCGGGGCAGGTGTCGCACTGGGTGGACGGGGCCTCCGTGGAGTCGGTCGCCAAGACGTTGCAGGTGCAGTTGCCTGCGGCGGCAACCGAGGCGAAGGCGGCGCACCTGGAGGGGCTGCAGGACGACGGCCTGATCATGGCATTCGTCCTCCCCACGGGCGAGGTGGACAAGTTCGTCGCACAGCTGAAGCCCGAGGAACCCCTCAGCCTGCGGGAACAGCCACTCGCCCGCAGCACCAACCCATCGACGCCGTTCACGCATTTGGGGCTGCCGGAGCCCGATCTGCTGGCGAGGGTCCGCGAGGGCCAGGTGTGCGCGCCGTGCGAGGACAACCTCAACTGGCTGAAGGTCGCAGTGGTCCAGGTCGACGACCGCACCAGCCGGGTCTATCTCAGCGGCGTTGACTGAGAGTGGCTGGCCGGGGCCGACGTCTCGATGGCCAGGGATACGGCGAGGGCGCCGAGCACCGTGCCCATCAGGTAGCGCTGCACCTTCAGCCAGGAGGGGTGGCGGGACAGGAAGCCCGCGATCGTGGCGGCGGCGAGCACGATGGTCAGGTTGACCGCGACGCTGACCACGATCTGGATCGAGCCGAGTGCGAGGCCCTGGAAGAGGACGTGGCCGCTGTCCAGGTCGATGAACTGGGGAATGAGGGAGAGGTACATGATGGCGATTTTCGGGTTGAGCAGGTTCGTCACCAGGCCCATGGTGAAGAGTCTGCCCGGCGAGTCGTACGGCACCTCCTGCGGGTGGAAGAGGGAGACGCCGCCCGGTTTCAGGGCGTTCCAGGCCAGGTAGGCGAGGTAGGCGGCGCCGGCCAGCTTCACCGCGAAGTACAGCTCGGGCACGGCGATGAACACGACCGACAGGCCCACGTTCGTGGCGACCAGATACAGCATGAAACCCAGTGCCACACCGCCGAGGGAGATCAGCCCGGCGCGCCGGCCCTGGGTGATGCTCCGGGAGACGAGATAGATCATGTTCGGGCCAGGGGTGAGAACCATGCCGAGTGCCACCACCGTCACGCCGAGGATCCCGCTCGGTTCAAGCACGCCATTCCCTCATTTCTTGGTACGGCGCATCGCCGTCCTCCGCAGGTGACTTGGCGGCGTTGTGGACGTGCTGGGCGACGGCGAGGTCGTGGGTGAGGTCCACCCTCGGTGCATTCGGTGGTGCACCCAGGATTGCATTGAGTCGAGTGTGGAACAGCGGGGTCATGTCCCGGTAGGCCGTGGACTTCCGTATCGCCTTGGGGATCGCGTCCCGGCCGATCGAGTGTGAGTCGAAGCCGCACCGGCGGCAATCGGGCAGGCACGTGGAGGTGCTGACGAGCAGTAAGGGATTGGTTGTCGTCGTGTTCACTGAGCCCGGAGCTCCTCTCCTTGGAATCGGTGCAATACGAGAGGGTATTACCGTCCCTAGCTCAGTGCAACCACAGGATTGCACTGAGTGCAATCCTGTGGTTGGATGAACGCCCGCCGGGCGGACGAGGGGAACTGGTATGACCAAGAACTTCCAGAGCGTTGCGGACGCGGTGGCCGCGGAGATCGCGGCCGGTTCCCTCCGGCCCGGCCATCGCCTCCCGACACAGCGCGAGTTCGCACGGCAGCACGGCATCGCCAACTCCACCGCCACGCGCGTGTACAAGGAACTGGCCCGCCGCGGCCTGACGGTGGGCGAGGTGGGACGCGGGACGTTCGTGCGCGCGGTATCCGCCGGATCCGGATCCCCCGCCCCCGCCCTCACGGAACCGGCGGTCGGCCGGATCGACCTGGAGCTCAACTACCCGGCCGTACCCGGGCAGAGCGCACTCCTTGCGGAAGGGCTGAAGGGACTGTTGCGCCCCGACGCCCTCGGGCACGCGCTGAGGCCGGTGGGCGCGTCCGGCCTCCCGGCCGTCCAGGAGTCCGCCGCCGACATCCTCGCCCGCGGAAACTGGCGCCCCGACCCCTCTCGGGTCCTTTTCGCGGGCAACGGACGACAGGCCCTCTCGGCCGTCATCACCGCCCTCGTGCCACCAGGCGGGCGTCTCGGCGTCGAGGAGCTCACGTACCCCGTCATCAAGGCCGTGGCCGCCAGGCTCGGCATCACCCTGGTCCCGCTCGCCATGGACGACGACGGGCTGATCCCGGAGGCCGTCGAGGAGGCCCACGCCGGGGCCCCGCTGCACGCCGTCTACGTACAGCCGAGACTGCACAACCCGCTCTCGCTCACGATGTCCGAGCAGCGCGTCGAACGTCTGGCCGAGGTCCTGCTGCGGTTGCGGCTCCCTGCGGTCGAGGACGCCATCTGGGCGTTCCTGCGCGACGAACTGCCGCCGCTCGCCGCCTACGCCCCCGAACGAACCGTCCTGATCGACAGCCTGTCCAAGCGGGTCGCCCCCGGTCTGACCCTCGGCTTCGCGGTGGCCCCCGCCACCCTGGCGGGTGAGGTCGCCGCCTCCCTGCGGTCGGGCGGCTGGGCCCCCATGCGTTTCGCCATGGAGGCCGCCCACCGCTGGCAGCAGGACGGCACCGTGAAGAAGCTGGTGGCCGCCAAACAGCGGGAGGCGGCGGTACGGCAGGAGGTCGCGGCCCGGCACCTCGCCGGGTTCACCGTGCGAACCGAGCCGCGTTCCTTCCACTGCTGGTGGCAACTGCCGCGCCCCTGGCGGGCGGACACGTTCGTCGCCGCCGCCGCGCGGCACGGCATCGGGGTGGTACCGGCGGCCGCGTTCACCGTCGGCGCCAACCACGCGCCCAACGCCGTTCGCCTGGGGCTCGCCTCCCCACAGCCGGACGTCCTGTCCCAGGCGCTCGCCACGCTCGTCGAACTCGCCCGATCCACCCCGGAGGACCTCGTCACCGACTGAGACCCCGGTGGGGCGTGGGCGGGCCAGCCGATGGGGAATACGAGGTCCCGGGGGGACGGGCCCCCGGGCGCGGCGCGGCTTCAGTCGTCGCTTCCGACACCGCGATCGGGTGCGCTCATGTCCCCCGTCGCGGGGATGCCGTCGACGAGCCCGTAACGCAGATACACGGTGCCCTTCGGGCTGGCTGCCGGCGGTTCGAGGAGCCTGACGTTGGTGGGCACCGCGCCATCGTCGAACACCTTCTTCCCGACGCCGAGCACGATCGGGTGCACCCACAGGTCGAGACGGTCGAAGAGCTTCTCGCGCAGAAGGGTCTGTACGAGGTTCAGGCTCCCGACGACCTTCACGTGCTCGTGCCGGTCACGGATCTCGCGCACCGCGCCGGCGAGGTCCGGGCCGAGCTGCGTGGACCCGGCCCACGAGAGGTCGGGCCGGCCGCGGGAGGCCACGTACTTCGGGACGCTGTTGAAGAGCGTGGCGATCTCGTTGTCCTCGCCGCCCTCCTGGTGGGGCCAGTAGGCGGCGAAGATGTCGTAGGTCCGCCGGCCGAGCAGGAGGGCGTCCGTGCCCTCGTACGCGGCACCGACCTGCGCCCCGGCGACCTCGTCCAGCAGGGGCGCCTGCCAGCCGCCGAACGGGAAGCCCACCGGGTCCTCGTCCGGGCCGCCGGGCGCCTGCCCGACGAGATCGAGGGTTGCGAACAGCTCGATGTGAATGAGGCCCATGACGTGCTCCCTATGCGTTGGATATCCCGTTCAGTAGGTAGACCCGCGGGCGCCGCCAGACTCATCGCTGCGGCGGCACCCGACCTCGCACTCGCCAGCCGCCGGCCGGACCGTCCTGGCGCGGGGCCCGGGCGGGGCCGTGCGGCGGGGGTGCGCCCGTCAGGGGGCCGGGGGCGGGGCTCCCGGGTCCTTGCGGTCGGGGTCGTCCTTCGTTTTCCCGGGTGCCTCGTCCTGCGCCGGGCCGATGCGGATCTCGAAATCGCCCTCGTACTTCTCGTGGCCCGCGATCACGGCCTCCTCCATCGCCTCCTCGGCGAGTTCGCCGCGGACGATCAGCGGGTCTTGGCGGAGGTCCCGCAAGAGGGCCCAGCACATGCCGATCATCACCAGGACGAACGGGGCCGCGACGAGGATCGTCAAGTGTTGCAGGCCCGCGAGGGCGTCGCCCTTGCCCTCACCGACGAGCAGCATCACGGCCGCCACGCCACCGGTCACCACGCCCCAGAAGACGACGACGAACCGGGCGGGTTCGAAGGTGCCCCTCTGGGAGAGGGTGCCCATCACGATCGACGCCGCGTCGGCGCCGGAGACGAAGAAGATGCCGACCAGGATCATCACGAGCAGGCTCATCACACCGGCGATCGGGAACTCCTGGAGCACGCCGAAGAGCTGCGCTTCGGGCGTCGTCGCGCCGCCGAGCTTTCCCTGCTCCTTCAGGCGCATGGCCGTACCGCCGAAGATGGCGAACCAGACCAGGCTCACTGCGCTGGGCACCAGGATGACGCCGCCGACGAACTGACGGATCGTACGGCCCCGGCTGATGCGGGCGATGAACATACCGACGAACGGCGTCCAGGAGATCCACCAGGCCCAGTAGAAGACCGTCCAGCTGCTCAGCCAGTCGGCGACGTCACCGCCGCCGGTGGACGCCTCGGTGCGGCCGATCAGCTGGGGCAGCTCGTCGAAGTAGGCGGCGAGGGAGGTGGGGATCAGGTCGAGGACCATGATGGTGGGGCCTACGACGAACACGAAGACCGCGAGGACGACGGCCAGCACCATGTTGATGTTGGAGAGCCACTGGATGCCCTTCTCCACGCCGGAGACGGCGGAGAAGACGAAGCAGACGGTCAGCACGCCGATGATGGCGACGAGGAGCCCCGTCCCGGCCTTGCTCAGCCAGCCCACCTCGTGCATGCCGCTGCCGATCTGGAGCGCGCCGAGCCCCAGGGACGTGGCGGAGCCGAACAGCGTGGCGAAGATCGCCAGGATGTCGATCACCCGGCCGGGTGCGCCCTCGGCGCGCTTCTTCCCGAGGAGCGGGACGAAGACGGCGCTGATCGTCTGCCGCCTGCGGCGCCGGAAGGTGCTGTACGCGATGGCCAGGCCGACCACCGCGTAGATGGCCCACGGGTGCAGCGTCCAGTGGAAGAGCGTGGTGGCGAGCGCGGTCTGCATGGCGTCCGCCGAGTCGGCGGGGTCGGTGCCCGGAGGCGGAGTGGTGTAGTGCGCGAGGGGTTCGCTGACGCCGTAGAACATCAGGCCGATGCCCATGCCGGCGCTGAACATCATGGCGACCCAGGAGACGGTGCTGAACTCCGGCTTCTCGTGCTCCTGGCCCAGCTCGATCCGTCCGTACCTGCTGATGGCGAGCCAGAGCGCGAAGACGACGAACCCCGAGGCGACCAGGACGAACGCCCAGCCGGCGTTGTGCATCAGGCCGTTCAGCAGGGTGTCGGAGACGCTCTCCAGCGAGCTGGTGGCCGTGGCGCCCCAGATCACGAAGCCCAAGGTCAGCACGGCCGTCACGCCGAAGACCACCCGGTCGGTGACGGGCTCCTTGTCCTCGTGCGGGTGGCGGCCGGGCAGGGCCGCCTTCACGGGCAGCCGCAGTCTTTGCCCCCGTTTACGTTGCTCCTCGGACACAGGCGGCACCTTTCGCGATCACGGCCCGATTTGGCTTCTGCTATCCCGTACCACGGCGCGCACACCAGTCCCGGTATCAACAGGCGTCGGTCGGGTGCCCCGCTGTGAGGTGCTAGGCCGCACGGGTGTCGAGGAGGAGCGGCACGAGGGCTCGCTGCGACTGGCGCCGCGGTACGGACCTGGCCCGGTGAGGTGAACCTGTACCTCGGATGGCGGCGGGGACGGTGACAGCGGTGGCAGCCCGCCGGGTCGCGCCCAAGGCTCGATGCCGGAGACGAGTACGGGTACGGGTACGGGTACGGGTACGGGTACGAGGGAAGGGCAGCAGCCAATGCCGCAAGCCGAGGGGGAGGGCGTCACCGCGCGCCCGACCGGTTCCGTGGATCAGCCTCGGAGCAGAGCCGGACACCTGCGGGCTGCGATCAAACGAACCAATCTGCTACCGGCATTCCTGGTGCTCACGGTCATGATGGTGGCTCTGTGGCTCATGGGCATGCCATTTCTGCAGGCCCTGACGATTTCGACCGCAGTGAAGATCGCGTTGGCTCTGCTCGAACTCCGTCGGCTGCCCGACCCTCCCGGCCGCTGACGGGCGGGCCGGCCCGCCAAGCCGAGACGCCAGTTCCCGGTCCGTGTCCACGACGGGGTGGATGGCTACGGCGGGGACGGTATGCCCGTGTCCCCGCCGTAGCCTTCGTGGCCCTGTATCGGCCCTGGTCGCTCAGCTCACGCGCTCGATGCGGGCCCGGCGGATCAGGTTCTTGCCCGGCTCCCGCACCTTCTCGAAGGCCGCGTTGTTCAGCAGGACACAACTACCCGACGGACCGTT